>NZ_JBIIDX010000090.1:0-14656 GCF_044238155.1 Aestuariivirga sp. | reverse complement strand
TACCTGAGTAGAAGGCAAAATCCGCCACAGGGCAAGGGGCATGACCCAAGACAGCGGGGCCCGAAAACGTTTAGGATCGCTTGCCATGACACTTACCGTCAGCGCCTTCTACAAGTTCATCGCCCTGCCGGACTTCCGCGACTTGCAACAACCGCTTCTCGATTGCTGCCGGGCCCACGCTGTCAGAGGAACCATCCTGCTGGCGCCTGAGGGGATCAACGGCACCGTTGCCGGAGGCCCGGTTGCGATCGCGTCGGTCATGGCCTTCATCCGCAAATTCCCTGCCCTGCACGATCTCGAGGCCAAGTCCTCGCACGCCGATGCTATGCCATTTGGCCGCTTGAAGATAAAGTTGAAGAAGGAGATTGTGACCATGGGCATTGCGGGCCTCGACCCGCGCCATGGAGCAGGTCATTACGTGGAGCCAGAAGACTGGAACGCTTTGATCTCAGAACCAGACGTACTCTTGATCGATACACGAAACGCTTTCGAGGTGGCAGCGGGCAGTTTCCGAGGCGCCATCGATCCCGTGACGAGATCCTTCAGCGAGTTTCCTGCCTATGTCGAACGTACGCTCAGCTCTGCCCCTCACCACAAGATCGCCATGTTCTGTACCGGCGGCATCCGTTGCGAGAAAGCCACAAGCTATCTGCGGGCCCATGGCTTCAAGCACGTCTACCAACTCAGAGGCGGCATCCTGAACTATCTCGAAAAGGTACCAGCGACGGAAAGTCTCTGGTGGGGGTCCTGCTTCGTTTTTGATGAGCGCGAAGGCCTCGGCCACGGGCTCGCCATCGAACCTCCCGCACGGCGCTGATCAGCCCGTCCAGCCAAGACCTGCAGCAACGCAGTTCATGGTCATCAGCAGTGGCATCATCGGTTGTTCGCCACCCTTGCCGCTACGGGTCTCCTTGAGCAGTTCGACCTGCCAGCGGTTGGCCTGCTCCACCATGGGCCGAACGCGCTCAAATCGGCGCTGCAGGCCTTCGAAACGCTCGCAGAGCTTCGCTTCTCCGGTAAGCTCCAGAATGGTACGGGTCGTGCGGCCGTGCTCATGACGAATGAGCGCAAACAGGCGTTCGGCAGCGGTGCGGTCGGCGACCAGAGCCGCATAGTGTTCAGCCACCGTCATGTCGGCAAGATAAAGCGATTTCTCGACTTCATCGATCGCCAACCGAAAACCACGGGAGCGGGCATACATGTCGCGCAGAAGCTTCATGCCGGCGCCGCCGCGCGGCACCAGAAAATCATCAAGCGCGTAGCCCAGCCCATACCAACCGGTCAGCAAGTGCCGGTTCTGACTCCAGGCAAAAACCCAGGGAATGGCACGCAGGTCACCGATGCCACGTGCGCCAAAGCGACGGGCTGGACGAGAACCGAGTTTAAGGTTGGCCAACTCCTCAACCGGCGAAGCCTGGTGGAAATAGTCCAGAAGCGAAGGATCCTCTGCGAGCTTGCGGTAATGCCGGAAAGAAGCCTGAGCGATCCACTCAACAGCCGCCTGGTGCTCCTCATTGATCTTGAGCTCGGGCTCGTCGATGGATTTGAGAGCATGCACGAAGACGGCTGCCGCAAGTATTTCGAGATGGTGCTGCGCCGTGCCGCGGTTGGCGAACTTGGATGAGACTACCTCACCCTGTTCCGTAACCCGCATGCGGCCACCTACGGAACCCGCCGGCTGGGCCGCAATGGCGCGGCCAGTCGGCGCCCCACCGCGGCTGACCGAACCGCCACGGCCGTGAAAGAAGCTGATATCGACTCCATTATCGCGCCCAATGCGGATGAGGCGACGCTGGGCTTCAAACAGCTCGAAGCTCGCACAGAAAAAGCCACCGTCCTTGTTGGAGTCGGAATAGCCTAGCATCACCTCCTGACAACCACCCTGAGCCGCAAGCGATGTCCGGACCAGCGGATGGGCAAGAAGCTCCGTTATGATCTGCGGTGCTGCCCGCAAATCATCAATCGTCTCGAACAGCGGCACCACGCGGATGCGGCAGACTTCCCGGGCTGTTTCATCTGCGAACAAGCCCGAATACTTGGCCAGCAGGTACAACCCGAGCACGTCGCCGGCACTTTGTGTCATGGAGAGGATGAACGCACCAATCGCCTGAGGATCGGGACCGTCAAGCGTATCACGAATCAGGTCCAGAAGATCAAGTAGCTCGCGGGCTTCGTCAGAGACTCCCCGGAAGCGAGGCAGAAAACCGAGCGGCTTGGCCAGCTCATCCTCAATCCAGGCCTGCCATGCCAGCGAGCCTGGCTCCGGGCCCTCGCCCTCGGCCAGTGGATTGAGCTTGCGCCAAATCTCACGCAAAACCCGGTTAATGACCGTGGTGTTCTGCCGTAGATCAAGACTGACCGTCCGGAAACCGAAGGTTTCCACTTCCCAGCGTACCGGCCGTAGAATGCTCGAGGCAAGTGAGACCGACTGCAATCGCGAGAGGACCTCTTCAGCAGCAAGAAGTTCACCGATCAGTTCTTCGGTGTTTCTGAAACCAGTTCCGGGAGCATCGGGGGAAAATGTGGCAACCAGTCTGGCACGCAGTGCCGTGAAGAAGCGCCGGAAGGGTTCGTGGGCATTGCGCGAGGCAATACCGGCCGCATCACCTGACAACTCGACTTGCCGGTGCACTCTGTCAAGGAACTCCTTTGGAATGGTGATCTCGCGCGCACTGAGTGATATCAATTGCGACAGATCACCAAGTCGCTGGTCAAGCCGCGCCAGAATTGCATCGCGGTTTTCCCTCAGCGCATAGCGCGTGACCTCGGCAGTGACGAAGGGATTGCCGTCTCGGTCGCCGCCGATCCAGGAGGAAAAGCGCAAAGGCGGCCTGACCCTGCAGGGAGTCTCGGGATAATGACGCTGGAGTGCGGCCTCCATCAAATCACACAGGCTGACCGTTCGGTCAAAGAGTGTCTCACGGAAAAAATGAAGCCCCCAGTGGATCTCCTGCTCAACTGTTGGCTTCTCAAGGCGGATTTCACCAGTCAGCCAGAGCAGATCGATCTCGTTTCGCAAGGCCTTGAGAAGGCCCGTGCGTTCGCGCGGGGTCCAGCGCGGGCTTTCGAGTTCATAGAGCTTCAAATAGATGCGGCGGTGGATTTCCAGAACCGTGACCCGCTTGGCCTCAGTTGGGTGCGCCGTGATTGTCGGCTGCACGTCGATCGTATCAAGCGTACGCTGCACTGCCTCTGGTGGGATACTGGCTGCTGCCACAGTGGCAACAGCATGCGAGAACGAACCCGTCACCTGGTCTGGCCCGCTGCGGGTCTCCATCTGGCGGCGGGCGCGCATTGCGGCGTTCTCCTCCGCGATGTTGAGCAACTGCAACCAGATGCCAATCACCTGCAGTGCATTTGCGATCATGTCCTGCGGCAGGGCTCGGGCATTAGCCGGCTCGTCGATCACGGTGAGCACACGCGGCTCACGTACCTTGATGACCTGGCGCAGCAGATCGCGCAGCATCATGGTGATTTCGTCGAGGTAGGCGCTGTCTACAGGGGCCGCCCCGGCCGGCTTGACGGGCTTCACATGTGCCACCTGATGTACGCTCCCTAGCTTCCCTGGACGTTTGTGCGGTGCAGCGCCGCGTCAGTCAATACCGTTTTGGACGACAGCGGAAAGTGGCTCCACCCGGCTTCATTTTGGGCTAGAAGCGCCAACATGTTGCATATCAAGGGACTGACCTATCGGATCGGCGGGCGGCTACTGCTTGAGGACGCCACGGCCGCCATTCCCGAGGGTCACAAGGTCGGCATCGTGGGGCGCAACGGGGTTGGCAAATCCACGCTGTTCAAGCTTATTCTTGGCGAATTGCCAGTTGAGGCCGGCAGCATCACCCTGCCCCGGCACGCCAGGATTGGCACGGTTGCCCAGGAAGCACCAGGCGGCTCTGAAAGTCTCATTGACACCGTCCTTGCGGGTGACACCGAGCTCTCGATGCTGCTCGCCGAGGCTGAAACAGCCGAAGATCCGAACCGCATCGCCGAGGTCCAGATCCGGCTTGCCGATATTGACGCCCACTCGGCGAGGGCCCGCGCAGCCACCATCCTAAGCGGACTGGGCTTTACCGAGGAGCGTCAGGCGGGGCCCTGCTCGGCGCTGTCCGGCGGCTGGCGCATGCGGGTCGCCCTCGCTGCGGCACTGTTCGCCAAACCAGACGTGCTGCTTCTTGACGAGCCGACCAACTATCTCGACCTTGAAGGCACGATCTGGCTGAAGAGCTTCATTCGGGACTATCCGCACACCATTGTCCTGATCAGCCACGATCGCGACCTGCTGAACGAGGCCGTCGGCTATATATTGCATCTCGAGCGGGGAAAGATCTTCCTTTATCAGGGAAACTATGACAGCTTCGAACGCCAGCGGCGCGACAGGCAGGCCCTCACCCAAAAACTGCGCAAGAAGCAGGAGGACCAGCGCAAGCACATGATGGCCTTCGTCGACCGCTTTCGCTACAAGGCGTCCAAGGCGCGTCAGGCGCAGAGTCGGCTCAAAGCACTGTCAAAACTTGAACCCATCGCCGAACTTGTTGAAGATCGAGTGGCCCCTTTCTTCTTTCCCAATCCGGAAAAGGCAATTGCCCCACCCTTGGTGAAGTGGGAAAAGGCGAGCGTCGGCTATGCGACTGACCAGCCGGTGCTGAAAAACATCACCCTCCGACTCGACCCTGATGACCGTATCGCGCTGCTCGGCTCGAACGGTAACGGCAAGTCGACCTTTGCCAAGCTGCTGTGTGGGAAGTTAAAAACCATGGCAGGCAGCATGACTGTACCTGCCCGTCTCACCAGCGGATACTTCGCCCAACACCAGCTAGACGAAATCTCACCCGAGCAAACTCCCTATTCCTATTTTTGCAGTCTGATGCCTGACGAACCGGAGGCGAAACGACGCGCCAGGCTTGGAGCATATGGATTTGGCTCCTCTCTTGCAGACTCGCGCTGCGACACGCTGTCGGGAGGAGAAAAAGCCAGGCTGCTCTTCGCTCTTGCTGCCTTTCATGCCCCGCATGTGTTGATACTGGACGAACCAACGAACCATCTTGATGTCGACAGCCGTGAAGCCTTGATCATGGCGATCAATGACTACGAGGGAGCTGTGATCCTGATTAGCCATGACCGGCACATCATCGAAACCTGTGCTGACGCACTATGGCTGGTAAAGGACGGCACGGTCACGCCCTTCGATGGCGATATGGATGACTACACGCGCCTTGTCCTTGACACTGCCCGGGAAAACCGCCGCGCCGAGCGCCACGCAGGCAAGCAGTTGACAGAAAACCCACGGCCCGCCCCGAAACCTTCGTCAACAGCATTACAGAAAACGATTGAAAAACTCGACCGTCGCATGGAAGACTTGCGCGGCAAGATTGAAACGCTCGATCAGGCACTTGCAGACCCAACGTTGTATGGCGAAGAACCGCGGAAAGCTGCTGACTTTACAAGGCTACGCGCCAAGCTCGCCTCCGAACTGGAGGAGGCTGAGAACGAGTGGCTCTCAACCCAGATTGACTAGACCCTAGAGTGAGAACCGACCTGATTGAATCGCTCCACCGAAGGAATTTCACGGTGTGATCAGGAGGATGACAAAGAGCAAGCCGGTGGCCCGGTCGAGCAATGCAACGTCTGTAACGCAAGAAAGGCGCTAGCCCTTCAGGTCCGATAGCGGCGAGCGTCTGGTTCGCAGTGGCCCTCACGAGGATCCTCAGTCTTCGTCTCGGACCGCTCCCGCTCGTCCGCACTGCCGCAAACGAACGGCGTTGTTTCAATCTGGTCGGTTGTCGCTTTAACCTGCTGCCCGGTTCTGCCAGCGGCCCTGATCATCCTGCTGCCAGAAACTCACCTCATGGCCGTTGGCACGGAACCGCTTCCACTCGGCACGGGCTGCATCGAGTGCGTCAGTATCATTGCCATCGAACATGATCACCGCGCGCGTCAAACCAGCGACATCACCCACGGCTGCACCATCCACATAGAAGCGTACGTTTGCGTTATTCGGATTCTCGTCAGTAGCAGTGATCCAGACAGGCTGAAGATCTGGAAAGCCATCTGCCTTTGTGCCGTGAGGCAGAAACCCCTCTTTGTCCTGGCTCCAGAGTTGATCCGCGAGGGCCTCGGCACGCTCGTCCGACCCGGCCTGCACGACCACCCGCCAGCCGCGCTCCAGGCTGGTGGCCAAAAGCTTCGGCAGAACCACTTCGAGTGGCTGGGTTTGCAACTGATAGAAAAAGACTGGCGTCATTCAGTGATCCAGGCATTGCCTCATGCGGCGCTCATTCTTGCACGCCGGCCGAAGGACTATAGCAACTTTACCATATTGCATGTTGTCCGCATTCTGGCCAATCGTTTAGGTCGCAGATGGTGTTCTGGGTATCGGAGAACCAATATGGGTGGCTTGAACCGAAATGGCCGACTTGACGCGAAAACCACCCTCGGGACTGAAGAGCCCGTTACTCTGTATTGCCTTACAGCGATGATTGCTGAAGGTGCTGGCAGGGCTGGCCTTTCGGATTTTTCGCAGGCCCTGGAATCGGCCATGGCGGTATTGTTGCGGGGCATGAGCCGCGAGCAGCAGTCAGAGGCGCTCTGCATGTCGCATGCAGCGGCACTTACCCAGGCGGGCACTTCGCTTCCCTCGCCGCGAGTGGCGCAGTCGAAGCTGAACCGCCCCGCCGTTGCCCGCCATAAGCCACTGCGCCGATGCGCTCGAGTGAACTGAGGCCTACCAACGGTCCCTTCGGTAGGAGCCCCCCGTGATCTCGTAGTAATCGCCAGCGCTTTCACAGAATATGTGGCCATCAAGCGGAACATCGGTCGAGCCATCGATTGCACCCGCGGAAATCGAGGTCGTATCGGTGCCGTCTGCCTTCCAGAAAAGTACCGAGCCACACTCGCGGCAAAAGCCGCGCTGTGCTTCCGGGCTGGAGCGGAACCATGCCAACCCAACTCGTCGGCTGAACGTCAGATCCACATCGGCACAAGCAGTGGCCGACATGTAGGTGCCGGTCTGCTTGCGACACTGGATGCAATGACAGGCGATAACCGGGCGCAAGGGCCCATGTATTTCAAAGGCGACAGCGCCACACAGGCAGGATCCAGTCTTCATGTTGGGAACTCCTTCTTCAGTGCAGCGATATGCTCAGGCCCAAGGCCACAACAGCCACCGAACGCGACAACGCCTGTTCGCCGCCACGATCTAGCCTTCGCCACGAGGTCCTCCGGCGGAATGATGTCGACGAAGGTCCACTCCGGCATCTTGAAGTAGCCGCTTTCGGGGTAGGCTCCGATGGGGCCGTCCCAGTGTTTCCGGAGCTGCTCGATGGCCTCGTCCGTGTCATTGGGTGAACTGTGCATGATGCTCATCACATCCGGCTTAAGCGCCGCGAGCGCTCGCGCGACCTGCTCAAGCGGCTGATCTTCCCGGCCAAAACCGGTGAGCTTCGTGTCATGGCGCTCGACCGAGATGCCGATCCAGACCGGAAGGCCAGTGGCCATTGCCTCCTCACTTGCCCACACGGAGTAATCGAGATCGCGCATCATCTCCATCATGATCAGGTCGACACCGCTGGCTGCAAGATTTTCTGCCTTGCGCCTGAACAAGGCACGGGCCTCTTTCTCCGGCCACTCACGCTGCTTGGATGTACGATCACTACCCGCCAGCACAGGCCGCATGGTGGACATGGAACCAGCAACCGCTACGCGCTGGCCGGCTGCAGCCGCCTTTGCCAACTTGGCGGCAACACGGTCAATGACCAGCAAGTCGTCATCGCGGCCAAGAGCGTTGAAAAGCAGCGCAGAGGTCGCGAAGGTATTTGCGGTGATGATCTCCGCACCAGCCACGATATAACCGGTATGAACCTGCTGCACCACTTCCGGGTGCGTGAGGTTCGCTTCAGCACACCAGGTGGAAGAACTCATCGGTACACCCCGATGCTGGATGTCGGTACCGGTCCCACCGTCCAGAATAATGATGCCACCATGGGCGAGTTTCTCACGGATGCGAAGATACATCTGGATCACTCTTCTTGGCGGGCACCAAGAAAGGCCCTCATATGGTAACTCGCCTGAGCAGGCGCATAAGCAAAGCCCTGCCCCACAGGACAAGCGTGCCGCGCCAGACATCCCCGCGCCATGCAGGCTTGCCCCTCTTCCCGGGCAAGATGCTTGGCGCAGGCCTGCACATCGTACCCCGCTCCGTCAAAAGCACCCACCGGACAGGCGGATAGGCAGGGCCTGCCCACACAGGTCTCACAGGGGTGGGATCCTGGCGAAGGTGGCGTCAGATCAAAAACGACAGGAAACAGAAGAGCAGCCCGATAGGCGTGCCACAGGCCATAGACGGAGTGGATATTGAGGCCAAGCGGCGAGACATGCCCCGCCCCGCCTCGGCGCGCCCAACTGAGAAAGGGCCATGGCGGATCGGTATCGAAAGGGTAGACAGCGGTGGCGCCCAGATCGGCGGCAAGACCGGAGACTGCCTCGCGAGTCCAGGCATCGAGCTTGGTGGCAACGCCGCTCTCGCGCGCGAAGCGTCGAAACATCTCAGGGCCGGTGTTGCCAATTAGAATCAGGAACTTGGCATTCTCCGGGGCATGGTCGGCCGGCCCCGGCGCGAACCAGCCGAGCGGCGTGAACGCCGCCCGGCGAATTGCGATCAGAACCGGATGCTCCACCTCAGCTCCAGCGCGGGTCGCCTGGCTCCATGACACTACGCGGCAGCTTGATGTCATGCCTGGCACGGATCTGATCATCAATCGCGCGGGGAATGTAGTCAGGATAGTAAGTGGTGAGGATTTCACGCTTTCTGGCGGCCGCCCGCTCGACGATGTCCGGCTTTCCCGCCTCGTTCCATTCTTTGGGGCTCATGCGGTTTGAAACATGCGGATAGACATATTCCTTCTGCATCAGCGACAGCGTCTGCTCATTGCCAAGATAGTGCCCTGGACCGGCGAGGCAGACATCAGCGATCACCTCGAGAGAAAGCGTGTCCTCAGTCACTTCGATGCCGCGAACATTGCGGTTGATTGACCCCAGCATGTCGTTGTCGATCAGAAGGCTTTCGAGGCAGAAGCCCAGAAGCGAGGCATGCATACCGGCCGACTCATAAAGCATATTGATGCCAGTCATAGCGGAGATCCCAGCCGTCACACCCTTCTCATAGCCCGCCTGCATGTCCGGCATCTTGGAGTCGCACATGCCCGCAGCCGAGCCCACAGTAAGATTGTAAAAATGTCCCATCTGGGCGCAACCGGAGGTTATCAGCGCCTGCTCGCCCGAGCCTCCCGACATGGCTCCCGTGCGCAGGTCGGACACGAACGGCCACGGCCCCCAGATGGCAATGGCACCAGGCACCACGCAATTGATGTAGACGAGGCCTGCGAGGCACTCTGCCACCGCCTGCACCACGGTGCCAGCCAGTGCGGCAGGTGAGGTGGCGCCAGCCTGGGCTGCGGAGAGCAACAGGACCGGCATGCCGCCCCGGGCCGCGGCCTCGAGGCAGCGGCAGGCATCTTCCGCAAACTTCATTGGCGGCACCACGAAGCAGTTGGACTGCGAAACGAAAGGGCGCTCGCGCCACTTATCCTCGCCCCCGGCAACCACATGGAGTATCTGGAGACACTCCTCAACGTGAGTTGGCTCGACCATCGAAGTGCCAACATGCTTCTGAGTTCCCGCGATACAGGCATACATGGTGTTGATATCGAGGTCGTGGCCAGTGATCATATCACGTGCCGTAAGCGGACGCTGGTAGAAGTGGATATGCTCGCAGGTATCCACAATACGACCCGCATCATAAAGATCGACAAGGACAGACTCACGGTAGGTCTTGGTCTGGGGTTCGACGACGTGCACTGCAGCGCCTGCGGTGCCAAAATAGACCTTGTTGCCAGAAGGCTCCATGTCATGTTTCGGATCGCGGCCGTGCAGCACGAAGTTGCGCGCGCAGCTGGCCAGCGTGTCCTCGACGAGGCCGCGAGGAATGCAAAGACGGCCCTGGGCATTCAGGTAGCAGCCCCGTGCCGTCATCGCCTCGACGCAGGAGGGAATGGCCTGGGCAAGGCCCACGGTTTCGAGCAGTTTCAGCGCCGTCTCGTGGATGCGCTGCATGTCACGCTCTGTCAGCGGCTTATATTGGCCACCTTCCATGCCTGGACGAACGGCAGCCTCGGCCATCGGGATTGGGCGTGAACGCAGCGCGCGGCGGGCTTCACGGCCACCGCGACGGCGGGAGAGATCTTCAACGGCACTCATGGGTTGCACTCCTGTGTTAAGCTATATCTCCCGGTTTGGATGATAGTTTCAACGGCCTATCTTTTTACCTTGGTGATGAATATTATTCACCATTCAGCGGCCCGATCCTCTCTTTCTTCGCTTAACGCCATGAATTTAATAGTGATAGAACGACGTCTCAACTCAGTGGTGAGCAAACTTGGCCAGACGTGACCTGCCGCCCTTGCGCGCCTTGACCGCCTTTGAGGCGGCCGCTCGGCTTGGCAGCTTCCGACTTGCAGCGGGCGAACTGGGAATCACCCGTTCTGCGGTGAGCCATCAGGTGAAGTCGCTCGAACAGCGGCTCGGGGTGCAGTTGTTCCGGCGCGACGCCCGGCGCGCCGAACTCACCCAGGCGGGTCACACCTATTTTCCACCGGTGCGCGATGCGTTCGACATGGTGGAGGCCCAGACGCGAGCTCTGAAGCCATCAGCCGCAGACAACGAATTGACGGTGCAGGTCTATGTCACCGTGGCGCTAAAGTGGCTCATTCCGCGCCTGCACGATTTTGAACGGCGCTTCCCGGACATGAAGGTCAGGTTATCTACCTCCTATTTCGACTGGGACTTCGACGAGAGGAATGTCGACGTGGGATTTATCCTGGCGCGCAACCGCTCACCGGATCACTACTATCGAACGCTGTTCGCTTCGCGGCTGACACCGATTTGCTCGCCCGACCTGCTGAAGGGACCGAACGGACTGCGCACGCCTGAAGACCTTCGAAAGCACAAACTCCTCTATGTCTATACCGCCGAGGAGGACTGGCACCTTTGGCTAGAAGCGGCGGGTGTGGAAGGGATCCAGCTCTCTGATCGACTTGCCTTCGACAGCTATATCCTTGCGCAGGAAGCTGCCATCGAGGGTCGCGGTGTGGCCATGACAATCGGACCCTTTGCGACAGAGGAAATCAAGACTGGCCGCCTCGTCATGCCTTTTCCTCTGAAGGTCCAGCACCGCCACAACTGGCTTCTGGCCTGTAACGCCGATAACCGTATGAAACCCAAGATCAGGCGCTTTGAAGACTGGCTGGCCAAACAGATTGCGGCCGACCCCGCACTCGAAGCCTATCGCGACAAGGGAACAATCACGTGAGCACCATTGACACCGAAACCGGTCGCAGACCACGTCGCGAAGGCGGTGGCCGACGGGCAGGCAGCGCAGTTGCGGGCCACGCCATCCCCCAATTGCCGCGACGGAAGCTGAAGCGGCTCTTTCCCGCCATGAGTATCGTCTCTGCAGACGAAATTGAGGCGATCCACCACGCCTCGCTTCGTGTACTCTCTGAAATCGGCATGGACTTCACGCTACCAGAGGCACGCGACATCCTGAGGAAAGCGGGCGCCACCGTCGATGGGGAGCGGGTACGCTTTGATCCTGCAATGATCGAAGGACTGATCGCCTCGGCGCCCGCAGAATTCACTTTTCACGCCCGAAACCCCGAAAACGACCTGCAGATAGGTGGCAGCAACATCGCCTTCGGCACCGTGGCGAGCCCGCCCAACAGCTCTGACATGGACAGCGGCCGCAGGACTGGCAACCAGGCGGACTATCGAAACTTCCTGCGACTTGCACAGTACTTCAACTGCATCGGTTTCATGGCCGGCTATCCAGTCGAACCCATCGATATCCATGCATCGGTACGCCACCTCGAAGCACTGCGAGATATGGTACTGCTTACCGACAAGCCGTTTCACGGTTATTCACTGGGCACCGAGCGCATCCGCGACGCCATCGAGATTGCCCGCATCGCGCGAGGCGCGTCTCATGAGCAGCTGGAGCGTGAACCTTCACTGCTCACAATCATCAATACCAATTCACCGCTGAAGCTCGACACGCCGATGCTTCGCGGCGTGATTGAGATGGCATCACGCAACCAGATCGTCTGCGTGACACCGTTCACGCTGGCGGGAGCCATGGCGCCAGTGACGGTAGCAGGCGCACTGGTGGAGCAGAATGCCGAGGCCTTGGCCGGCATTGCCTTTACCCAGCTCGTACGGAAGGGAGCTCCCGTGATCTATGGTGGCTTCACCTCCAACGTCGATATGAAATCCGGCGCTCCCGCCTTCGGCACGCCAGAGTACATGAAGGCAACCATCGTCGGGGGACAGCTGGCGCGGCGCTACAAGATTCCATTCCGTACCTCCAACACCTGCGCGGCCAATACCGTCGACGCGCAAGCCGCCTATGAGAGCGTATTTTCGTTATGGGGGCTCACCATGGGTGGTGGAAACCTCATCATGCACGGAGCGGGATGGCTCGAAGGCGGGCTGGTGGCAAGTTTTGAAAAATTCGTGCTCGACTGTGACCTGATCCAGATGGTGAGCGAATTCCTGCAACCAATTGAGACGACCGAAGATGCACTGGGCGTAGAAGCGATCCGCGAGGTTGGTCCCGGCGGGCACTTCTTTGGTGCGCAGCATACGCTGGCACGCTACGCCAACGCCTTCTATTCACCCATCATCTCGGACTGGCGCAACAACCAGCAATGGCTGGCCGCCGGAAAGCCAGAGGCCTGGCAGAAAGCGAACACGGTTTGGAAACAGGCGCTGGCCGACTACCAGGAACCTCCCATAGACCCGGCAGTCCGCGATGAACTCAACAGCTTCGTCGACCGGCGCAAGGCAGAAGGTGGCGTACCTACAGATTTCTGATCACGGCTGACAGCGGGCTACTGACCGGCCTATCCTGCCCTCCCAGAAAGGGACCGAGCATGACCATCGCGCGCCGTGGCCGACGCCCAGACGCTGCCCACACCCCGCTTCGCCAGCTAGCGTGGCAGCAACCGGTCCACACACTTGCGCCTTCCCGCATTCTTTCCGATGACCAGCTCGAAGCCATCCACCTCCAATCACTGAGGGTCCTGGAGGAGATCGGCATGGACATCCTGCTTCCAGAGGCTCGCCAAATTCTTGGCAAGGCAGGCGCACTCATCGACGGCGAGCGTGTCCGGATCGGCAAGGACATCATCGCCCATTCCCTCACCTCGCCGCCGTCGGAATTCACTTTTCACGCTCGCAACCCGGCGCATAATCTGCGCATCGGTGGCAAGTGGATCACCTTTGCACCGGTGGGTGGCCCGCCCAATTGTTCCGATCTCGATCGGGGAAGACGCCCCGGCACGCTTGAGGATGCAGGCAATTTTGTCAAACTCGCGCAGTTCTTCAACTCCGTGCATACGGCAGGCGGCGCATCGGTTGATGCACTCGATGTTCACGCCTCGGTAAGGCATCTGCACATTACCCGCAACAAGATGGTCTATTCCGACAAGGTCCCGTTCATCTACGCAACAGGCCGCGCTCGCCTGTTCGACGGCCTCGAAATTGTAAGGCTGGCACGCGGCATCAGCCATGATCAACTCCTCGAAGAGCCTTCGACCTATACGGTCATCAATACCAATTCACCTTTGAAACTCGACTCGCCCATGGCGATGGGAATCATTGAGATGGCGCGGCTCAACCAGATCGCGGTGGTCACCCCGTTCACCTTGCTGGGCGCCATGGCACCGGTCACGCTGGCGGGCGGCCTGGTCGAGCAAAATGCAGAGGCTCTTGCTTGCCTGGCTCTTTCACAGCTCACGCGGCCCGGCGCCCCCTTCGTCTATGGCGGTTTCACATCCAACGTCGACATGAAGTCCGGAGCGCCCGCTTTCGGGACGCCGGAATACATGAAGGCGTGCATCATCGGAGGCCAACTGGCGCGTCGCTATGGCTTACCTTACCGCACGTCGAGTACCAATGCCGCCAATAGCGTCGATGCCCAAGCGGCCTATGAAACGGTATTCTCACTATGGGGTGCAATCATGGGCGGCGGAAACGTGATTCAGCACGCTGCGGGCTGGATGGAGGGAGGGCTTGTCGCCTCCTACGAGAAGTTCGCCCTTGATGTAGATCTCCTGCAGATGGTGCAGGAGTTCCTGAAACCCGTGCTCGTGAACGATGAAGAAATGGCCTTTTCGGCAATGCGCGAAGTTGGGCCAGGCGGGCACTTCTTCGGCGCCCATCACACGCTCGAACGCTATGCCACAGCATTCTACCAACCACTCATTTCAGACTGGCGAAACTTCCAGAGTTGGCAAGCGTCTGGCTCTCCAACCGCAGAGAAGAAAGCCAATGCTTTGTGGAAGCAGGCACTTGCGGAGTATCAGTTACCACCACTCGACCCAAGTGCGCTGGCCGAGATCGACGAGTTCGTCAGGCGGCGGGAAAGCGAAGGTGGGGAGAAGACGGATTTCTAGAGAAATATCCCGCTTCGTGCCGCAGGCGAGTATTAGGACCAGATGAAGTTTAACAGTCTCACGCCCAACTTTCCCTCCCTCTCTTGGGGAGGGGATAAACCTGGGGGTCGCACTGATTGCAAATGATGAAACCGGAACTGGTTGTCGCAGCC
>NZ_JBIIDX010000089.1:0-14742 GCF_044238155.1 Aestuariivirga sp. | reverse complement strand
AGGATTTTCCGGAGGTGTTTGCGCGCATCTCCTTCTTCGTCAATGCGGGAATCCGTTTCATCACAGAACTCTGCAAGATGCGCGCCTTCACCGAATTGTGGGACGAGATCGGCCGCGAACGCTATGGCATCGCGGAGGAAAAGCACCGCCGCTTCCGCTATGGCGTGCAGGTCAATTCACTGGGCCTCACCGAGCAGCAGCCGGAAAACAACGTCTATCGCATTCTGCTGGAAATGCTGGCGGTGGTGCTGTCGAAGAATGCCCGCGCCCGCGCCGTGCAGCTGCCGGCCTGGAACGAGGCCCTTGGCCTGCCGCGGCCATGGGACCAGCAGTGGTCGCTGCGCATGCAGCAGATCGTGGCCTATGAAACGGACCTGCTCGACTATGGCGACATCTTTGACGGTTCAGCCGAGATCACGCGCAAGGTGGAAGCGCTGAAGCAGGAGGCGCGCGCCGAGCTTGCCCGCGTCATGGCCATGGGCGGTGGCGGCAGCGAAGCCGTGATCGCCTACATGAAGCAGCGCCTCGTGGAGAGCAACACCGCCCGTCTCAATGCCATCGAGACGGGCGAGACGAAAATCGTCGGCGTCAACATCTTCACCACCAGCGAAGCTTCGCCGCTTGCAGCGGGCGCAGACGCCATCATGACGGTGAAGGATGACGTCGAATACGAGCAGGTCGAACGGCTGAAGGCCTGGCGCGCCGCGCGCGACGGCAAGGCCGCGGCAGCGGCGCTGGCGGAACTCTCGCGCGCCGCCAGCGAGGGCCGCAATGTGATGGAACCGTCAATTGCCTGCGCCAGAGCGGGCGTAACGACCGGCGAATGGGGCGCAACCCTGCGCGAGATCTTCGGTGAATATCGTGCGCCCACCGGCGTTGCGCTGGTCATGCGCAGCGAGGCGGACGAAACGCTGGGGCCATTGCGCGCCCGCGTGCAGCGGCTGGCCGAGCAGATGGGCGAGACACCACGCCTGCTGATCGGCAAGCCGGGCCTCGACGGACATTCCAACGGCGCCGAACAGATCGCCGTGCGCGCGGCCGACACGGGGCTCGAGGTCATCTATGACGGCATCCGCGTGACGCCCGAGCAGCTGGTGAAAACCGTGCAGGAAAGACAGGTGCATGTGCTTGGCCTGTCGATCCTGTCGGGAAGCCACGTGCCGCTGATCCGCGAGGTGATGCAAAGACTGCGCGGCGCCGGCCTCGGCCATGTGCCGGTGGTGGCGGGCGGCATCATTCCGCCTGACGACATCAACGTGCTGAAACAGCTGGGCGTGGCAGCGGTCTATACGCCCAAGGACTTCGACATGAACCGCATCGTGAGCGACCTGATCGGGCTGATCGAGAAGACGGCGGGAGAAGAGGCGGCGTAGTGACAGGCCGCCCCCATCACCTTGACTCGCAAGCCCCTTTCGCCTATTTCCTGCACTCTGCGCGGCAAGGGCCTTGCCCATCGCGCTGAATGCGCTGCCTCCGGCAACCCGATTTTGTCTGATAAATCAGACTGTTAAAGCGCACCGGACCATGGGTTTTCCGGTGCCGCCAAAGGGCGCGGCAGAAGAAGGACAACGAGAATGTACGCAGTCATCAAGACCGGCGGCAAGCAATACCGCGTTGCGGCCGGCGACAAGATCCAGATCGAGAAGCTCGAGGGCAACCCCGGCGACGAGGTCAAGTTCACCGAAGTGCTGATGGTGGCTGGCAACGGCTCCGTGAACGTTGGCGCGCCGCATGTGGCCGGCGCCAGCGTGGTGGCGGAAATCGCCTCGCAGGACCGCGGCCCCCACGTCATCATCTTCAAGAAGCGGCGGCGCAAGCACTACCGCCGCCGCAACGGCCACCGTCAGGACCTGACCTCGGTGACCATCCGCGAAATCCGCGCCTGAGCGCTGAAAGACACCAGGAGAACACCCCATGGCACATAAGAAAGCAGGCGGCTCATCCCGCAACGGGCGCGATACGGCAGGCCGCCGTCTCGGCGTCAAGGCCTTCGGCGGCGAGACCGTCGTGGCCGGCAACATCATCGTGCGCCAGCGCGGCACCAAGGTGCACCCCGGCACCGGCGTCGGCATGGGCCGCGACCACACCATCTTCGCCACCGTGCAAGGCGTGGTGAACTTCCGCCGCAGCAAGGGCGACCGGCAGACCGTGTCGGTGATCCCAGCCGTGGCTGCGGAGTAACCGGCGGGCTCCAGAACATCAGCCGCCGGATCCACCGATCCGGCACAAAAGAAAGACCAGAGCGGAAAGGTGGCCTTCCACCTTTCCGCTTTTCATTTGGGACATCCGCACACGGTTTTTGCTCTGGCCGCAGGGCATGACTGGGTTTACAAGGCGCGATCATGAAATTTCTCGACCAGGCAAAGGTTTATATACGATCCGGCGATGGCGGGGCGGGCTCGGTCTCGTTCCGGCGCGAGAAATTCATCGAGATGGGCGGGCCCGACGGCGGCGATGGCGGCAAGGGCGGCGATGTGTGGGTGGAGGCGGTCGATGGCCTCAACACGCTGATCGACTACCGCTACCAGCAGCATTTCAAGGCGGCGACCGGCGGCCATGGCATGGGGCGGTTGCGCGCTGGCGCCAATTCCGACGACGTGGTGCTGAAGGTGCCGGCGGGAACGCAGATTTTCGAAGAGGACAATGAAACCCTGATCGCCGACCTGGCGAAAGTGGGCGACAGGTTCCGCATCGCCAAGGGCGGCAATGGCGGCTTCGGCAATGCCCATTTCAAGTCCTCCACCAACCGCGCGCCGCGCCATGCCAACCCCGGCCAGCCGGGCGAGGAGCGCTGGATATGGCTGCGCCTGAAGCTGATCGCCGATGCCGGATTGCTGGGCCTGCCCAATGCCGGAAAATCAACACTGCTCGCCGCGGTCTCGGCGGCCAAGCCGAAGATCGCGGATTACCCTTTCACCACGCTGCACCCGCAGCTTGGTGTGGTACGGGTGGGAAGTCAGAGCTTCGTGCTGGCCGACATTCCGGGCCTGATCGAAGGGGCGCATGAAGGCCACGGGCTGGGCACGCGGTTTCTGGGCCATGTCGAACGCTGCGCGGTGCTGCTGCATCTGATCGATGTGACGGCGGAGGACCCGGTGGCGGCCTACCGGGTGATCCGCAAGGAGCTCAAGGCCTATTCGCCAGAACTCGCCGCCAAGCCGGAGGTGATCGCCTTCAACAAGACCGATCTGCTCTCCGCCGAGGCAATCGAAGACAAGCTGAAGGAGTTCAAGCGGCGGGTGCGCAAGACGCCGCTGTTGATGTCCGGCGCCACCACCGTGGGCGTGCCGGAAGCCATGAAGAAGCTGCTCGAGGTGATCGATGCCAGCCGGAGGGCGGGCCGCGCCGCCGACGCGCCGGGCGTCACCACCGAGGAGTGGCGGCCGTGACCTCGCGCCTTGATGCAGCAAGGCGCATCGTGGTGAAGATCGGATCGGCGTTGCTTGTCGACGGCAAGACCGGCGCGATCAAGGCGTCGTGGCTCTCTTCGCTGATCGACGACCTCGCGGATGCAAGGGTGAGGGGCGCCGAGATCATCATCGTCTCCTCGGGTGCCATCGCGCTTGGCCGCCGCACGCTGGGCCTGCCGCGCGGCAATCTGCGGCTCGAGCAGAAACAGGCGGCAGCCGCCGTGGGCCAGATCGCGCTGGCACAGGCCTGGACAGAAGCACTCCGTACGCGGAACATGGTGGCGGCGCAGGTGCTGGTGACGCTGACCGACACCGAGGAGCGGCGGCGCTATCTCAACGCCCGCGCCACGCTGGCAACGCTTCTGGAACAGGGCGCGGTGCCGGTGATCAACGAGAACGACACGGTGGCAACCAGCGAAATCCGCTATGGCGACAATGACCGGCTGGCGGCGCGCGTCGCTTCGATGATGTCGGCGGATTGCCTGGTGCTGCTCTCTGACATCGACGGGCTTTACACCGCGCCGCCGGACCAGGAGGGCGCAACCTTCCTGCCGCAGGTCGACGAGATCACGCCGGAGATCGAGGCGATGGCGGGAAAGCCGGTGTCGGGCGTAGGCTCCGGCGGGATGATCACCAAGATCGAGGCGGCGAAGATCGCGCTGGGGGCTGGCTGCAACATGGTGATCGCCTCGGGCCATGAGATGCACCCCCTGCGGCGCATCCTCGAGGGCAAGCGCTGCACCTGGTTTCTGGCCAGCGCCTCGGCATTGCAATCGCGCAAGCGCTGGATCGCCGGAACCTTGCAGCCGATCGGCCGGCTGGTGGTGGACGAGGGTGCAGCCACCGCGCTGGCCAAGGGCAAGAGCCTGCTGCCAGCGGGCGTCAAGACAGTGCAAGGCGCCTTCGCGCGCGGCGACACGGTGTCGATCGTCACCGCGGCGGGCCGCGAGATCGCCCGCGGGCTGGTGGCCTATGACGCCACGGACGCGACGCGCATTCTGGGGCTCAAGTCTTCCGAGATCGAGACGGCACTGGGCTTCCGGGGGCGTGACGAGCTGGTGCACCGCGATGACATGGTGCTGATGGGCGGAGAGCGTGCATGACTACCGAAGTTTCGAACCAGGACCTGATGCTGACACTGGGCCGCGCCGCCCGCGCGGCAGCAAGGCTGCTGGCGCTCGCCCCGGCGGCGCAGAAGAACGAGGCGCTCACCGCGATGGCGGCAAAGATCCGCCGGTCGGCCGCCGACATCCTGTCGGAGAACCGGCGCGATCTTGAAGCGGCACAAGGCAAGAACCTCAAGGCCAGCTTCATCGACCGGCTGACGCTGAACGACGCCCGTGTGGAAGACATGGCGAAGGGGCTGGAGGACATCGCCGCACTCCCCGATCCCGTTGGCGAGGTGATCGCCAAGTGGACCAGGCCCAACGGACTTGTGTTTTCACGCGTGCGGGTGCCGATCGGCGTCATCGGCATCGTCTATGAATCGCGGCCCAATGTGACGGCCGATGCGGGGGGCCTGTGCCTCAAGTCCGGCAATGCCGCGATCCTGCGGGGCGGCTCGGACGGGTTTCATTCTTCCGCCGCGATCATCGCCTGCCTGCAGCGTGGCCTCGATGCGGCGGGGCTGCCGCGCACCGCGATCCAGATGGTGCCAACCGCCGACCGCGCCTGCGTCGGCATGATGCTGGACGGTCTTGACGGCACGATTGACCTGATCGTGCCGCGCGGCGGCAAGAGCCTGGTGGCCCGCGTGCAGCAGGATGCGCGGGTGCCGGTGTTCAGCCACCTCGAAGGCATCTGCCATGTCTATGTCGACAAGGCGGCAGACATCGAGATGGCACGCAAGGTCGTGCTGAACGCCAAGATGCGGCGCACCGGCGTGTGCGGCGCGGCCGAGACGATCCTGATCGACAAGGCAGGGGCGGAGCGGCTGCTGAAGCCCATCGTCAGCACACTGATCGACGCGGGCTGCGCGGTGCGCGGCGATCAGGCAGTCCAGGCGGCGGACACGCGCGTGATCGCCGCCACGGAGGCTGACTGGGGCACGGAATATCTCGACGCCATCGTGGCGATGAAGCTGGTTGACGGCGTCGGGGAGGCGATGGCGCATATCGCCCGCCACGGCTCGCAGCACACCGAGTCGATCATCACCGAGGACACAGCCACCGCCGAGCGCTTCCTCAACGAGGTGGACAGCGCCATCGTGCTGCACAATGCCTCGACGCAGTTTGCCGACGGCGGCGAATTCGGCTTCGGCGCGGAGATCGGGATCGCCACCGGCAAGCTGCACGCCAGGGGCCCGGTTGGCGTTGAGCAGCTCACCACCTTCAAATATCAGGTGCGGGGCGCGGGGCAGATCCGGCCATGATCCTGAAGCCGCCCGTCTTCGGTGAAGGCCAGCGCATCGGGCTGTTCGGCGGCTCCTTCAACCCGGCGCATTACGGCCATTACAGGGTTGCGCTCTACGCCCTGAAACGGCTGGAACTCGATTGGGTGTGGTGGCTGGTTTCGCCGCAGAACCCGCTCAAGGACCCCGCCGAGACTGGCGAATATGCCGCGCGCCTCGCTGTCACGCGGCAGGTGGCGCGCCATCCGCGCTTTGTGGTGACCGACATCGAGCAGCAGATGGGCGCGCGCACGACGGCTGACACGCTGCGCGGCCTCGCACCGCTGCTGCGACGCGGTGACTTCGTGTGGATCATGGGGGCGGACAGTTTCGCCAATCTGCACCGCTGGCATGACTGGCTGGAGATTGCCAGAAGCCTGCCGATGGCCGTTCTGGCGCGGCCGGGCTATTCGCTGCGCGCCCTGGGCGGACCCGCGGCCACACGATTTTCGGAAGCCCAGGTGCCAAGCGAACTTGCCCCGCTCCTGGCCAGCCTTGCGCCACCCGCCTGGTGCTTCATTCCGATGCCGCTCCGGCCGGAAAGCTCAACCGCCATCCGCCAGGGCCGCCAGCCTCTTGAACAAGGTGCGCGAACACTCTAGCTTGAGATGCGTCGTTCCATCACGAGGCACGCAACGCGCCGCCGATGCATAACCGATTGCGGAACCAAGGATCAGACCCCTGAAAGCACCAGCACAGACGACCGCTGCCCGAAAGGGCGCGGCAAAGCCACGCACTGCCGCCAAGCGCGCAAAGCCGGGCACCACTACCAAGCGTGCAACGCCAGCCCCGGCAGGCAAGCCCAAGGAACCCCTGCCGGACATTCCGGCCGAGCTTCTTGCTCCTCAGGCCAAAGCCAGCAAGCCGCGCAAGCCACGCGGCAAGACGACCAAGGCAGCAAAGCCGGCGGGCGTGCTCGATTACATTCTCGCCCAGCTCGACGATGCCAAGGCCGAGCAGGTGGTGACAATCCCGCTGGAGGCCAAGGCGGCGGTGGCGGATGCCATGGTGGTGGCCTCCGGCCGCTCCAACCGGCATGTGGGCGCGATTGCCGACCAGCTTGTCCAGAAGCTCAAGGAGAAAGGCTTCCGCGACCTGCGCATCGAAGGCATGCCGCAGTGCGACTGGGTGCTGGTGGATGCGGGCGACGTGGTGGTGCACATCTTCCGGCCCGAGGTGCGAAGCTTCTACAATCTCGAGAAGCTGTGGTCGGCAAACGCGCCAGCCAGCCCGCAGGCGATCTGACACCTTGCGGCTGGCCATCATCGCGGCCGGACGCTTGAAGCCGGGCCCCGAAAAGAGCCTCGCCGAAGACTACCTGACCCGTGCGCAGGGCCTTGGCCGCGGCCTTGGCATTTCCAAGATCACCGTGACCGACTTCAATGAATCGCAAGCCGCAACTGCCACCGCGCGCATGACGGACGAGGCGCGGCTGATCGCCTCGGCTCTGCCGCCGCGCAGCTTTCGCGTCGTGCTGGACGAGCGCGGCAAGGCACTGGCCAGCCAGGCCTTTGCAGACGTGCTGCGCCGGCAACTGAATGACGGCACCGGCGACATGGCTTTTCTGATTGGCGGGCCTGACGGGCACGCAGCAGAGCTGCGCGAGGCGGCGGATTTGACTTTGAGCTTCGGACCGATGACCTGGCCGCACCGCCTGGTGCGGGTGATGCTGCTGGAGCAGCTCTATCGCGCCATCACCATTCTGGCCGGGCACCCCTATCACCGGGCGTGACGGCCCCCGGAGACACCGGGAGCCGCCTCCTGGACTGCCTACTTGGTCATCATCGACATGAAGTTGACCCAGCCCGTTGTGCCGAGCTTGGCCTGCGTCTGGGCATCGAGTGTCACCGTATCCTGGCCACCGGGCGGAATGGTGAGGATCGCCTCGTCCGACGGCAGGTCGCCGCCTGCACTCACATCAGCGAGATAGAATTTCGCCGGCTTGTCGGTGTCGTTCAGGATGTCGATGGTGAAGCTGAAATTGGTGGTGCCGTCGTAACCACCGCGCTTGAACACCGGCATGGCCAGCAACTTCTGTTGTGCGGCCTGCAGCTGCGGCAGGTTGAGGAACAGGCCAACCGACAGCAGATCCTTGTGCTTGCCATGCGGGAACACGGCAAAGCGCGCGGTGTCGCCCTCGAGCACATTGGTGAGGATCACGTCATCGCTCTGGCCACCGTCGGTACGGATCAGATTGGTGGCGAGCTGGAAGGTGCCAGCCGCGCCATTGCCAGCCGCTGCGCAGCCGGTGAGCTGCAACGGGACATTCGGCGTCGAAATGGTTTCAACCGCCATGGTGCCCTCGTCCTTGCACCAGGGCTCGGTCACGAACTGGCCAGTGATGGCGGCACTGACCGGAACCGGGGCGCCGGACTGGGCAACCGACAGGATTTCAGACACGCGGATCGGTGTGCGGGTGTCAATCTGGCAGCCGGTGAGTGCCAGGGCTGCGATGCCTGCCGCGAGGCTGGCCAGAAGCGTTCTACGAGCAATCATTGTCTTTCTCCGAACTTGTCGATTTGACGGCGGGCTCAGGTTCTTGTTTCCGAGCGCCCAAGTCCTTTGCCAGATGAAACGTCGCCGTCAAGACGCTTGTGCATGAGCCTCAGTCTTTCCTTTGCATGGCGTCCTGCAGCCTCTTCCGGTCTGCCTCACTCAAGGACGGGCGATCCAGCCTGACGGTGAGACGGTTCAGCCTGGCGGTGAGGGGAAAGGGCGGCTGGTAGTCGTTGTCATCAACACCTGTGAGCGTGTCAGAGCCAATATCAAAGCTCTCGTCCCACTGCAGGATCATCGGAAGCGTTTGCTCCATGGGCTGGGTGGCGACAACCTTGCCATCGACCGACAGCGTGCCGGTGCCGGACCGGCCCACACCTTCGAAATTGTTGAAGGCGAGTGTCTCCGGGCCTGCGCCATCATATGTGAAGTCAAAGACGACAGAGTGCCTGCCAGGCGCAAGCGGCCGGAGGCCCTCCCATCTGATGCGCTTCAGGTTGACCAGGTTCCAGGTCCATACGGGCTTGCCCTTGAGGAGATAGAAGCCATAGCCGCCAAAGCGCCCGCCAGAGGTGAGGATCATGCCCTCCGCCCCGCCTTCGGGCACGTCGATCTCCGCGGTGATGGTGTAGGAGGTGTTGAGCAACAGTGGCGAGTCGCCCTGCGGCAGGCCAACCATTGGCACTGCATAGACGAACTCGGAGCGGCCCGCGGTGATGTTGGGCCGCGGCGCCACGATGCGCGATGCCACCGAGGCATCAAGCGGCAAGACGTTGTACTTCCGGGCCTCCTGCAGGAACACCGTCCTGAGCTCTTCGACTTTCTCCGGGTGTTGCGCAGCGATGTCCCTCACCTGCGAGTAGTCCTCCTTGAGATTGAAGAGTTCCCAGGTGACGTTGTTGAGCGGATCCGGATTGGCGGGCCCGAAGGCTTCCCACGGCGCGCGCTTCACCTCGGTGCTGAGCATCCAGCCATCCTGATAGATGGCGTGATCGCCGAACATCTCGAAGTATTGCGTCGTGCGGCGCGAAGGCGCATCGGCGTTCCTGGCGTCAAAGGTATAGGCGAAGCTGATGCCCTCGATCGGCGCCTGCTTGATGCCATCGACAACATCAGGCGCGCGGATGCCAGTAGCCTCAAGGATGGTTGGCACCACGTCGATCACATGCATGAACTGGGTGCGGATGCCACCGGGATCGGAGATATGGCCTGGCCAGGACACGGCCATGCCCTGCCTGACTCCACCCAGATGCGAGGCGACCTGCTTGAACCAGCTGAATGGCGTGTCGAAGGCCCAGGACCAGGCCGCTGACATGTGGTTGTAGGTCTGGTCAGTACCCCAGACGTCGAACCACCTCATCTGCACATCGACAGGCAACTTGTTGAGGCCGTTGAAGAAGGCAACCTCATTGGGCGTGCCGAGCGGCCCGCCCTCAGCACTCGTTCCATTGTCGCCGTTGATGTAGATGATCAGCGTGTTGTCGAGCTTGCCCATGTCCTCCACGGCCTGGATGACCCGGCCGATCTCATGATCGGTATAAGCGGCATAGGCGGCGAAAACCTCGACCTGGCGGATGAACAGCTTCTTCTCTTCGTCGGTCGTCTGGTCCCACGGCTTCAGCATGTCCGAGGGCCAGGGCGAAAGCCCGGCGTCCTGTGGGATCACGCCAAGCCTTTTCTGATTGGAAAAGATCCGCTCACGGAGCTTCTCGTAGCCGTCATCGAAGAGGTGCATGGCATGGATCTTGTCCACCCATTCCTGCGTTGGATGATGGGGCGCATGGGTACCACCCGGCGCGTAATGGATAAGGAACGGCTTGCCGGGATCGATCTGGTTCAGCTGGTTCATATAGCTGATGGCGTCATCCGCCATGGCGGTGGTCAGGTTCCAGCCCGGCTTGCCTTCAAATGGATAGATCTGCGTGGTGTTGCGGAACAGATTGGGCTGCCACTGGCTGGTGTCGCCACCCACAAAGCCATAGAAATATTCAAAGCCCATACCAACCGGCCACTGATCGAAAGGCCCGGCCTGGCTTGCCTGGAAGGCCGGCGTATTATGATTTTTGCCGAACCAGGAGGTGGCATAGCCGTTGTCCTTCAGGAGGCGGCCGATCGTGGCCTTGTCCTTGCCGATGATCGAGTTGTAGCCGGGAAAGCCGGTCGCTTGCTCCGAGATGACGCCGAAGCCTGCCGAGTGATGGTTGCGCCCGGTGATCAGCGCAGCCCGGGTGGGAGAGCACAGCGCGGTCGAATGCATCTGGGTGTAGCGCAAGCCGTTTGCCGCCACCCGGTCCAGCGCCGGTGTCGGGATCACCCCGCCGAAGGTGGATGGCACACCGTAGCCGGAGTCGTCCGTCATGATGAGCAGCACGTTTGGCGCACCCTTGGGCGGCACGATGCGGGGCGCCCACCATGGCTTGGACTGGAGGGCGTTTTCCTTGATCACGCCACCGAAGGCTGGCGCAGGGGCGGGAAGTTGCTCGCCGCTGATCGACAGGGTTGCGCCCGGAGACCCGGGCGTGCCGGTGATCTGCTGGGCGGACGCGGCCGTGCCCAGCACGAGACTGGCACCGGCAAGCAGAATGGAAAGACGGACGAGACGGGACATCATCACGCGCTCCCCTGCGCAAGAGGTGATTGCCGCTTCGTGACCGATCCCCGGATTGTTATACACCTGCAAAGTCCGTTATACAACCATAGAACCATACAGGGTGGTGCAAGGCCCGCCGGATGCATGATTAACGGATTGTAAATGGCCACTCGGGCAAACCAGTCGCTACGCTTTGCTTCCGCCATGCCGAAGGATCCATGCGGCGTTTCATTGTCATAACCGCCCTGCCACTGCTGGGCCTGGCCGCCGCCTGCCAACCAGCGCGGGCCCAGGAGACCCAGCAACTCGAGACCCTCGAGCAGCAGATCCAGGGCAGCAAGGCTGCCGAGGCGCGCATCGCCGGGGACATTGCCGCAGCCATCGCCGCCGAGGACGAGATCGCCCGCAAGCTGGCAGCCGTCGCCGCCGAGGTGCAGGCGCAGGAGGCGGCGGTGGGCGACAGCGAAGCCGACGTCGAGACCCTGCAACGCGAGCGCACCACGGTGCTGGCCGAACTCGGTGAAACCCAGGACGTGCTCTCCGAACTGCTGGCCGGACTGCAGCAACTGGAACAGAACCCGCCGCCAGCCCTGGTGGTGAAGCCCGACGACATTCTTGCCGCGCTGCGCGGCGCCATGCTTCTGGGCACCATCGCCCCCGAACTGCAGGCAGAGGCCCAGGCCCTGAACGCGCGGCTGGACCGGCTGACGCAGCTTGAGGCAGACATCGCAAGACGCCGCAAGGAGGTGGCGCAGGCGATCGTGCGGCTGGATGGCAAGCGGACCGACCTGGCCCTGCTGGTGGAGCAAAAGCGCGCCCTGGTGAACGCCGGCAATGCGGCCCTGGCAGCCGAGCGCGAACGCACTGCGGCGCTGGCCAGAAAGGCAAAGTCGCTGCGGCAGCTGCTCGCGCGACTGGCGGAGGAGCAGCAGAAAACTGCAGCGGCGACCTCGGCGACCGAAAAGGAGCGGGAGCGGCAGGAAGAGTTGCTCAGGCAGCCGGAGATTGCCTTTGCTGATGCAAGAGGCCGGCTGCCCCTGCCCGCCCGCGGCGAAGTGTTGCGCCAGTTCGGCGACCCGGACGGGCTGGGCCGGGAAATGCAGGGGGTGATGATCGCCACGCTGCCCGGGGCCCAGGTGACGGCGCCGGCCAGCGGCAAGGTGGAGTTCGCGGGGCCGTTCCGGTCCTACGGGCAGATGGTCATCCTCAATCCCGGCGGTGGCTACCGGGTGCTGCTCGCGGGGATGGACAGGTTGACGGCAGCTGTGGGAGACTACCTCCGGGCCGGTGAGCCGGTTGGAGAAATGGGTTTTGGCCCCGCTTCGGTCACACTTTTCGGTGAAGTGGCAACAGACGGCAGGCCGGTGCTATATATTGAATTCAGAAGTGGCACGGATGCCATCGATTCAGGCCCCTGGTGGGCTGGCGGTATGAAAGAGGCGCGCGGATGAAGACGAACCGGTTGCAGAACTTCGGCCTGGTGCTGGCGGGGGCGGTATCCGCCTCGCTGTTGTGGCACGCCTTCGACGATGCTGGCGCCGCATCGAATGCCGAGACCTACAAGCAATTGAACCTGTTCGGCGATGTCTTCGACCGCGTGCGCGCCGACTATGTCGAAGATCCGGACGAGCAGAAGATGATCGAGGCAGCGATCAACGGCATGCTCGCCTCGCTCGACCCGCATTCGAGCTACATGAACAAGAAGCAATTCCAGGACATGAGCGTGCAGACCCGCGGCGAGTTTGGCGGACTGGGCATCGAGGTGACCATGGAAAACGGCCTGATCAAGGTGGTCTCGCCGATCGACGACACGCCCGCCTCGCGCGCCGGATTGCAGGCCAACGACCTGATCGTCAAGATCGACGGCGCCGAGGTGCAGGGCATGACGCTCAATGACGCCGTCGACAAGATGCGCGGCAAGGTGGGCACGGAGATCAAGCTGACCATCCAGCGCCAGGGCAAGGAACCCTTCGAACAGACGCTGACGCGCGACCGCATCCGCGTGCAGTCCGTCAAATACTCGGTCGAGAGCGGCGACATCGGCTATATCCGCATCTCGTCCTTCACCGAGCAGACGCAGGAAGGCCTGGAAAAGGCGATGGCGCATTTCCGCACCGAGCTCGGCGACAAGCTGAAAGGCTACATCATCGACCTGCGCAACGATCCCGGCGGCCTGCTCGACATGGCGATCTCGGTGTCGGACAGCTTCCTCGAGAAGGGCGAGATCGTGTCAACCCGCGGCCGCCACGCCGACGAGACACAGCGCTTCAACGCAACCAAGGGCGATCTTGCCGATGGCAAGCCCGTGGTGATTCTCATCAATGGCGGCTCGGCCTCGGCCTCGGAGATCGTGGCCGGCGCGCTGCAGGACCACAAGCGGGCCACACTCATCGGTACACGGAGCTTCGGCAAGGGTTCGGTGCAGACCATCATTCCGCTGGGCGGCGAGGGCGCGCTGCGCCTGACCACCGCGCGCTACTACACGCCAGCCGGGCGCTCCATCCAGGCCAAGGGGATCGATGCCGACATCGTGATCGAGCAGGAGCTTCCACCTGAGCTCAAGGGCAAGGATGTCTCGACCGAGGGCGAAGCGGGGCTCAGGGGCCACCTGAGCAACGAGGCCGGAGGCGAGGAAGGTGGCGGGTCGTCGGCCTATGTGCCGGAAGACAAGACCAAGGACATGCAATTGAAGGCGGCGATCGACCTCCTGCATGGCGTGAAGGTGGTGAGCAACGTCAAGCCGAAAGACGAGAAGCCGAAGGACGGCGCTGCCGCGGAGGCGCCGGCTGCCAATTGAGGCATCCGGCACCCGCCAGGATCCAATCGGCAACTTTCGATTTAAGGTTAACAGGGCGTTAACACTTCTGCCCTGAAAGTCACCGGAACGCGAATCATGCTGATCCCGGTGTTCACAAGCCATGCCCCGTGACGAATTCCGGCGCCCCCTCAAGCCGCGAAGCCTCTGGCAGCGGCTGTGGGCCAAGCGGCCAAGCCTGTTCACTTTCACCGCAGCCACGCTGCTGATCTCGTTCGTGGGTGGCGGGATCTGGCTTGTGCGGATACCGCGGCCGTTTGCGGGTGAACCCGTGATCGTGATGAAGATCCCGGGCGTGACGGAGTTCGTCACGTCATCGACGACACCCGCCGCTGATGCCGCACCGCCAGCTGACGAGGAGGCAGCCGCACAAGGCCCCGAAGACGTGATCGACGAGAGCGCGGCGGAGATCCTGCCCGTGGAAGAGGCCGCGCCGCGTGAGGAGCCCGCCTACCAGCAGGAAGCCAGCATCATCGTGGCGCCCAACCGGCCACTGAAGAAGGCCCCCATCGAGGCCGTGACGGAGAAGACCGGCGAGGGCCCCCTGCCACGCATTTCAACGCGCGGGAAAACACCGTTCGAGGCCTATTCGCAGATCACGCCGATGGCCGTGCTGCAGTCGGGCCGGCCCAAGATCGCACTGGTGCTGGGGGGCATGGGCCTCAACCAGAAACTCACTCGCAGGGCCATCGACCAGTTGCCGGGCGACGTCACACTGGGCTTTGCACCCTATGGCGAGGACCTGCAGAGCCAGGTGAACAAGGCGCGCGCGCGCGGCCACGAAGTGCTGCTGCAGGTGCCGATGGAGCCGGTCGGCTACCCCGGCACCAATCCCGGCCCCAAGACACTGACGATCGACGCCACCGCGGCCGACAATCTCACTGCGCTCAAATGGCATATGAGCCGGTTTGCAGGCTACTCCGGCATCGTCAACTACATGGGCGCGCGGCTGCTGGTGGCCGAGGACGCCTTGCGGCCAGTCCTGAAGGAACTGAAAGGCCGCGGCCTCGTCTATCTCGAGACTGGCACCGGCAACCCCACC
>NZ_JBIIDX010000088.1:0-14799 GCF_044238155.1 Aestuariivirga sp. | reverse complement strand
TGTCGGCTGGCGCGATGGCATATGGCCCACTCGATCGTCTCATGGGTACACGAAAATGGATCGTGTTCGGCGGCAGCCTTGTCACCGCGCTGTGCTTTGCTGCGCTGTCAATACCGGGGCTGCCGCTATCGGCAGCGATCATGCTGATGGCAGCAGTCGGTGGCTTCGGCATGACCTATGGCGTGCTCATGGCTCATGGCCGAAGCTTCATACCCGATCACCTGCTCGGCCGCGGCATCACGCTGCTGAATGTTCTGTTCATCGGCGGAGCAGGCATTCTGCAGCCGCTGAGCGGCGCACTGATGGAACGACTGGGGGCGGTACCGGCAGTTGAGGCCTATGCGGCTCTGCACCTGATCTTTGCCGCCCTGCTGATAGCCGGCCTCACAATCTACGCATTCTCCAGAGACATGCCGCCAAAGCCATGAAAAAGGGCGGCCGTTCAGGCCGCCCTGGTCTTCTGTCCTCAGAACGTCAATGCAGCTGCACGACCTTGGGATCAATGGACTTGCCGCCCACGGGAACGCCATTGAAGGTCAGATGCCCTGCCTTCACACCCACTGCAACCGTCTCGCCATCCTTGATGCGGCCGGCAAGCAGCTCCTCAGCAAGCGGATCCTGAAGATTCTTCTGGATGACGCGCTTCAGCGGACGTGCGCCATAGGCAGGGTCATAGCCCTTCTCGGCAAACCAGTCGCGCGCCGCAGGCGACACTTCAATGCTGATCTTGCGGTCAACAAGAAGCTTGCGCAGCCGGTTGATCTGGATGTCGACGATCGCACCCATGTTCTCGCGCTTCAGGCGGTGGAACAGAATGATCTCATCGAGCCGGTTCAGGAACTCGGGCCGGAAGTGGGATTTCACCACCGCCATGACCTGATCCTTCACCACATCCACATCCTGGGTCTCACCGAGGCTGACCAGATATTCCGAGCCAAGGTTCGAAGTCATAATGATCAATGTGTTCTTGAAGTCCACGGTGCGGCCCTGGCCATCGGTCAGGCGGCCATCATCAAGAACCTGCAGCAGAACGTTGAACACATCCGGATGCGCCTTTTCGATCTCATCGAACAGCACAACCTGATAAGGCCGGCGCCGCACGGCCTCGGTGAGAGCGCCACCCTCATCGTAACCCACATAGCCAGGAGGCGCGCCGATCAGCCGCGACACCGAATGCTTCTCCATGTATTCGGACATGTCGACCCTGACCATGGCATGCTCGTCGTCGAACAGGAAGGATGCCAGCGCCTTGGTAAGCTCGGTCTTGCCCACACCCGTCGGACCCAGGAACATGAACGAGCCGATCGGCCTGTTCGGATCCTGGAGTCCTGCCCTGGCGCGGCGCACCGCGGTCGACACGGCAATCACCGCCTCCTGCTGACCGATGACACGCTTGGCAAGCTCCTTTTCCATCGCGATCAGCTTTTCGCGCTCGCCTTCCAGCATCTTGTCGACAGGCACGCCAGTCCAGCGCGACACGACCTGTGCCACGTGATTCTCGGTCACCGCCTCCTCAAGCATCTTTGAGCCAGACTTCTCCTCTGCCTCCTTGAGCTTTTTCTCAAGAGCGGGGATCGTCGAATAGGCAAGCTCGCCCGCCTTTGCGAAATCGCCCTTGCGCTGCGCCTGGTCGAGTTCGAAACGGGCCTTCTCCATCTCCTCCTTGACCTTCGAGGCTGAGGCGAGCTGTTCCTTCTCCGCCTGCCAGCGCCGGGTCATGGCGGCTGATTTCTCCTCGAATTCTGCCAGCTCCTTTTCGAGCTTGCCAAGCCTGTCCTTGGAGGCCGTGTCGGTCTCCTTCTTCAGGGCCTCGCGCTCGATCTGCAGCTGCATGATGCGGCGATCAATCTCGTCGAGCTCCTCGGGCTTTGAATCGACCTGCATGCGCAGCCGCGAGGCGGCTTCGTCCATCAGGTCGATCGCCTTGTCAGGCAGGAACCGGTCAGTGATGTAGCGGTTCGACAGAACCGCCGCCGAAACCAGCGCCGAGTCGGTAATCCTGACGCCATGGTGAAGCTCATACTTCTCCTTGATGCCACGCAGGATCGAGATCGTATCCTCCACCGAAGGCTCGTTGACAAACACCGGCTGGAAGCGCCGGGCAAGTGCGGCGTCCTTCTCGACATGCTTGCGGTACTCATCCAGCGTCGTCGCGCCCACGCAATGCAACTCGCCACGGGCCAGCGCCGGCTTGAGAAGGTTGGACGCATCCATCGCGCCTTCTGTCTTGCCCGCACCCACCAGCGTGTGCATCTCGTCGATGAAGAGTATGACCCCACCCTCGGCCGCCGTCACCTCGGACAGCACGGCCTTGAGGCGTTCCTCGAATTCACCGCGATACTTGGCGCCTGCAATCAGCGCACCCATGTCGAGCGCAAGCAGCTTCTTGTCCTTCAGGCTTTCCGGAACGTCCCCCTTCACGATCCGCAAGGCGAGACCTTCGGCGATGGCAGTCTTGCCGACGCCGGGCTCGCCAATCAGAACCGGATTGTTCTTGGTACGCCGCGACAGAACCTGAATGGTGCGACGAATCTCCTCGTCGCGGCCAATGACTGGGTCGAGTTTGCCCGCCTGCGCCGCCTCGGTCAGGTCACGCGCATATTTCTTCAACGCATCATAACCCTGCTCGGCGGACGCCGTATCGGCGGTACGGCCCTTGCGGATCGCATTGATGGATTCATTGAGGCCCTGGGCAGTCGCACCAGCAGTCTTCAGGATCCTGGAGGCCTCGGACGGCTCAACGGCCAGCGCCTGCAACAGCCGCTCAGCCGTGACATAGCTGTCACCGGCTTTCTCGGCGAGTTTCTGGGCAGTATCGAAGACGCGCGCCATCTCGGGGGCCAGATAGATCTGGCCAGCGCCGGCGCCTGACACCTTGGGCAGCTTCTGCAGAGCTGCCTCCGCCTCGCGCAGTGCAAGGCGCGGGTCACCGCCACTCGCCTTGATGAGGCCAGCGGCAAGGCCCTCCTCATCGTCGAGCAGAACCTTCAAGACGTGTTCGGGGCTGAAGCGCTGGTGGCCTTCACGAAGGGCAAGGGCCTGAGCAGACTGTACAAAGCCGCGCGAACGCTCGGTATATTTGTCGAAATCCATTACTATTCTCCTCCTCGGCACACATCGGACCTCCACATGGGCAGCCCCGACATGCCGTCAACGGTTGAAGTGCCATCCCCCGCCTCAAGAACCCCCGCAAGGCATTCCCAACAGGCGACGGCCGCGTTAGTCTGCATATGGGAATGGACGATCATTCAATCAAGCCGGTGCAGACTGAAACAGGTCAGGATCAACTGCCTTGCGTTGGATCAACCGGCAGCCGTATCCCCACTCGGAGAGCAGCATGACGCAGAAAACCGACCCGACGGGGCTCGACGCCTACAAGCCTGCCGAGGTCGCGGCCCGCATTGAACAGGCCGGGGTCAGCAAGGCAGCGCTGCCGGTGCTACCGCTCTTGACGCTGGCAGTGTTGGCGGGGGCGTTCATCGCGCTGGGAGCTGCAGCCTATACAGCCGCAATGGTTGGAACCCCGACCGGGTTTGGGCCAGCCCGTGTCCTCGGCGGCCTTCTCTTCTCAACCGGGCTCATTCTGGTGGTGGTTGCCGGAGCTGAACTGTTCACCGGGAATGCCCTGATCGTCATGGCCTGGGTGGACCGGAAGATTGCAGGCAGGGCACTTCTGCGCAACTGGAGTCTGGCATTCATCGGAAATCTCGTTGGAGCACTCGCCATTGTTGCGCTGATGTGGCTCTCAGGCCTGCTTGCAGGCGGGCTTGCAGATACGGTCCGCAGCATCGCAGTGGCCAAGACCAGCCTCGGCCCTGTCGAGGCTTTCGCGCGGGGCGTCCTGTGCAATATGCTGGTTTGTCTTGCCGTCTGGCTCAGCTTTGCGGCACGCAGCGTCGCCGACAAGGTGCTGGCCTGCATCTTTCCAATCACGGCATTCGTCCTGCTCGGCTTTGAGCATTCGATCGCCAACATGTATCTGATCCCCGCCGGCTGGGTGGCAGGTGCGCCGATCACGTTCTCCGCATTCGTCGGCAATCTCCTTCCGGTCACACTTGGCAATGTGGTGGGTGGAGGTGGCGGGGTTGCCCTCGCCTATTGGCTGGCCTACCGGCCACAGCCCTGACGCGTCAGATCACTCGCCGTCACCGCCCGTGGAGGTCTCGGCGGCTTCCTTGCGGGGACGGCGCTCATAACGGCGCTTGGCGGCCGGCTGATCCGGGGCAGGCTCGTCCGGTGGAGCAGCCTCGGCTGGGGCCGGCGGGCCAGCTGGCCGACGCAGGAAGGACGGAGCCTCCCAGCGACCAGAATCGGGCGCAGCAGATGCAGGCTGATCCTCGTTGCGCGGCTGTTGCTGGGGTTGCGAGGGCTGAACCTCACCGCGCCGATCCTGCCAGCGCGGGCGGAAGCGATCGCGACCTTCCCGTCCCTGCCCCTGATCACGGCCCTCACGGTTGAAATCGCGCGGTGGGCGGCCCTGCTGCGGTGGGCGGTCCTGGGTGGCGTCCATGGCGGGCTGTTCGCCGAGGCCGTCGGGTTCACTGCCAGGCTGCACGGCTGGCCGCATATCACCCGACATCTCCGGTTGGTCCTCAACGTCCTCATCGTCGAAGTCCTCATCCGGGCGGCGATAGTGCTGCTGGTTCTGCTGGTTGAACGCCTGGGCCGCAAACACGATGCGGAGATAGTGCTCGGCGTGCTGAAAATAGCTCTCGGCCATGACGATGTCGCCAGAGGACTGGGCGTCGCGGCCAAGCTGGAGGTATTTGTCTGCAACCGTCTGCGCAGTACCACGGACCTTCACGTCAGGCCCGTTGCTCTCATAGACCCGGCTCAGCGGATTGCCACCGCCGCCGCCGCCCCCACTGCCTCCGCTGCGATGGCGGTTGCGGTTGCGGTTCTTGTGGGTTGGTCTCATTCAAAATCCGTTTCAAAATGGTGAAGTTGTGCACTGCTGCAGGCCGACACCGCCCAAGCGGTGACGCGGCAAGCCGTCCTAAAATCTGCTCACACTGCGAGCACGTTCACACTTTACCCGTTGGTTGTCGGAAGGCTTCCGCCGCCAGCGATACCCCCTGAGGGTTCCCGCTATATCCCCGCCTGTGCTGAATGCAACTGGGCGCCCATGCCAATCCGGCAAGCCACACCAACGTCGTTCCCGGCACCAATAGAAAGGGCAGAAAGCGTTTCCGACTCGTTTCTAGCCCATAGACCCTTATTTTCCAATCGTTATTTTTTTTCCTCCCGAAACATCAGGCAGCGCAGGCGGCCGCCGAGGTCTGAGCGCTCACCTGCGGCCGCGAAACCAGCCGCGACAAAGACCGCCGACACATCCGGACCTTGTCCCAGCCCAATTTCTACCAAAACGTGTCCTTCAGGCGCCAAATGGGCCTTCGCCGCAGCAGCGATCCGCCTGTAGGCCTCAAGGCCATCCGCCCCGCCGTCCAGCGCGGCAAGAGGGTCGAATCTCCGAACGTCCGGGCTCAACCCCGCAATGTCGGCGCTGGGGATATAGGGTGGATTTGACAGGATGGTGTCAAATCGGCCACGGACGGGTGAAAACCAGCTGCCCTGAACCAGCTGCAGCCGGTCTGCCACCGCGTGACGCTCGGCATTGGCGGTGGCGACGGCCAGGGCGGCCGCCGAAATGTCGGTTCCAAGGCCGGTGGCGTCCGGCCGCTCCGCCAGCAGCGTGATGATGACGGCGCCGGTTCCCGTGCCAAGGTCGAGAAGTCGCGCACGGGGTGGCATGAGATGGAGAGCCGCGCCAACAAGTGTTTCGGTATCAGGCCGGGGGTCCAGTGTGTCGGGCGTCACGCGAAAGCTGCGGCCGTAGAATTCACGTTCGCCGAGAATGCGCGCCACCGGCTCACGCATGACGCGGCGGGCTATCAATGCATCGAATTGACGGGTCTGGCCATCTCCAATCGGCCGGCTCGGATCGAGGATCATCTCTTCGCGCGACCAGCCGGTAACAGCCTGCAGCAGCAGGCGGGCGTCAAGCAGGGGGGTATCGACCCCGGCCTCGGCGAGGCGACGCGCGGCGCGGCTGACCAGATTGTTCAGGTCTTCAGGCTGCATCGTCCTGCTGCGCCAGCAGCTCGGCCTGATGATTGGTCATCAAGGCCTGGATCATTTCCTCCAGCGCTGGCCCTTCGATGATCTGATCGAGCTTGTAGAGCGTGAGGTTGATGCGGTGATCGGTGCAGCGTCCCTGCGGGAAATTATATGTCCGGATACGCTCGGAGCGGTCGCCCGATCCGACCTGATCCTTGCGGGTTGCGGAGCGTTCAGAGTCAATACGCTGGCGCTCGATTTCATACAGCCTCGCCCGCAGCAGCTTCATCGCGGCGTTCTTGTTCTTGAGCTGCGATTTTTCGGTCTGCTGCGCAACGGCAATGCCGGTGGGAATGTGGGTGATGCGTACCGCCGAGTCGGTCGTGTTCACCGACTGGCCGCCAGGCCCGGAAGAGCGATAGACGTCAATGCGCAGATCCTTCTCCTCGATCTTCACGTCGACCTCCTCAGCCTCCGGAAGTACAGCAACCGTGGCTGCCGAGGTGTGAATCCGTCCCTGCGCCTCGGTGGCGGGCACGCGCTGGACACGGTGAACCCCGGACTCGAACTTGAGATGGGCGAACGCCCCCATCCCATAGATGTTGGCGATGATTTCCTTGAAGCCGCCATGCTCGCCCTCGCTGGCCGAGATGACCTCCACACGCCAGCCCTTCGACGCCGCATAGCGCTGATACATGCGGAACAGATCGCCGGCAAAGATAGCGGCCTCATCGCCCCCCGTTCCGGCGCGCACCTCGAGGATCACATTGCGGTCATCCGCTGCATCCTTGGGAAGCAGAAGCAGCCGCATCTCCTGCTCGAGGGTTGCGAGCCGCGCATCAAGGACCGGGCGTTCGGCCTCCGCCATTTCAGCAAGCTCACCACCAGCCTTCACCATTTCGTCGAGGCCGCTGCGCTCAGCATAGGTCTTGCGGAGTTCGAGTGCTTTCCTGGCCGCAGGCTCAAGCTCGGCATATTCCTTCGAGAGCCTGACAAAGCCTTCGCCACTGGCCCCGCCCGATGACATGTCATGTTCAACGGTTGCAAAGCGCTGGATGATGCGGTCAAGTTTTTCGTGCGGAATGGCAGACATGGTGCGGGCTTCTAGAACAACACGTGGCTTGTTGGAAGCCTTTCAGTCCGTCGCGGCAGTATCGAACAGGATGGTGACTGGCCCGTCATTCACCAGCGCCACCTTCATATCGGCCCCGAACATGCCAGTCTCCACCTGCAAGCCCTGGTTCCGGAGCACGGTGCAAAATGTCCGGTAGAGCTGCTCTCCGAGTTCAGGACCCGCAGCAGCAGAAAATCCCGGGCGGTTGCCGCTGTCCATGCCTGTTGCTGCCAGGGTGAACTGGCTGACCACCAGAACCGCCCCATCAACAGCAGACAACGGCAGATTCATCTTTCCGGCAGCATCCCGGAAGATGCGCAGCGCGGCGATCTTGCGCGCCAGACGCTCTGCATCCGGCTCGCCATCTCCGGCCATGGCGCAGACGAGCACGAGAAAGCCACGACCTATGCTGCCGGTGACCTGGTCATCAACCGTGACGGAGGCTTGCGAAACCCTCTGGACGACGGCGCGCACGCCTTTTGGCTTCAGCCTTCAAGCGACTTGATGTCGAGCGACCGGCCAACCAGGATCTCGCCGGGGCTTCCCAGAACGCCCTTCTCCTTGCCATCCACAAAGAATGTCAGCAGGCCACCGTCGCGCGCGATCAGCACCAGACCGTCGCGATTGGGTACACGGTAACTGTCGCCCTTCATCAGCATCTGGGTCATGATCACGCGGCCCTGGTTGTCCTCAATGCGAACCCAGACCGGAGCCTTGGCAACGAGCGTGACACGGCTTTCGTCGTTTGAAGCGCCAAATTGACGTCCTTCGGCGGTCATGGCCACGTCCGTCGTCGCGGGAGCGGCTTCCGCTGCAGGGACGGTGCCGGGTACATTCTGCTCAATCAGCGCCGTGATGCCGTCAAGACCGGTTCCCACGAGATCGTCCTCGCCGGCAATGCCGGTCGTGGCTGGCTGGGGCTCGACCGACAGCTGCGCCTGCCCGCTGGATTCGACCTCGGCCGTCTGCGTTGCAGTGGAGGCAGTTGCCATGGGATCGACAGCAGACTCCGGGGCAGGCGGAGGATTGTTGGCCGAAAGCTCGGCAGTGATTTCAGAGGGTGACTCTGATGATGGCATCAGAATATAGCTGGCTGCAGCGAACAGGAGAATGACGGCAGCCAGCGAGGCCACCAGCCCTCCCACTCCACCCGGCATGCGGCGCAGACCGATCTTTGGCAGCTTCGCAAATTGCGTGAAGGACAGAATCTTGGCGCTCGAGAGCGGAGCGGGATTGGCCGGATGACGGGCTTCCGCCGTCAGCGCCGGGGCAGGCATGTAATGCGCAAAGTGCTGCATGAGCGGCTCCGGATCGAAGCCAAGCGACTGCGCGTAGACGCCAATCATGTCGAGGGCCTCATGGCGCTCAGGCAGGCAGGTCAAGTCACCATATTCGATGGCTTCCAGATGGTAGGGATGGATGCCACACTGCTCGGCGGCATCCTCGAGGCTCAATCCGCGCGTCAGGCGCTCAACTTCAAGATACCAGCCGGCCTCGCCGAGCGGGTCGATCTCGGGATCGGGCTTCTCACGCAGTTCGAGTTCGACGGCCTCGCCTTCGCCGTAGGCCGGGCCATCCTCGGGAAGCTGATCCAGGGCTTGATCCTGGATCATGGCGTGCATTTCGGCTTCTCCGGACATTTCGGCACTGTCGTTACGCATGGAACCACTCTCGGGCGCTGTTTACCTGGCAAGCCCTTTGAGGGCCCCTGCCGGTCACAATGACGGAGAATGGTGAATGGGAAGCTAACGCCAGGCTGACCAGGCCGCCTCCTGCCCCCGTATCCAACAAGTTGGTTCTTGCTCTAAAGGACAACGCCGTTGCGTTGGGCAAATTCAAGGAGTTCCGGCCTCAGGCTGTGGAGGGGGCTGCGCAGCAGCGGTTCCATGAACGCCCAGAGCTTCGGCTGGTCGAGCGAACGTACCATGGCCTTCACCGGTCCGACTGCCGATGGCACCATGGAGATCGACGTAAGACCAACGCCAATCAGCCCCATCGCCTCCAGTGGCCGGCCGCCGAGTTCGCCGCACAGGGTGACCGGCTTGCGATGCAGGGCCGCCTTTTCGACGATAAGCCGCATGGCTCCCAGTGCTGCGGGGCTGAGCGGATCATAGCGACCAGCCAAACGCGGATTGCCGCGGTCGGAGGCAAACAGGAACTGCACAAGATCATTGGAGCCGATCGAGGCGAAATCAACGAGCGGCAGGAGATGATCCAGCTGCCAGAGCAGAGAGGGGATCTCGATCATGGCGCCGAGCTTGAGCGGTTCCGGCAGGCGATGGCCGCGGGCCAGCAAATGCTGCTTCTCGATCTCAACGACCTCGATCGCGCGCTTGAACTCCTCCACATCGGCGATCATGGGGAACATGATCTTCAGAGGCCCGGCACCGGCAGCCAGCATGAGTGCACGAACCTGCAGGCGGAGAAGAGCGGGCCGGTCCAGCGCCATGCGGATCGACCGCCAGCCGAGGGCGGGATTTTCTTCCTTGGGCTGGCGCAGGTAGGGCAACACCTTGTCGGCACCAATATCCAGCGTCCTGAAGGTGACAGGTTTTCCCCTCGCCTGCTCGATGATCGTTTCGTAGTGGCGGATCTGCTGCGACAGCCTAGGAAAGCGGCTGGCCATCATGAAATGCAGCTCCGTGCGGTAGAGGCCAACTCCATCTGCCCCCGAGTCATGCAGGTGTGGCAAGTCGACGATCAGGCCCGCGTTGATATTGAGTTCGATCCGCTCGCCGGATCTGCAAACGGCAGGCTGCTCACGCAAGGCCGCGTATTGCGCCTGCTTACGAGCGTAGAAGCGCACTTTTTCGGCATAGGAGCGCTGCAACTCTGGCGACGGGCGCACAAAGATCTCGCCGGTTCCTCCATCTGCGATAATCGGGCTTCCGGTATCCACGAGGTCAATCAGCCCCTGGGCCTGACCGATGGCCGGAATGCCCAGTGCCCGCGCGACGATGGCAACATGACTGGTACGCCCGCCTTCTTCCAGAACCACGCCACGCAGCTTGCTGCGGTCATAATCAAGAAGTTCGGCAGGGCCCATGTTGCGAGCAACGATGATGGCATTTTTGGGAAGATCGGAGCGCGAAGCCGTGGCGATCGCGCCAGTCAGGATCCGCAGCAGCCGGTTCGAAAGGTCATCGAGATCATGCATGCGGTCGCGCAGATAGGGATCTGGCGTTCGCGCCATGCGCGCCCGGTTGTCGTTCTGGACTCGCTCAACCGCCGCCTCGGCCGTCAATCCGGTATCGATCGCCTCACGCAGCCGGTGTACCCACCCCTTGTCATGGGCAAACATGCGGATGGTCTCGAGCACGTCGGAATATTCCGTTGCGCCACGCTGGGCATCTGATCCGTCGAGCAATTCATCGACATGGGCGCGCAGCTGGGCAATGGCGTCCTCCAGCCGCTGCCTCTCCTTCGGGACGTTCTCGGCGATCAGCGTCTGGATGACGACGCGCGGCTCGTGCAAGACGGCATGACCCAGCGCAACCCCCTCCGCGAGCGAGTCGCCACGCAGATGATGGCTCCTGACGTGGGCAACATCTGCCGCAACCTCGCTCGCCACTTCGCGCAGCTCGCCCGCCGCGATGACCTCGGCCAGCACCATGGCGGTGGTCTGCAGCGCCTCTTCCTCTTCTTCCGTATAGTGACGGCGGGTGCGGTTCTGCACCACAAGAACGCCAATCACCGTGCCGCTGCGCATAACCGGCACGCCAAGGAACGAGTTGTAAATCTCCTCGCCGGTTTCCGGCAGATATTTGAATGCAGGATGAGACTGCGCATCCGACAGGTTGAGGCCAATGGCCTGGTCGGCAATGGTGCCGACGAGGCCTTCGCCGGACTTGAGCTTGGACTTGTGAACGGCCTCGCGCTTCAGGCCTTCGGTGGCATAGAGCTCAAGGACATTGCCAGGCCGCATTACATAGATCGAGCAAACCTCGGCCACCATATTGGAGGCGATGATCTGAACGATCTTGTCGAGCCGCTTCTGTGCCGTGACCGGTTCCGCCATGACCTCGCGGAGCCTTTTCAGCAGGACACGCGGGCCAAGGGCGGAGGTTGCCATCAGCCGGTGTCCCCGCGCACGGAGACGCGGCGCGCTTTGAACGCGCCGGCGGGCATCACCTGATGGCTGATGGTCAGCATCAAATTCAGCCTGCCTTGGCGTCGAGCCCGTAAGCAGTATGGAGCGCCCTCACGGCCAGTTCCGTGTAGGCCTCGTCGATCAGCACCGATACCTTGATCTCTGAGGTGGTGATGGCCTGTATGTTGATGCCCTTGTCAGCAAGTGCCCGGAACATCTTGGCGGCAACTCCGGCGTGGCTGCGCATGCCGATACCGACGATCGACACCTTGGCCACATCGGCGGAATGTGAGACCTCCGCGAAGCCGACCTTGGATTTGACACTGTTGAGCACTTCGAGCGCGCGGCGCAGATCCTTGCGGGCCACCGTGAAGGTGATGTCGGTAAAGGCGCCATCAGCCGAAATGTTCTGTACGATCACGTCGACACTGATGTCGGCCTCTGCGAGCGGTCCAAAGATTGCGGCTGATACGCCGGGCTGATCCTTCACATGGCGGACCGACACCTTGGCCTCATCGCGGGAATAGGCGACGCCGCTTACTACATGCTGTTCCACGATACGTTCCTCATCGCAAACGAGTGTTCCAGGGCCCGTGCCATCGGGCTTGTTCTGACTGGGCGAGTCAGGCGCCTCGAAGCTCGAGCGCACCTGCAGCGGCACGCGGTAGACCATGGCGAGCTCCACCGAGCGGGTCTGCAGCACCTTAGCGCCGAGCGAGGCCTGTTCGAGCATTTCCTCATAAGATATGCGATCAAGCTTGCGGGCGCCGGTAACGATGCGCGGGTCAGCGGTATAGACGCCGTCCACATCCGTGTAGATGTCGCAGGCGGCATCGAGGGCTGCGGCAACTGCCACCGCGGAAGTGTCAGACCCGCCACGGCCGAGCGTAGTGATGCGGCGGTCAGGACCAATGCCCTGGAAGCCTGCGATGACTGCCACCTGGCCCTGCTCCATACGCTTTCTGATCTCATCACCATCAATCCCGGCGATCCGGGCTGCGCCGTGGACACCATCGGTCTTGACCGGGATCTGCCAGCCCTGCCAGGAGCGCGCAGGAATGCCAAGGTCCTGCAGGACTATCGCCAGTAGCCCGGCGGTGACTTGTTCGCCCGAGGCGACCACGGCATCGTATTCGCGCGCATCGTGGATGGCGGCGGCCTCACGGCACCAGCCCACCAGCCGGTCAGTCGTTCCGGACATCGCCGACACCACGACCGCCACATGGTGGCCAGCCTTCACTTCGCGCTCGACATGGCGAGCAACATTGCGGATGCGGCCAATGTCCGCAACCGAGGTGCCCCCGAATTTCATAACCAATCGGCCCATGGGCCAAAACCTCTCATAATCCCCCGCCGCCCGGGCCCCATGACAGGGGCCGGCTGATGGCCAAGTCTTATAGGCTGAACCCCCGGGTGCGGCGCGGCGTACTCATAGATGACAGGCTTTCCATATGCAATAATGCACCCTGCAGAAATTTGGATGACAGAATGACCGCTTTTGCCCCGTCGCTCGACCCCTCCGAAGTCGAGAAATTTTCGGCCATGGCCGCCGAGTGGTGGAACCCCAAAGGCAAGTTCGGGGTGCTGCATGTGTTCAACCCGGTGCGGCTTCAGTTCATCAAGGAACAGGTCTCCGCCCGGCTCGGCCGCGACCCGCTTGAGCGACAGCCCTTTGCCGGGCTGCGCCTTCTGGATATCGGCTGCGGCGGTGGCCTGCTGAGTGAGCCGATGGCACGGCTGGGCGCGTCAGTCACCGGAGTTGATCCCTCGGAGCGCAACATCAAGACGGCCAGCGTGCACCGAGACGAGATGGGCCTTGAGATCGACTATCGGGTTGGCACCGCCGAAGACCTGGCACAGGCTGGCGAGTGCTTCGACGTGATCCTCAATATGGAGGTGATTGAGCACGTGGCCGATCCCAGGGCCTTCACCGGCACCTGTGCCGCCATGCTGAAGCCCGGCGGAGTGATGGTCGTCGCCACGCTCAACCGGACGGTGAAATCCTTCGGGCTAGCCATAATAGGTGCAGAATATATTCTAGGCTGGTTGCCGAAAGGCACCCACCAGTGGGAAAAATTCATCACCCCGGCAGAACTGAGCAGTTGGCTGGGCGAAGCTGGCCTGGTCGTGAAGGATCAGCTGGGGGTCACCTACAGCCCGTTCAGCCGCCAATGGCGGGTCAGTCGCGACATGGACGTGAACTACATGCTGGTGGCCCAGAGGGGCTGACGGGGACCTCGGAAATCTCTCGTGACCGCTTCCAGCGACCCCTTGACGGACCGCGCGCTCCATCCTATCTCCCACACCAGCTGCTGGCACTCGGTTCTCCCGAGTGCTAACAGGTCTGCCCCGGGTCTCCTGCGGGCAGTATCAGAAGTTCAATTTGTTCAAATATTCCGAGGAGTTAAACCATGAAATTCCGTCCGTTGCACGACCGCGTGGTGGTCAAGCGCGTTGGAGAGGACACCAAGACCAAGGGTGGCATCATCATCCCCGAGACCGCCCAGGAGAAGCCGATGCAGGGCGAAGTGATCGCCGTGGGCCCCGGTGGCCGCGACGAGACCGGCAAGCTGATCCCCATCGATGTCAAGGCTGGCGACGTGGTGCTGTTCGGCAAGTGGTCGGGCACCGAGGTGAAGATCGAGGGCGTCGAGTACCTGATCATGAAGGAGAGCGACATCATGGGCGTTCTCGAAGGCAAGTCGGCCTCCAAGAAGGCCGCCTGAACCACCCCAATCCAACTCACAATTTAAGTACTGAGGAGTAGCAACATGGCTGCTAAAGAAGTCCGTTTTTCCGCTGATGCCCGTGAGCGCATGCTGCGCGGCGTCGACATTCTCGCCAATGCGGTGAAGGTGACGCTCGGTCCCAAGGGCCGCAACGTCGTGATCGAGAAGAGCTTTGGCGCACCGCGCACCACCAAGGACGGCGTCACAGTCGCCAAGGAAGTGGAGCTCGAGGATAAGTTCGAGAACATGGGCGCCCAGATGGTGCGCGAGGTCGCCTCCAAGACCAACGACCTGGCCGGCGACGGCACCACCACCGCCACGGTTCTGACCCAGGCCATCGTGCGCGAAGGCGCCAAGAACGTGGCCGCCGGCATGAACCCGATGGACCTGAAGCGCGGCGTTGACATGGCCGTAGCCGTGGCCATCGAGGACATCAAGAAGCGCGCCAAGAAGATCAAGGGCTCTTCCGAAGTGGCCCAGGTCGGCACCATCTCCGCCAACGGCGAGAAGGCCATCGGCGACATGATCGCCGAAGCGATGCAGAAGGTGGGCAATGAGGGCGTGATCACGGTTGAAGAGGCCAAGACCGCCGAGACCGAGCTCGATGTCGTCGAAGGCATGCAGTTCGACCGCGGCTATCTCTCGCCCTATTTCATCACCAACGCCGACAAGATGGTGGCCGAGCTCGACGAGGCCTACATCCTTCTGCACGAGAAGAAGCTCTCCTCGCTGCAGTCGATGCTGCCGGTGCTGGAAGCCGTCGTCCAGACCTCGAAGCCGCTCCTCATCATCGCCGAGGACATTGAGGG
>NZ_JBIIDX010000087.1:0-14927 GCF_044238155.1 Aestuariivirga sp. | reverse complement strand
TACCCGGCATGCGCATTCTCCCGTTTTTGTCGTGTCCGGACCCTTCCGGACCGCATGGTCCAGTTATGACCGGGTGGGGAAGACTTGAAAACACTCGAAAAACCAGCCTATTGGCGTCTATACGGGTTGTTTTTTACCCACCTGAAAGTTTTGTAAATGATCCTTGTCAGAACGGATACCTACCCGTTAGTATGGCCTTGTGAGCGAATTGCGCAGTTTGATCATTGCTGATCCCAACACGATCATGCTTCAGGCCCTGTCGGACCTGTTCGAGCGTGACCCGCGCTTCAGCCTGGTCGCTACCTCCAAGACGGCGGAGGGTTTTCTCGAAAGCTGCCTCAGGGTTCCGGTTGACATCGGCATTGTCGACTGGGCCATTCCGCAGCTCGGCGCCGAGCGCTTGCTTGCCATCCTGCGAGACCGGCCGAATGCGCCCCGGATCATCGTTTTCGCCTCGGACGGCGATCCGGACGTGCCGCGCCGCGCCATGGCAGCAGGCGCGGCAGCTTTTTGCACCCGGGACGCACCCGAACAGCAACTCCTCGACATCGCAACCAGCGTGGCCACGGGCCGCATGGTGTTTCCATTCATGGATGTGCGCAGCCTCAAGCGCGACCCGCGCGAAACGCTCACCGAGCGCGAAAAGGCCATGCTTGCGGCTCTGGCCAGGGGCCGCACCAATACAGAACTCGCCGCCGAGCTCAACATCTCCATCAACACGGTGAAATTTCACCTGCGGAATCTCTACGAAAAGCTCGACCTGAAAAACCGTTCCCAAGCCATCGCCTTTTTCTACGCCAACGAACGATAGACCTTTGCGATGATCGACCGGCCCGTTCCGGGCAGAGCGCCACATGGCAGGCCCCGGCGCAGCCCGATGCCGTCTTGAAGTCCCCGCCGTAACGCTGCGTTCGGCGATTTGCCGACTTGCGATTCCCGGATTCCGGTGTAAGCTCCAAGAAAATTTAATTCCACACAGGAAACGAGGAGACGTCTGATGCCTTTGTCATGGAGATTTTCCGCTCTCGCCGACCGCCACCGCGCGCTGGGGTCCAAGCTCGAGGACTGGAGTGGCATGGGCACGGCCTGGACCTATGACAAGGACATCTACGCCGAGCACATCGCAGTTCGCACCAAGGCCGGACTGATGGACGTGTCGGGTCTCAAGAAGGTCCATCTCGTCGGACCTCACGCCATCGCGGTGCTCGACTACATCACCACCCGCGATCTCACCAAGGTCTATCCCGGCAAGTCCGTTTATGCCTGCATGCTCAACGAGCGCGGCATGTTCACTGACGACTGCATCGTCTATCGCACGGGTCCCAACTCCTGGATGCTGGTGCACGGGTCAGGCTCGGCGCATGAGGAAGTCGTCAAGCAGGCGATGGGCCGCAATGTCGCCGTGCTGTTCGACGACGATCTCCACGACCTGTCTCTGCAGGGTCCGGTCGCCGTGGATTTCCTGGCACAGCACGTCCCGGGCATCCGGGATCTCAAGTACTTCCACCACATGCAGACGACGCTGTTCGGCGCCCCCGTGATGATCTCGCGCACCGGCTACACCGGCGAGCGCGGCTACGAGATCTTCGTGCGCGGCCAGGATGCCCCCATGGTTTGGGACACGATCCTCGACAAGGGCAAGTCGATGGGCATCATTCCCGTCTGCTTCAGCGTGCTAGACATGCTGCGCGTTGAAAGCTACCTGCTGTTCTATCCCTATGACAATTCTCAGATGTATCCGTTCCCGGACCAGATCCCGGGCGATTCGCTGTGGGAGCTGGGCCTCGACTTCACGGTAAGCCCCGGCAAGACCGGCTTCCGCGGCGCCGAGGAGCACTACAAGCTCAAGGGCCGGGAACGCTTCAAGATCTTCGGCGTGCTGGTTGAGGCTGACGGTCCCACCGATCTCGGTGACGAGATCTGGGCGGATGGAAAGAAGGTTGGCGTCATCACCTGCCCGAGCTACTCCAAGCTCACCAAGAAGAGCATGGGTATCGCCCGCCTCGATGTGCCCTACGCCAAGCAGGGCACGCCCCTCGAGGTCCGGGGCAAGAACGTCAAGGCGAAGGCCATCGCCCATACCATCACCTTCGATGACCCGGAGAAGAAGAAGCGGACAGCGGTAGGCTGAGGAAAGTCGCGGCGGATGCTGGTTGCAGGTATCAAGAGCCGCCCGGTTTATGGTGGCCTGAATGTGGACGCGAACGCGAGGCGGCATCTCTTCGCGCTCGAGGGTGAAGGGGCGCTTGCCCTGATGGAGGCAGCGGCCAAGGCGGGAAACAACTTCCTGAAAACCGCCGACGTGCTCTACGTCGCCACGGGCTCGCGCGCCGCCGAACACGACAAGGCGCTCGCCGCCCTCGGACCAGACACGATCTGGCAGGCGCCCTCGGTTCCGGTCCTGCTCAACCGTCTCAACGTGATGCTGGGGCAAACCCACATGGGCACGCGCCTTTACCTTGCCGGAACTGAAGGGTTCATCGGCCAGGCCATGCAGGTCGCCCTGAACCACGGCATCGACTATGGCTCCATCCGTTGCGAGCATCGCGGCTCGATGGCCAGGCGGGTGCAGTGCGTGCATTGCAAAGGCATCACCGAGAACGTGACGACGAGCCCCTACATCTGCACGCATTGCGGGCTCTCGCTTCTGGTGCGCGATCATTATTCGCGCCGCATCGGCGCCTTCCAGGGCGTCAACATCGATGCCGAGGAACCGGGCACGGCCCCCCACCCGGAGGAACTCTTTCCTTGACCATCAACACCGAAATGAAGGTTCGCGTGGCGAAAATCACGCAAGTGGCCGACAAGGTCAGGCGCTTCCGCTTCGAGCGGGTGGACGGCCAGCCAATGCCGGTGTTCTCGGGCGGCGCCCATGTCATCGTGTCGATGCGCGACGGACCGGTGCTGCGCCGTAACCCCTATTCGCTCATGTCACCGCCCGGTGACACCAGCGGCTACGAGATCAGCGTGTTGCGGGTCGAGAACTCCCGCGGCGGATCGGCCTTCCTTCACGAGAAGCTGAAGGAGGGCGACACTCTGGTGCTGAGCCAGCCGGTGAACCTTTTCCCCTTCGACCACCGCGGCCGTAAGCACATCATGATGGCGGGCGGCATCGGCATCACTCCCTTCATGGCCATGATGGACCAGATGGAGCTCGAAGGCCGTGCCTTCGAACTGCACTATGCAGTGCGCACCCGCAGCCACGGCGCCTACTGGAAAGAGCTGCAACAGCGCTACGGTGCACATCGCGTCAAGATCTACTGCGACGAGGAGAAACTGTTCATTCCGGTGGATGATATCCTCCAGAATCAGCCGCTTGGCACCCACCTCTATGTGTGCGGGCCGGCGGGTATGATCAACGGTGTGCTGGGCAAGGCCCGGAGCCACGGCTGGCCGAAGGAGAACCTGCACTCGGAGGAGTTCCTCGCGCCGCCGCCAGGCAAGGCATTCCAGGCGAAGCTGGCGCGTTCCGCACGCACCATCGATGTTGCGCCCCACCAGAGCATCCTCGAGGCCGTCGAGGCTGCTGGCATCGACGCGCCATATCTCTGCCGTGGCGGCGCCTGCGGACAATGTGAAACGACCGTGATCTCCTGCGAAGGAGACATCGAACACAACGACCACTTCCTTGAGCCCGATGAAAAGGCTTCTGGCAGGAAAATCATGATCTGCGTTTCACGCATCAAGGGCAACGCCGTCACGCTCGACCTTTAGGAGACCTACCGGCATGAACATCAATTTCCGGAACGAAACCTTTCGCGAAGACTACACCTTTCGCAACAGCCCGGAGTCGATCCGCCGCTTCCCGTTCCCCTTCCATGAAGACAAGTACATGTATGCGGTGAACATGGAGCCGCATGTGGCAGCCGGTCCTCCCGGCCATGCCTACAACAACCCGATCGACGTCGATGAGCATTATGTAGCCGAGATGCGTGATCGTGCGCTCGTACTCAAGGAAGATCCGCTGCGCTACCAGGCGCTGCCACATATGATGGCCGCGCAGTGGGACACGCTCGAACTGTTGATGGAGCATCAGGCCGCCGCCTATCCGGAACACTTCTCGCTCACCAAGGACGGCGATCGCTGGCGCTGGATCAACCGCCCCCTCGGCATTGACCAGACCTTCACCTTCGGCGATGCGGCCAGCCTGCCGATGGAACCATTCGAATTCATCACCCGCCAGGCGCAGGGTGACTTCTGCATTGTGGACCAGCGCGATGGCAACCTCTGGATGGACGCCGGCATGGTGACCACCCAGGCCGACTGGTCGCTTGATTTCGACGTCGGCATGAACTTCTTCGAATGGCACGGGCCCGTGCCACTGGCCCACGAGATCGGCGTGTTCGAGCGCGCGCTGAAGTTCCTGCTCAATCTCCAGCAAGGCAAGCCAGTGCGGCGCCTCAACTGGACGATGACGATCAACCCACGGCTCGACACCAGCCCGGAAAACTATCACAAATGGGGGCCCGATCGCGCCACGGTGACGCCGGAGAATGTCGGCAACAAGGTTCACCTGCGCTGTGAATTACAGAGCCTGTGGCGTCTGCCGCGCTCCAATGCCATCCTGTTCGTGATCCGCTGCTACCTGATCAAGATGGAAGAGCTGGTCACCATCCCGAAGTGGGGCCGCCGCTTCCACCGCGTTCTGCGCGACCTGCCGCCCGAGCTCATCGACTACAAGGGCCTCACCCGCTACCGTCCAGCGACAGTCGAATGGCTGTCGGCACATGACGACGGCAAACCAACCAGCCCCGGCATCTATCCGGATTGACTCACAAGAACGCTACCACCGAGGGAGATGACATGACCAGAGTTGCAGTAATCGGCGCCGGACCGTCAGGGCTTGCGGCGCTCCGCGCTTTCCAGTCCGCCAAGAAGAAGGGAGCCAAGATCCCCGAGGTGGTCTGCTTCGAGAAGCAGGATGACTGGGGCGGTCTGTGGAAATACACCTGGCGCACCGGACTCGATGAATATGGTGAACCCGTCCACTGCTCCATGTACCGCTACCTCTGGTCTAACGGACCCAAGGAGTGCCTCGAATTCGCCGACTATACTTTCGAAGAACACTTCGGCAAGCCCATTGCCTCCTACCCGCCGCGAGCCGTGCTGTGGGATTACATTGTGGGCCGGGTCAAGAAGGCTGGCGTGCGCAAGTGGATCCGCTTCAACACCCCGGTGCGCATGGTGGACTACAGCAAGAAGAAGAAGAAATTCGCCGTCACCGTCCACGACCGCGCCAATGACAGGATGTACACAGAAGACTTTGACTACGTGATCTGCGCATCGGGCCACTTCTCGACGCCGAACGTGCCGTTCTTCCCTGGCCTTGATTCATTCAGCGGCCGCGTGCTGCATGCCCATGACTTCCGCGACGCGCTGGAATTCAAGGGCAAGGACATTCTCATCGTCGGACGCAGCTACTCCGCCGAGGACATAGGCTCGCAGTGCTGGAAATATGGCGCCAAGTCCGTCACCACCACCTATCGCTCGAAGCCGATGGGCTTCAAGTGGCCGTCCAACTTCGAAGAGCGGCCGCTGTTGCAGAAGGTCGTGGGCAAGACAGCCTACTTCAAGGACGGCAGCAAGAAGGATGTGGACGCCATCATCCTGTGCACCGGTTACCAGCATCACTTCCCCTTCCTGCCCGAAGAGCTGCGCCTCAAGACCGCCAACCGGATGTGGCCAGAAAAGCTCTACAAGGGTGTCGTCTGGCAGGACAATCCCCGCTTTTTCTACATCGGCATGCAGGACCAGTTCTACACTTTCAACATGTTCGATGCCCAGGCCTGGTACGTGCGCGACATCATCCTGGGCCGCATCAAGCTGCCAAAGGCCGATGCCATGGTAAAGGACTGGAAGAAGTGGCTGAAGCGCGAGAAGAAGCTCGCAGACGCCGAACAGATGATCTGGTTCCAGGGCGACTACGTGAAGGAACTGATCAGCGCCACCGACTATCCAAAGTTCGACATTGAAGGCGTCAACAAGACCTTCATGGAGTGGGAGCATCACAAGATGGACGACATCATGGGCTTCCGCAACAACGCCTACCGCTCGCTGATGACCGGCACCATGAGCCCCAAGCATCACACGCCGTGGAAAGATGCGCTGGACGACTCGATGGAAGCCTATCTGCGCACCACCTGAACTGCCCGAAGGCCGGTCCGCATGCCGGACCGGCCATGCTCATCCGCGCGGGCGGGTCTTGTCCGGGTCATAGTGCGCAAACTTGACGATCCGGGCAGGCAGCCGTTTCTGCAGGCCATCGAGCTTGCCGATTTCCACTTCGGTTCCGATCTCGGCGTTGAGCGCATCGACCCGGGCCAGCGCGATCGTCTGGCCGAGAATGGGCGAGCGCATGCCGCTGGTGACCACGCCCACCTGGGCCCGGCCGATGTGGACGCAGTCGCCATGGCCCACCGCCTCGTTTGAGTCGATCTCGAGGCCAACGAGCTTGCGCCGCGGGTTCTCCTTGCGCTGGATGAGTGCCTGCTTGCCAATGAAGTCGTCCGCCTTGGTCTTGAGCGGCACCGTAAAGCCGATGCCGGCTTCGAAGGGGTCGGTTTCCGAGGTGAACTCATAGTTGGCGAAGATCAACCCCGCTTCGATGCGCACCATGTCGAGCGCCTCGAGACCCATCGGGCTGATGCCATGCTTCTGGCCCGCCTCCCACACCGCATCGAACACGGCAATGGCATCCTTCGGGTGGCAGAAGATCTCATAGCCGAGTTCGCCGGTGTAGCCGGTACGAGAGACAACCACCGGCGGACCCTCGAAATGCCCGATGCGGCCCACTGCGAAGCGGAACCATTCGAGCTCGCCGATGGCAGGCTGGGCCGCCGACGTCCAGATGATCTCCTTGAGCAGGGCGCGGCTGTTGGGGCCTTGTACCGCGATGTTGTGCAGCTGATCTGTGGAGGATCGCACCCAGGCCTTGTAGCCTTTCTTCTCGGCCTGTTCGCGCAGCCAGATGCCGGAATAATCGTCACCGCCGATCCAGCGGAAATTGTTCTGGCCGAGGCGGAACACCGTACCATCGTCGATCATGCCACCGTTCTCGTAGCACATGGCGGAATAAACCACCTGCCCCGTCGACAGCTTGCGGATATCACGCGTCAGGCAATATTGCAGCAGCGCCTCGGCATCGGGCCCCGTCACCTCAAACTTGCGCAACGGCGAAAGATCAAGCACCACGCATTTCTCGCGGCAGGCCCAGTATTCGCCGATCGGCCCGTCATTGTTGAAACGGGTCGGCAGCCAGTAGCCGCGGTATTCAGTGTAATTGCGGGTCAGCGCTGCAAGGCGCGGGTGAAAGGCAGTCTCGCGGGTGAGCTGCACGTCTGCATCAGGTGTCATGCGATAAGCCACTGCTCTGGAGAATTTTTCGGTTGCTGCGTAGGTGCGCACGTGAATGTCGGTAGGATCCCAGCCATTCGCCGCGTCGATGTCATCTGGACAGGAGGAAGACACGCAGACGATGTCGGTCAGCGCGCGCATCAGCACATAGTCGCCCGGACGCGACCATGGCTCGTCGAGGTAGAGCTGGTTCTGATGGTCGATGTTGGTGTTGTAGAAATAGTTGATCGCCTCCCAGCCCTTGCGGGCGGCGACGCCGTAGGGCGCAAGCGCCTTGTTGAAGTTCTCCGTGCAGTTGACATGGCCGGGATAACCCATGTCATCGTAATAGCGGCTGTTGCAGGCGGTGGCGAAGGCGTCATGGCGGCCCACCGTGTCCTGTACGATCTCGACGAGGGGCTCGAACTCGCGGTCAAAGGCCTTCGACGGAAGCCCCGGCGTAGGGTAGCTGCGCCCGAGCAGCGTGCGCGTGACGGTCGAGTCGAGCGCGAAATCCAATCCCTTGTCGACCTTGCGGGCGGCCAGCGCCTGAAAATCCGTACACTGACGGCCTGATACGTCGATCACCTGGATCCACTCGCCCGCCCGCACCAGATAGGCGCTGGCCGTCGCCGCAGCGATCCGAATGTCCTGCAACGGATCCGCCAGGGGTTCGGGCAAGACTTCGAGCACCTGTCCCGCCGGCCTGGCAGCGCGCGTGATCCGCAATTCGATCCCGGTCGCCGTGTCCTGTGCCTCGGGCGACATGGGCTGGCCCGGCGCGGCCACGATCAGCAGTCCGTCGCGCGCCACCACCAGCCTTGCCGTGCTGCCCGCCGGACTCTGGCCTCCGAACAGACGGGAAGCGCGCGCCCGGCCGGGGTCTATGTTGCGCCGCCGCAACGCTGCAAGGCTGCGCACCGCCCCCTCGCTGGCGCCGGCGAGCATGGCCTTGAAGCCCGTCGCATCGCTGTCGCCTGCGGCGCCAAGTGCCGTAGGGTCAAACTGGCCGGTACCATCGCAAAACATGACTTCGCAGGGCTGGCCACCTTCGGTGTCGGTGAGTTGCAGTTCGTCACCTTCGCCAACGGCGACCACCACGCTGCCACCGCCTGCAACCGGATAACGCTCGACCCGCGCACCAAGCCTGCGAAGGCCAGGCCGCAGGATGCGACTGGCAGGAGGCGGCATGTTGCGTTGCAACAAGTATGACATCATCTCATTCCTGAAATTTGCCACCAGCGGGTAACCCTGTCCAACGCCAATGCCGATTTACCATTAGCCTAGTTTTTCTTGACCGTCGATATAACAACATTAAACGTAGTTTCCGGGGGTTAGAGGGGGGACAGCGGCGTTTACGCTCCGCAACCTCGTAACCTTTTGCCTTGTCTCTGTCGCATTCCTGAACACATCGGGGCGGCAGCAAGGTGAAAACCGGGATCAACGGAGGAAACGACAAAATGTCAAATAACGCAAACTCGGGCGAACTCGTCCGGGCACTGGACTGGAAGGGAGCCTTCTGGGTCGCGGCTGGTGTGCCGCCCCTGGTTCTCTTCTCCATCGGCGGCATCGCCGGAACGACGGGCAAGCTCGCCTTCCTCGTCTGGATCATCTCGATGGTGATGGGCTTCCTGCAGTCCTTCACCTATGCCGAAATCGCCGGCATGTTCGGCAACAAGTCAGGCGGCGCCTCGATATACGGCGCCACGGCCTGGCTGCGCTACTCGAAGTTCATCGCGCCGCTTTCGGTGTGGTGCAACTGGTTCGCCTGGAGCCCGGTGCTGTCGCTGGGCTGCGCCATTGCCGCGGGCTACATCCTCAACGCGCTGTTCCCCATTCCGGCAGGCGACTCGCAGATGGTCATCGACTGGATGACGGCAAACGCCAGCCAGTTCACCGCGCAGACCCAGTCGGTCATCGACTATATGGCGGCCAATGCCGGCATTGCCGAAGCTGACGCCATCAAGGCGGTCGCCACCCAGGCAGGCGTCGAGGCGCTCACTCCGGCGATCCGCACATGGGAAGCCTTCAGCATCCCGGTGCCAGGCCTTGGCAGCCTGCATTTCAACTCCACCTTCGTGATCGGCGTCATCCTCATGCTGATCATCTTCGCGATCCAGCATCGCGGCATTGCCTCCACGGCGGCCGCCCAGAAGTGGCTGGCCATCATCGTGCTGGTGCCGCTGCTGCTGGTTGGCCTCGTGCCGATCTTCACTGGTGCGATCGACTCAGCCAATGTCACCGGCCTCGTGCCGCCCACCGCCGCCTATTCGGGCGTTGATGCGGCTGGCTGGACGCTGGGTGGCTGGACGCTGTTCCTCGGCGGCCTCTACATCGCCGCCTGGTCCACCTACGGCTTCGAAACCGCGGTGTGCTACACGCGCGAGCTCAAGAACCCGAAGACCGACACCTTCAAGGCCATCTTCTTCTCGGGCCTTCTGTGCTGCGTCTTCTTCTTCCTGATCCCCTTCTCCTTCCAGGGCGTTCTGGGTCTCGAAGGCATGCTGGCGCCTGGCATCGTCGATGGCACGGGTGTGGGCGAAGCGCTTGGCAACATGGTTGGTGGCGGCAAGGTGATCACCCAGATCTTCGTGATCCTGATGATCCTCGCGCTGTTCCTGGCCATCATGACGGCCATGGCCGGCTCCTCGCGCACCCTCTATCAGGGCTCGAAGGATGGCTGGCTGCCGCGCTATCTGACGCATGTCAACGAACATGGCGCACCAACCCGTGCCATGTGGACGGATCTCGCCTTCAACGTGTTCCTGCTGGCTCTGGCCTCAGACCTCGCAGGATACTTCTTCGTCCTGGCGATCTCCAACGTCGGCTATATCATCTTCAACTTCCTGAACCTCAACGCCGGCTGGATTCACCGCGTGGACTCCGGCCATGTTGCGCGTCCGTGGAAGGCGCCCACCTTCCTGATCGGCGTCAACACGGTGCTGGCCTTCGTCAACGCCCTGTTCCTTGGTGCTGGCGCCAAGGTCTGGGGCTACAACACCGCGCTGTGGGCAGGCCTCATCTTCGCCGCGCTCATCATCCCGGTGTTCTACTTCCGCCACTACATCCAGGACGGCGGCAAGTTCCCCAAGGGCGCACTTGAGGATCTGGGCCTGAAGGAAGGTGACATGGGCGAGCGCAAGGCGGGCATGTGGCCCTACCTGACGCTCATCGCGGGCGCGGTTCTCGTGCTCTGGGCGAACTGGTTCTTCGTCCTGCCCGCCTGACGGCGCAGTACGATTGATCAAAGGAGAGGGGCCGCCTGATAAGGCGGCCCCTTTTCATTTCTGACACAGAGCCAATGGCCGCTATCTGAACATCGGCGGCCGCGCATCGACCCATTGGCCCATGGCCTTGCCCGACTCAACCACCGCCGCGATAGCCGCCATGGAGCGCAATCCATCCTCTGCCTTGGGATACTGGTCGGCCACCGGGTCCGGCGCGCGGCCCGAGGCACGGGCACGAATGCCGCTGGCCAGATCACGATAGATGTTGGCGAAGGCCAGCGGCATGCCCTCGGCATGGCCAACCGTCACATGGCTGGCGCGGTCGGCCTCGGGCGAGAGATTGCCCTCGCCGCGCTCGATCACCTGCAGCCTCTGGCCAAGCGGCATCCAGTAGAGCTGGTTCGGCTGTTCCTGCGCCCAGCGCAGCCCACCCTTCTCGCCGAATACCTGCAGTGTCAGCCCGTGCTGGCGGCCGATCGCCACCGAGGAGGTCCACAGCCGCCCCACCGTTCCGCCCGACATGCGGAAATTCACCATCGCATCGTCCTCCAGCTGGCGTGAGGCGATGAGCGATACGATATCGGCGGAGAGCCGCTCCACCTCCTGCCCTGTCACATAGCTCGCCATGTGCATGGCATGGATGCCACAGTCAGCAAACTGCGCCGAGATCCCGGCCTGCGCGGGGTCATAGCGCCAGCGCACCCTTGGATTATCCGCATTGGCGGCATCGGCATGATGGCCATGTGCAAACTCAGCCACGACGAGCCTCACGCGGCCAAGATCACCGCGCGCCACCATGGCCCGCATGTGTCGCACCAGCGCATATCCCGTGTAGCCGTAGTTGACGGCACAGATGCGGCCGGTCTCGCGCGTCAGCCGGACGATCTCCTCGGCCTCGGCAACCGTCACCGTCATCGGCTTCTCGCACAGCACATGGAATCCCGCCTTGAGAAATTCCCGCGTGATCTCGAAATGAGTGGAATTGGGAGTTGCAACGGTGACGAGGTCGACGCGGTCAGGCCGCTTCGCCTCGCCGGCCAGCATCTCGCGCCAGTCGCCATAGCTGCGATCGGCAGCAAGCCCCAGCGACCGGCCGAAGGCACGGCCTTCGGCCGGGCGATGATCGAGGGTGCCGGCCACGAAGGTGAACTCACCATCAACGGCCGCGCTCAGCCGGTGCGCAGGCCCGATCTGGCTTCCTTCGCCGCCACCGATCATGCCCCAGTTCAACTTGCTCATTTCGTGTGGTCCCCGTTCCAGCGTTCAGTGTTCTGTGTCGAGCGAAATCCAGCGGCCATCCATGGCAGATCGCGCTGCGGCATCGGCGATGCGCCAAACCGCGAGCCCATCATGGAAGCTTGGCCACTGCGGCACTCCCGCCGCGATGGCGGCCAGAAAATCCCGCGCCTCGATGATGATCTGGTCCTGGTAGCCGGTGCCGTGGCCGGGGCCCTGGCAAAAGGCCAGATAGTCCGGGTGGACGGGGCCTGTCAGGATCTTGCGGAAGCCGCGTTCGGCCTCGGGGCCCTCGGCGCGGTAGAGCCACAGCGCATTCTGGTCTTCCTGGTCGAAGCGGATCGCACCTGCCGTGCCATGCACCTCGTAGGCGTAACCCATCTTCCGGCCAGTGGCGATCCGGCTGAAATAGAGATGTCCCATGGCACCAGTCGCGAAGCGGCACATCAGCTGGGTATGGTCATCATTGGTCACGGCCTCGGGGCCAGCTGCGCCATTGCGCGTGGCGTGCACCGTTTCCACCATTGCGGAGAGCGAGGCCACGGGGCCCATCAGCGCCAGCGCGCAATTGAGCATGTGGGGGGCAAGATCGCCCAGCACGCCATTGGCCATGCCGCGCGTCCGCCAGGTGGCCGGAAGCGCAGGATCGGCAAGAAAATCCTCCGTATGCTCACCGCGAAACCACGTCACCTTGCCGATTGCGCCTTCGGCGATCAGCTTGCGGGCAAACTGGGTGGCCGGCGTGCGCACGTAGTTGAAACCCACCATATGCGCCACGCCGGAGGCTTCCGCCGCACGGGTCATCGCTTCGGCATCGGCCAGCGAAGCCCCCAGCGGCTTTTCGCAGAAGACCGGCTTGCCGCGCGCGAAGGCGGCCTCGGCAATGACCCGATGAGTGTCCTGCGGGCTGGCGATCACAACGGCTTCCACCTTCGGGTCCGCCACCAGGTCCCGCCAGTCGCCGGTCGCGCGAAGAAACCCGTAGTCTGCGCGGTAGCGCTCTGCCGTCATGGTGCTGCTGGCGGCAATCATCTCCAGACGGGGCCGCAGCACCGTGTTGAAGACTGCACCGACAGCTGACAGCGCCACTGCATGGGCCTTGCCCATGTAGCCGCCGCCCACCACCCCGATCCCAATTTCCGGCATGCGCCGACCCGCCACGCGTTTGGAGGAAGAATTTGCAACACTTGCAGATTTTCTATACGTCTCCCGGGGTCCGGTGCAACGTGAAATTCGAAAGCTGCGGCAAGGAGTTGAGCCATGAACCTGGCTGATGCCAGAGAGCGTCTGCGCGGCAACGGTTTCGCTGTTCTGGGCCGCGCCGGCATGGACTTCTATGCCGATCCACCCGGCACACCCATTGCCGCGGCCTCCCGCTTCGTCTCCCATCTTGGTGGCTCGGCTGCCAACATCGCGGTGCAGTTGGTGAAGCTCGGCGCCAGGGCGCAGCTGCTCAGCTGCCTGTCCGATGATGCCGTAGGGCGTTTCTGTCTCGCCCAGCTCGAACACTATGGCGTAGGCTGTGACCACATCTGCATGGCGGGCGGCGGCCTGCGCACCTCGCTCGCCGTCGTCGAGACGCGGCTGGAAAACTGCCAGTCGGTCATCTACCGCAATGGAGCAGCCGATTTTGCCTTTTCGGTGGAAGACGTGGCAGGGCTCGATTTCGGCGCCGAAGCCGCCCTCATCGTCACCGGCACAGCGCTCGCTGCACCCGGTTCTCGCGCAGCCACCATGGCGGCACTGGCGAAAGCCCGTGCCGCAGGCCTCGTTACCGTCATCGACATCGACTACCGGCCCTATTCCTGGGAATCGGAGGATGCAGCTCGCGACGTAAACCTCGCCGCAGCCCGCGCTTGTGACCTGGTAGTCGGCAATGATGTGGAGTTCGGCCTTCTGGCGGGCCAGGGCGGGGATGGCCTCGCCATGGCGCGCAGCCTCGTTGCCAAAGGCGCTGCCGCGGCCATCTACAAGATGGGTGAGCTGGGTGCCGTCACGATATCGGGCGATGAGGAATTTCGCACCGGCATCTATGCGACGAAGGCCCTCAAGCCCACCGGCGCAGGCGACGCCTTCATGGGTGGCTTTCTCTCCGGCCTGGCCAGTGGCCTTGATCTGCGTAATGCTGTGTTGCGCGGTTCGGCGGCGGCGGCCATCACCGTGTCGCGCGTCGGCTGTGCGCCTGCCATGCCTGACGCGGCAGAACTGCAATCCTTCCTTGCCTCCACACCTGAACCTGCCTGCAGCTGAGAGAGCACGAATGCACATTCCTCCGCACGACAATCACAACCGGCCCATCGTCGATGTCGATCACCCTCTGGTGCCTCTCAACTACTTCAACATCGTGCGGCTGAAGCGCGGCGAGAGCTTTTCCTATGCCGTGCCGGGCTACGAGACCTGCATCGTTCCGGCCACTGGCACGGTGGTGGTCGAGGTGGGCAGTGCCCGTTATGCCGACCTGGGCGGTCGCGGCATCGATGTCTGGGATGGCGAACCCGAAGGCGTCTATGTGCCAACCGGCATGACAGCTCGCTTCACCTGCCAAAGCGATACGGCCGAAGTCTTTGTCGCAGGCGCCCGCTTCGATCAGGTGCTGGAGCCCTTTGCAGTGCGCGCAGCCGACATTGACATCGTGCAATATGGCTCCGACGACACCAAGACGCACCGCAAGATCAAGCACATCTTCGGCACCAAGTATCATGGCCGGGTCGGCCGCCTGCTGGTGTCGGAGCTGTTCACCGTGGGGGCTGGCGGCTGGTCCGGCTTTCCCAGCCACAAGCATGACACCGACAGGCTTCCCGAGGAAAGCCGCCACGACGAGACCTACAACTTCCGCTTCCGGCCCTCCTACGGCTCGGGCCTGCAGATGCTGCAGCGCGTCGACAACGAGCCAGGCGATGCCTACCATGTGATGAACGGCTCAACCGTGCTGATCGACAGGGGCTATCACCCCTGCTGTGCATTGCCGGGCTATGAGATGTACTACTTCACCATTCTCGGCGGTCTGAGCCAGCGCAGCCTGAAGCAGTATTTCCAGCCCACCCACGCCAGCCAGCTTCACACCATTCCCGGCATCATGGACATGGTGGCCAAGTTCAAATGACCCGCGCCACGCTGAGCGACGTTCTGCGG
>NZ_JBIIDX010000086.1:0-14956 GCF_044238155.1 Aestuariivirga sp. | reverse complement strand
GCCAAGGGAGCGGCCAAGCACAGGCGCTACGTCTATCAGGAGGCCAGCGATGCGATGCTGGAACCTGTCCGCCGGGTCGAGGAGGTCTGCGCCCGCCACGGCATTCCGCTGGGAGCGGCGGCGCTGCAATTCTCGCTGCGCGACCCGCGCATCGACTCCACCATCGTGGGCGTGAGCCGGCCCGAGCGCATTGCCGAGACCAGGGGCTGGGCCGACTGGGCGATCAGCGAGGAGGCCTGGCGCGAGCTGATGGCGCTGCCCTTTTCAAGCGAGGACCCGGAGGCAACCCGCATCTACAGCCCCGGCTGAACGGAGCGGAATGGGCTCTTGCGCACCCAATCCTCGCCGCACGGGGAGGAAAACGCGGGCGTGGTTCCAGCCAAGGACACCCTGCCCTAAAGCGGACCGCTGAGCGGATGGCACTCATACCAGATGCGGGCGGCGCTCAGCTCAACCCAGCGGTCATTGACGCGGCGCTGCACGGTTTCGATGCCGTAGCGGGTGCAGCCGCGCACTGACTTGAACACGCCTGCCGTCCAGGCGATTGCCTTCTCGCCACGCGGGCGTTCGAAGATCACCAGCCGATAGGGCCCGCGCGGCGCCATGGCGTTTGGCGCATCGGCGACAACCCCGCCGGGTGCGGGCGCGCGCGGTTCGGCAGGCTTCGCGGGCCTGACCGCCAGCTGCCTGGGCTTGGGCTTTGGAATGGGCGCAGGCGCGAGGGCGGCGGGCGGTGAATTTTGCACTGCAAGTGCAGTTTCTGCGGGCTGCACCGGTGGTGCATTCTGCACTGCAGGTGCTGTTTCTGCGGGCTGCACCGGTGGTGCATTCTGCACTGCAGGTGCTGTTTCTGCGGGCTGCACGGGTGGTGCATTCTGCACTGCAGGTGCAATTTGTGGGGGCTGCGCGGGCTGAGCCGTCTGGGCTGGCAGTGGCGGGGTGGCGGCAGGCTGCGCGGAGGACCCGAACACCGGCAGGTCTGCGGGCGCGGCGGCAGCGACCTGCGGCGTGGAAGACCCGGTTGCGGCGGGCGGCGGCGCGGCTGCCTGGGTGGCCGGGGCAGGCTGCGTGGCCGGGGCAGGCTGCGTGGCGGGACCCGAGGCTGGCGCCGTTTCGGCAGGTGGCGTGACGCCGGCATCGGCCACCGGTGCAGGGCCGCCGGGTTTCGGCAGACCTGGCATCAGCATGACGGCGATGATGGCAAGCATGGCAAGCAGCAGCAGGCCCGGCACCAGGAAGGAGCGGCGCGGCGGGCCGGCCGCGGGACCTGCCGCACCGAGACCGGGGCGGATGTCGCCCAGGCCAGGCGCCGACGCGGCAGCAGCAGACCGCTCGCCCGCAATCATGCGGCGGCGCGAGGCAAGAAGATCGTCGAGTTCGCGTTCGGTGGCGGCCCGCAGCTCCTCGTCGTAGCGGCGGCGGCTTTCGGGGCTGCGCAGCGCCTCGTAGGCGCGCTGCACCTCCTCGAAGCGCGTCACGGATGCCGTGCCGGAGGTGGCGCCGGTGTCGGGATGATATTTCTTGGCGAGCACCCGGTGGGCGGCCGCGATCACCTCCTGATCAGCGCCGGGATCGATGCCCAGGGCGGCATAATGGTCCGGAAAGCTCGTCATGGTCGGCGCTCGCCCCTTCAACCCCCAGAATTCTGCGCAGCTCTTCTGGCAACTTCACGGCGGAATTCAGGCCGGGGTCTGGCGTCTTTCAGCCACCGCAACCGTCATCGTCATGGCGAGGGTGAGGGTGGCCGCCATCGAGCGGAAGCCTTCGAAATTGGCCTCGCTCACCTCGATCCACAAACCGGCGATCTGAGCCAGCGGCGAGAACGGGCTGTCGGTGATCGCCACCACCGGAATGGATTTCTGCGCTGCGCCACGAGCCAGGCTCACGGTTTCCGAGGCATAGGGCGCGAAGGACACCGCCAGCACCACGTCCTTCGGGCCTGCGAAGGTGAGCTGCTCGGCCGCGAGGCCCCCGACCGCATCAACCAGCATGGCGCGCACGCCGAGCTTGCCGAAGGCATAGGCCATGTAGGAGGCGATCGGAAAGGACCGGCGCAGGCCGATGAGATAGATGGTCTCGGCATCTGCCAGCGTCTCGACCACGCGGTCGAGGTCGTCGGGCTTGAGCCGCTCCTCCAGCGCCGCGATCGAGCGCGCCGAGGCCTCGCAGAAGCCATGGAAGATGACGTTGGACTTGGAGGTGTCCCTGGCGTGGGCGCGCAGCTGCTCCAGCCGCTCGCCATAATTCAGGATGCGGTCGCGCAGGCGCGAACGGAAGATCTCCTGCATGTCGGAGAAGCCCTGATAGCCCATGGCCTGGGCAAGGCGGACCAGCGTGGAGGGCTGAACATCCGCCTGCTCGGCAATCGAGGACACCGTGCCAAAGGCGATCTCGTCAGGGTTTTCGAGGGCAAAGCTGGCGATCTGCGTCAGCCGCTTGGGCAGCGACGCCGCGCGCTCGGTGATGAGCGCCTTGAGCGCGGCGAAGTCACGCGGCGGGGGTGGCGGACGGATCATGGAATGAATATTTCACGAAAGTGCAATCATTCCAACTGCCGCCGGAGCGGTTTTGCGCCGCTATTCCTGGCGGCGCGAGGGGCCCGAGACCGGCGCCCGGCGGCGGCCGCCATCGGGATTGCCGCCATCGCCGCCGGCAAGGGCGCGGCGCAGCCGGCGCAGGATCACGCCGCGCGCCTTTTCATCGGCCGCTGCGTTGACCGCGTCGCGGATGTCGAGCACCAGTGTTGCCAGTTCATTGTGGCTGTCCAGCCTAGCCACCATGGCGGGGTCGATGCGGGGACGCGTCTCGCTGGCGAGGAAGGCACAGGTTTCGCCCGAGAGATCATAGACCGAATCGAGACCGGGAATGACGATGCAGTCATGCGGCAGGTTCAGCGCGGCGAGATCGGCCGCCATGGCCTGCTGGCCTGCCTCCTCGCCATGGGTGAGGAAGATCGAGCGGCCGATCGGCAGGCGGTGGCTGACCCAGTCCACCAGCTCGCGGCCATCGGCATGGCCGGAATAATCCTCGATGCGGCGGATGTCGGCCTTCACGCTGATCGTTTCGCCCATGATGGTGACGGTCCGGGCGCCGTCCTGCAGGATGCGGCCAAGCGAGCCCTCGGCCTGGAAGCCGGCGATCAGCACCGTGGTCGAGGGTTGCCAGAGATGATTCTTCAGATGATGGCGGATGCGGCCCGCATCGCACATGCCGCTGGCCGCCACGATGATCCGAAAGCCGGTGAAGCGGGACAGCGCCTTGGAATCTTCGACCGATTCGGTCGAGCGCACATAGGGCGAGCTGAAGGCGCGGACAAGATCGCCTCCATGCTGCAGCTCTCCGGCATGGCGCTCGAAGATGGCGGTGGCCTTGGAAGCGAGCGGGCTGTCGATGAAGATGTTGGCCTTCGGCACGGCGCCCGCATCCATCAGCCGCACGAGATCGGTGACCAGCTCCTGGGTGCGCTCGACGGCAAAGGAGGGAATGAGCAGCGCGCCCTTCTTGAGGGCGGCCTGATTGACCTCGGCGGCGAGGATCTCGCGGCGGCCGTCCTCGCTGCGCTCGAAGCGGGCACGCCCGCCATAGGTCGATTCGCAGACCACGATGTCGAAGCCTGCCGGCGCCTGCGGATCAGGCTGCAGCATCTTGTTGTCGGGGCCGATGTCGCCCGAGAACAGCATGCGCAGCGGCGCCGCGCCGTCGCGATCGATCTCGAGCTCGATCGAGGCGCTGCCCAGCAGGTGGCCGGCATTCCAGAAGCGCGCGCGCACGCCGGGCGCGGGCGAAAACCAGCTTTCATAATCATGGCCTTCAAACTGCTCGAGCGCGGCCAGCGCATCTTCGAGGGTGTAGATCGGCTCCACCTCCGCCGCGCCGCGCCTGGAGCGGCGCTGATTGAGCTGCTTGACCTCCATTTCCTGGATCGAGGCGGAATCAGGCAGCATGATGCCGCACAGGTCTACCGTCGGCAGCGTGCTGTGGATGGGCCCGCGGTAGCCATGCCTGACCAGCTTGGGCAGAAGGCCGGAATGGTCGATGTGGGCATGGGTGAGCAGCACGGCGGTGAGCGATGCCGGCTCGAAGGGGAAGCTGCGGTAGTTGAGCTCGCGCTCGGTCTTCGACCCCTGGAACATGCCGCAGTCGATGAGCACGCGCTCCGCCCCCGCCTCAAGCAGGTAGCAGGATCCGGTGACGGTGCGCGCAGCGCCGTGAAAGGTCAGGCGCAGCGCGCTCATGCGCCCGGAACCCGGAGGCCGCGGCTGACCAGCTGCTGCCAGGCCTCTCGCGGGGAATCGGCAAAGCCGAAGAGCTCGAGGTCGGCCGCGTTCACCATGCCGGTTTCAACAAACTTCTGAAAATTGATCAGGCCCTTCCAATAGGACGAGTCATAGAGCACCACGGGCAGTTCGTCATCCATCTTGCCGGTCTGGCGCAGGGTGAGGATTTCAAACAGCTCGTCCATGGTGCCGAAGCCGCCGGGAAACACCACCAGCGCCGCCGCACGGATCGCGAAATGCATCTTGCGCATGGCGAAGTAATGGAAGCGGAAGGTGAGATCCGGCGTCGAATAGGGGTTGGGCTCCTGCTCCATGGGCAGCGTGATGTTGAAGCCGATCGAGGGCGCGCCCGCGTCATGTGCGCCGCGGTTGGCAGCCTCCATGATGCCGGGACCACCACCGGTGGCAATCACGTTCTGGCGCGGCTCATGGTTGCGCAGCTTGGCACCGCCCTCTTCCGAACAGATGCGGGCGAAATCGCGGGCCGCATTGTACCAGCCGTTGCCATCGTTCTCCTGCACGCGGGCCGAGCCGAACACGATCACCGTGGTGGCAACGCCCCATTTGCGCAAGTGCTCCTCGGCCTTCTGGTATTCGAGCTGGAAGCGCAGGCCGCGCGTCGTGTCGCCCAGCAGGAAATCCATGTCCGTTGCCGGAAGCCGGTAGGCCGCGGCAGCAAGCTGAGCCTTGTTCGAATGCATCACGTGGCGCGAATCCCGGTTGATGGAGAGGCTGCAAGGGATAGGACAGGCGGCAACAGGCTGCAAGTGGTGCGGCCGGCACTGGCGCTTTTGCCCGCCGCATGACAGGATTGTGAAGATCAATTCCAGGACACCGGACATGATACCGAAATCAGGCCACTGGTCCGAAACCTATGCCGTCAGACCCGGAACGCGTTTTTCCCTGAAGCGCTGCAATCCGCGCGCGCCCGGCGGCTTTGCATCGAGGGAACAGGCGCGCAGCCAGGCCGCGGCGGATGCCGAGGCCATCGACCGGCTGCAGGACCGGCTCTATGCCGAGGGCCGGCACGCCCTGCTGGTGGTGCTGCAGGGCATCGATTGCTCCGGCAAGGACGGCACGGTGCGCGCCGTGTTCAACAGCTGCGGCCCGATCGGGGTGAGGATCGCCGCCTTCAAGGCGCCCACGCCGGATGAACTCGCGCATGATTTTCTCTGGCGGGTGCACAGGGCCTGCCCGCCCAAGGGCTTCATCGGCATCTTCAACCGCTCGCACTACGAGGATGTGCTGGTGGCGAAAGTGAGACAGCTTGCCAGCCCCAAGACCATCGAACAGCGCTATGACCAGATCAACGCCTTCGAGGCGCTGCTCAGCGCCAGCGGCACGCGGATCCTGAAATTCATGCTCAACATCTCGAAGCAGGAGCAGGCCGAACGCCTGCGCGAGCGCATCGCCACGCCGGAGAAGCGCTGGAAGTTCAACCCCGCCGACCTCGAGGACCGCAAGCTGTGGAACGATTACATGAGAGCCTATGAGATTGCCATCCGGCGTTGTTCCACCCAGCACGCGCCCTGGCATGTGATTCCGGCCGACCACAACTGGGTGCGCAACGCCATCATCGCCCGCATCGTGCGCGAAACGCTGGAGGAGATGGACCCGCAATACCCCAAGCCGAAGGACTGGAACCCGGCGAAGATCAGGGTGGTTTAGAACCACGCGGGTTCAGGCAGGTTCTTGGCCCCGCCCGGCGTTGCTTCACTCCGCGCTAAGCCCGCGCGAGGAATGCCTCGACCTCGGCCAGCTTGGGCGAGGCGGCGGAGGCGCCTTTGCGTGTGGTCGACAGCGCGCCGCAGGCAGACGCGAAGCGCAGCGCCTGTTCGAGGGGCTGTCGACGTTCCAGCGCATGGGCAAGACCACCGTTGAAGCAGTCGCCCGCTCCCACCGTGTCGATGGCATTGACCTTGAAGGCGGGAATGACCGTTTCCAGCGCGGGGGCCGCCACTGCAAGGCCCTTGGAGCCGAGCTTCACCACTGCAATGGCGACACCGCGGCCGCGCAGCTCGCGGGCAGCCTGCAAGCCCTGCTCGAGCGTTTCCGGCTGCCAGCCCAGAATGAGTCCCGCCTCGGTCTCGTTGGGCGTCAGCATGTCGACGGATGTCAGGACCTCTGGCGCAAGGCCGCCCTCAGGTGCAGGCGCAGGGTCGAGAATGACCGTGCCGCCATGCCCGCGCACGATGGCCGCCGCGGCGAGCGAAGCGGACAGCGGCACTTCAAGCTGCAAGAGAAGAACCGAAGCCTGTTCGAGCGCCGGACGGGCCCGCTCCACATCGCTGAGGTCAACGCGCAGATTGCTGCCGCCGATCAGCGAGATGTAGTTCTCGCCACCCTCGCCCACATTGATGATGGCCAGGCCTGTGGCGCCCGAGGCATCACGCCCGACCAGCGAAAGATCGACGCCATATCCGGCCAGCTCGCGCTCTGCCGGCTTTGCGAAATCATCAGTGCCGAGGCGGCAGATGAAGGCCACGTCGCTGCCCAGCTTGCGCGCCGCCACTGCCTGGTTGGCACCCTTGCCACCCAGGCCCAGCTTGTACTCGTGGCCATGCAGCGTCTCGCCGGGCTTGGGCAGGCGGCGCATATAGGCCGTCACGTCCATGTTGATGCTGCCGAACACCGCGATCGACATGGCCCTGCTCCTTTTCAGCTGTTGCGCTTGCGCGCCGCCAGGGTGCGCAGCCTCAGCGCATTGAGGCGGATGAAGCCAGCGGCATCCTTCTGGTCATAGGCGCCGCGGTCATCCTCGAAGGTGACCAGCGCATCCTTGTAGAGCGACTTCGGCGACTTGCGCCCCGTCACGATGACATTGCCCTTGTAGAGCTTGAGCCGCACCGTGCCTTCGACATGCTCCTGGCTCTTGTCGATCATCGCCTGCAGCATCTCGCGCTCCGGCGAGAACCAGAAGCCGTAATAGACGAGCTCGGCATATTTGGTGATGAAACTGTCCTTGAGATGCGCGGCCTCGCGGTCAAGCGTGAGGGACTCGATGGCGCGGTGCGCCGTGGCCAGAATGGTGCCACCCGGCGTTTCATAAACACCGCGCGACTTCATGCCGACGAAGCGGTTCTCGACGAGGTCCAGCCGCCCGATGCCATTGTCATGGCCCAGCCGGTTCAGCTCGGTGAACAGAACCGCCGGCGGCATGCGCTTGCCGTCGATGGCGACGGGGTCGCCCTTGAGGAATTCGATCTCGATGTAGGTGGCCTTGTCCGGCGCGTCCTCCGGCGCGATGGTGCGCTGGTAGACATAGGGCGGCGGCTCCTGCCAGGGGTCTTCCAGCACCTTGCCCTCGGAAGACGAATGCAGAAGGTTCGCATCGACCGAAAACGGCGCTTCGCCGCGCTTGTCCTTGGCGACCGGGATCTGATGCGTCTCGGCGAATTCAATGAGGTCGGTGCGGCTCTTGAACGCCCATTCGCGCCACGGCGCGATGACCTTGATGTCGGGGTTCAGCGCATAGGCGGTGAGCTCGAAGCGCACCTGGTCATTGCCCTTGCCGGTGGCGCCATGGGCAATGGCGTCGGCCCCCGTATCGGCGGCGATCTCGATCAGGCGCTTGGCGATCAGCGGCCGGGCGATCGAGGTGCCGAGCAGATAGACGCCCTCATAGACGGCATTGGCGCGGAACATCGGGAAGACAAAATCGCGGATGAACTCATCGCGCAGATCCTCGATGTAGATTTCCCTGATGCCGAGCATCTCGGCCTTCTTGCGGGCCGGTTCGAGTTCGCCGCCCTGGCCCAGATCGGCGGTGAAGGTGACGACCTCCGCGCCATATTCGGTCTGCAGCCATTTGAGGATGATCGAGGTGTCGAGCCCTCCCGAATAGGCGAGGACGACTTTCTTCACTTTCTGCTTCGGCATGGCTTCAGGCCTCGTTGGAACAAACCGCGCTGCCACCTATCACGCCGGGGCTTCAGCCCGCAACTGGCGGTTAGGCTCCGGCCTCGAGCGCCATGCGTTCCCTGGCACGGAGTTTCTGGCTTTCGCTTTTCAACTGGCCACAGGCCGCCATGATGTCACGCCCGCGCGGCGTGCGGACCGGCGAGGCATAGCCGGCGCGGTTGAGAACCTCGGCGAAGGTCTCGATGGTTTCCCAGTCCGAGCACTCATATTGCGTGCCGGGCCAGGGGTTGAAGGGAATGAGGTTGACCTTGGCGGGAATGCCCTTCAGCAGCTGCACCAGCCGCTTGGCATCAGCGAGCGAATCATTGACGCCCTTCAGCATGACGTATTCGAAGGTGATGCGGCGGGCGTTGGAGAGTCCCGGATACTGCCGGCAGGCGGCCAGCAGCTCCGCGATCGGGTATTTCCTGTTGAGCGGCACCAGCCGGTTGCGGATCTCATCCGTCGTGCCATGCAGCGAGATTGCCAGCATGCTGCCGATCTCGGCGCCGGCGCGCGGGATTTCCGGCACCACGCCGGAGGTCGACAGCGTGATCCGCCGCTTGGACAGCGAGAGCCCCTCGCCGTCCGAGATGATCTCGATTGCGTCTTTCACATTGTCGAAGTTGTAAAGCGGCTCACCCATGCCCATCAGCACGATATTGGTGATGTAGCGGCCGGCCGGCGGCGGATTGGGGTTTGCCTCGATATCCCGCGGCCAGTCCTTCACGCGGTCGCGCGCCGTCATCACCTGGGCGACGATCTCGCCGGCCGTCAGGTTGCGGACCAGCTTCTGCGTGCCGGTGTGGCAGAAGGTGCAGGTGAGCGTGCAGCCAACCTGCGAGGAGATGCAGAGCGTGCCGCGGTCCTCTTCCGGAATGTAGACGGTTTCGATCTCGTGGCGGGCGCCGCGCTCGTCCGGCGAAAGGCGGAGCAGCCATTTGCGCGTGCCATCGGAGGATATCTGTTCACTGACGATTTCCGGGCGGCCGATGACGAAGCTCTCGTCCAGCCTCTGGCGCAAGTCGCCCGCGATGTTGGTCATTTCGGCAAAGGAGGTGACGCCGCGGTGATAGATCCAGTGCCAGACCTGGCCTGCCCGCATGCGGCGCTGCTTCTCCGGCACCCCAGCACGTCCCATCGCGTCCGCCAGCGCCTGGCGGGTGAGCCCGACCAGCGATGGGCGCGGGTCGTTGGGGATGTAGCGCGGCGGCGCCTCGAGCCGGTTGACGAGACTGGTCATGCCGGGGGCCCATAGCACAAGACCGGCCCGGATTGCGAGCCTGCCGGCATCAAGGCCCGCGCACCAGCGCCACGACGGGGCCGAGCGGCGCGAAGCCATCGCTGCGGCCCAGCTCCGGCGCATGAAGGCTGGAGATGGCACCATCGAGGAACAATGCGTTGGGACAAGAGAGGTGATCGCGGAACAGGCGTGCGAAGCTGTGGAAATTCACCCAGTCCTCGCTGATGGCGAAGATCAGCGTGTGCTCATCGGGCGCGCCGACGCCGTTGCGCCGCTGCAGCGACGTTCCGGTGGCGGAAAACTTCGGATGGATGGCGCCGTCAATGACCAGCATGGGGCCGGACTGGCTGGCAAACGCCGGCTTGATGCGGCGGGCCAGATAGGCCTCGGTTTCCAGCACGCCGCCCTGCCCGCCGTCGATGAAGAAAATGCCATTGGGCTTGAGATGAAAGTTTCCCGGACCGTCGCGCCGGTTGGCCTTGTGCAGCTCAGCGCCATCCTCGATGTAGAGGCCGATCGGCTTCAATGCCTCGTCATACATGCCGGCATTCATTGCAAAGACGAGGTCCTGCCCGTTGCCGGCGAGCGCCGCCGAGAGCGCGGAAAAGGACCCGTAGGGCTCGCCACCGGCATCGAGGCTGAACAGGCGGAGCTGATCCTGCCGCAGGTCGAACCGGCAGATGACATAGCGGTTGCCCTCGAAGCTTTCGGGTGCACAGGCTGCGCCGGCAGGGCGCGCCCCGATCAACACCAGACACGTCACCGCCCAAAGCCACAGCGGCCGGAGCAGCCTATTTGCAGGCATCATCGATGGCGGCGAGGGCAGCCGAAATACCAGCGAGCGAATAGGTATCGACCGTCTTGGTGCCGCGCCAGGAGGTGCCGCGGACCTTCAGCTCCTTGCCGGTTTTCATCGCCGTCACGATCTTCTTGTCGGCGCCATTGTCCACCCAGGCGGTGTCGCCCTTGGAGAACATCTCGAAGGTCTTCTCGTCAATCGACAGCTTGACGGGCTGACCCTCCTTGAAGGGGTAGCCAATGATGGTGGAGACCTCGCCCTTCACCGGCGGCTTGCGGCCCGGCATGTTGGTGACGAGGAAGAACGCCGGATCGCGCTTTGCCGATTGCGGCTCGCTGAGCTTGGGCGTTGAGGAGACATAGCAGACCTTGCCGTCGGACGACTGGAAGGAATAGGCGACCCAATCCTCGAACACACCGATTTGCTGGGGCTGTTCCTCGGCCAGGGCCGGGCCCGCAGGCAGGGCGAACAGCAGAAGCGCAAGCGCGCAGAAATGTCTGGTAGCGATCATGCAGCGAACCATAGTCGTGACAGAGCCGTAAATCCACCCGGGCATTTTGGCCAGCCAAATCCGGCCCAATTTTGGCAGGCGCAGACCTGGCCGGATGGCTCATTGCAGCGCAACAGGGGTTCCGCTAGCCTGACTCCGGACTTGACGAGGACCCCGACCATGGCTGCTGTTGAAAGCGAAATGATTTCAGATATTTGCGTTGCAAATCTGGAGGATCACCTGGGTCAGGCCGCGACCGTTGTGGAGGCGCTGTTCGGCAAGGCGCGGTCCCGCCTGTCGGCGCGGCTGATGCCGGGCGGCAAGCTGTCCTCCGAGCGCCTCGATGCGGAGCAGCATGCCGCGCATGGCCTTGCCTGGCTGGCCACCTATGCGGCAACCCTGCGTGAACTGGCGAGCTTTGCCCAGCGCCTGTCGGCGGCACAGCAGCTTGGAGAGACAGAGCGCCTCACGCTGCAGATCGCAGCCGGCGAATATCTCAACCATGTGGCGGGCGGCATTCCGCTGAACCAGAGCGAATTCATCCGCCTTCCCGAGCTTGGCCTGAGCCGCGGCGAGATGGCGCCGCTGCATGATCTGGTCCTCATCCATCGCGGCAACACGCCGGAGGCGCGGCAGCGCCTGGTGAGCCTGATGGCCGAGGGCAACTTCGGCTCCTCGGGCCTTGACGAGACGCTCTCGGAGATGCGCGAGACGATGAACCGCTTCGTTGCCAGCGAGGTGGCGCCCCATGCGCATCAGTGGCACCTCGAGAATGCCTATGTGCCGATGGAGATTGTCAAGGCGCTGGCTGACCTGGGCGTGTTCGCGCTGACGCTGCCGGAGGAGTATGGCGGCCTGGCGCTGTCCAAGGAGGCGATGTGCGTGGTCTCGGAGGAACTCTCGCGCGGCTGGATCGCGGTTGGTTCGCTCGGCACCCGCGCCGAGATCGCCAGCGAGCTCATTCTCTGCGGTGGCACGCGCGAGCAGAAACAGAAATGGCTGCCGAAGATCGCCTCGGGCGAAATCCTGCCGACAGCGGTGTTCACCGAACCCAACACCGGCTCCGACCTTGGCGCACTGCGCACGCGCGCAGTGCGCGAGGGCGATGTCTACAAGATCACCGGCAACAAGACCTGGATCACGCATCCGGTGCGTGCCGACGTGATGACGCTCTTGGCCCGCACCAACCCGGACGAGACCGGCTACCGCGGCCTGTCGATCCTGCTGGCCGAAAAGCCGCGCGGCAGCGATGAGGACCCGTTCCCGGCGCCGGGCATGTCGGGTGGCGAGATCGAGGTGCTGGGCTACCGCGGCATGAAGGAATATGAAATCCGCTTCGAGGATTTCGAGGTGAAGGCGGAGAACCTGCTGGGGGGCATCGAGGGCCAGGGCTTCAAGCAACTCATGCAGACCTTCGAAGCCGCACGCATCCAGACCGCGGCGCGCGCCGTGGGGGTGGCGCAGAGCGCGCTCGACGTGGGCCTGCGCTATGCCAGGGACCGGGTGCAGTTCGGCAAGCCGATCATCAGTTTTCCGCGCATCGCCGACAAGCTGGCGCTGATGGCCGCCGAGATCATGGCGGCCCGCCAGCTGACCCTTTATTCAGCGCGCGAGAAGGACGCCGGCCGGCGCTGCGACGTGGAGGCCGGCATGGCCAAGCTGCTGGGCGCCCGGGTGGCATGGGCGGCGGCCGACAACGCCCTGCAGATCCATGGCGGCAACGGTTTTGCACTGGAGTATCCGGTCAGCCGCATCCTGTGCGATGCGCGCATTCTGAACATTTTCGAGGGCGCCGCCGAAATCCAGGCGCAGGTCATCGCCAAACGGCTGCTCGAGGGCGGCAACTGATGGCTGACGGCGCAAGGCCGCGCAGCATCCTCATCACGGGCTGTTCCTCCGGCATCGGCTGGCATTGCGCACTCGGCATGCAGGCGCGCGGCTGGCGGGTTCTGGCTACGGCGCGCAAACCCGAAGACCTTTCGCGGCTGCGCACCGCCGGGCTTGAGGCACTTGCCCTCGATTATGCCGATCCGGCCTCGGTTGCGGCCTGCTCGGAGGAAACAGCGAGGCTCACCGGCGGCAGGCTCGATGCGCTGTTCAACAATGGCGCCTATGGCCAGCCGGGCGCGGTCGAGGATCTGAGCCGCGAGGTTCTGGAGGCCCAGTTCGCGGCGAACTTCTTCGGCTGGCACCAGCTGACCCGCGCCTGCCTGCCGCTGATGCGGGCCAATGGCTCCGGCCGGATCGTGCAGTGCTCCTCGGTGCTGGGTCTCGTAGCGCTGAAGTGGCGAGGCGCCTACAACGCCTCGAAATTCGCCATTGAGGGCTTGTCCGACACGCTGCGCCTGGAGCTCGGGGGATCCGGCATCTTTGTGTCGCTCATCGAGCCTGGCCCGATCGCCAGCAAGTTTGTCGAAACCTCATTGCAGCATTTCGAGCGCAACATCGACGAGGCCCGCTCGCATCATGTTGCGGCCTATGCCAGGCAGCGCGCCAGGCTGGGGCGCGGCGGTTCGGCGCGCTACAAGCTGGGGCCTGAGGCGGTGCTGGAAAAACTGGTGCACGCAGTCGAATCGACCCATCCCCGGGCGCGCTATTACGTGACCAGACCCACCCATTACATGGCGCTGGCCCGCCGCATCCTGCCGCAGCGCCTGCTTGACCGGCTGCTCAACCGGGCCTCGGACGAATGAGCCCGCTTGACGTCAGCCCGGAGGAGAGCCAAGGCTTTGCTCAATACCACCCTCGCCTGATGGAGCACGGACAGTGATGATGACCTATGTCAGCTATGTGGCCGTCGGCGCGGTGGCGGTGGTGCTGCTCATGGGGCTCTTCAACATGTTCCGCGGCGGCTCGTCCAACACCTCGCAGAGGCTGATGCGCTGGCGGGTGGGGCTGCAGGGGCTCGCCATCGTGGTGCTGATGCTGACCCTGTATTTGTCGCAACGCTGACCTTGATCTCCGGCGCCGGGCTGCCCATCTCTTCAAACACCGTTTGGGAGGGGTTCGATGGACATGACCCGCGATGACGCCGAGGTGAAGGCGAAGTTCTTTCCGAAGCTTGCCCGCGCCCTGGCGCGCGCACCCTTCGCGGCTGACCTGGTGGCCGCCTATTATTCCGCCTTCGACCCGGCAACGCCGCTCAGGGCAAAGGGCATCCTGTTGGGCGCGCTGGTCTATTTCATCCTGCCCGCCGATGCCGTGCCGGACATGGTGCTGGGCCTGGGCTTCACCGATGACCTGGCCGTGCTGGTTGCGGCCGTGAACACCGTGCGCACCCATGTGACCGCCGCACACCATGCCCGCGCCCGCGAGACGCTCGACCGGCTCAGGCGGGGCGAACAGGTTTCCGCGTGACGATCAGCACGGCTCCGGCACAGACCGCCATGCCGAGGATCTGAACCGCCGTCAGGGTTTCGCCGAACAGGCCATAGGCCATCAGCGCCGACACGCCCGGCACGAGGAAGATGAGGCTCGCCACGCGACCGACATCGCCCAGCCGGATCAGCAGCATCAGCAGGCTGATCGCCGCAAGCGACAGCACGATCACCGACCAGGCCAGCGCGAACCACGCCTCGGGCGTGCCGTCGAAGCGCATGTCCTCGGTGAGCAGGGCCGCCACCAGCACCACCAGCGTTGCCCCGGCATATTGCCAGGCGCCGCCGCTTGCGAGGTTGAGCGCCGTGGCAAAGCGCTTCTGATAGACGGTGCCGAAGGAGATCGACAGCGCACCTGCCACATTGACGGCGACGGTGAGCGCGGTGATGCCGCCAGTGAGCCCGCCCTGCAGCTTGGGCGAGACCACCAGCGCCACGCCGGCAATGCCGATCGCCAGCCCCAGCCAGTGACGCAGCGCGATGCGCTCGCCCACCAGACCAGCGGCGAGGATGGCGGTCATCAGCGGCTGCAGGCCGACGATCAGCGCAGAGACCCCCGCCGGCATGCCATGCGCCACGGCCCAGTAGACCGGACCGAGATAGCCGCCATGCAGAAAGGCGCCAGCCACCGTGGCGTGCAACGCCTGGCGGGCGCCGGGCCAGGGCGCGGCCAGCACCAGCGCGATCAGCACGAACAAGAGGCCGGCAATGGGAAACCGGATGGACAGGAATGCGAAGGGGCTGGCATGCGGAGCGGAATACCTTGCAACCACGAAGCCGGTTGCCCACATGAGCACGAACAGGGCGGGTGCTGCGGCGACCAGCAGGCGGGTGGCGGTGAGGTGGTTCGACATGCCTGTCATTTGCCAA
>NZ_JBIIDX010000229.1:0-3153 GCF_044238155.1 Aestuariivirga sp. | reverse complement strand
TTCGTCAGGGCCCGACAGTCTCGTCGCGAAGCCGCTCATGAACAGGCCCGTGGCAAAGGCAGCGAAGCCCAGAAAGGTCAGCAGGCGCGCCGGGGCCAGCCGGTCGAGCAGCACCGAAAGGGGGGCGGATACCAGCTGTGCCAGGCCTGTCACCAGCACCACCATGCCGATTTCGATCGGTCCCAGATAGCGCACCAGAGACAGAAACACCGGGAGGAGATAAACCGAGCCATACAGCCCGATGCCCAGAATGAAGCTCAGCGCGCAGCCATAGGCAAGATAGCGGTCCCGGAACAGGCTGAAATCCACGGCGGGTTTCGGTCGCAGCACGGTGAGGGCAAGCAGCACGGCGAAGGCTGCGAACAGGCTGAGGGTCACCGGCGAGAACCAGCCAAGGTCGGGCGCCTGCTTGAGGCCGATCTCCAGCGAGGCAAGTGCTGCCGCGATGAACAGCACCGAAGCCAGATCAAGCTGGCGCAGAAGTCCAAGATGCAGCGGCTGGCGTGGCAGGCATGTCAGGCTCAGCGCCACGGTGACCACGCCCGGCACGACATTGATGAGGAACAGCCAGTGCCAGGAGAGGTGCTCGGTGATCAGCCCGCCCATGATCGGTCCCATTGATGGCGCGATCACCGCCACCAGCCCGCCGGCCACGGTGGCCACCGCCTGCTGCGTTCCCGGCCTGAACAGCAGGAAGACCGCCGCGAAGGCCAGCGGCATCAGAACGCCCGCCGCCATGCCCTGCAGCACCCGGAAGCCTATCAGCATCGCGAAGCCTGAACTGAGCGCGCAGCCCACCGAGGCAAGCGTGAACAGCGTCGTGGCCACGATCAGCAGCGTGCGCATCGAGAGCATGCGCATCAGCACGCCGGTGAGCGGGATGGTGATGATCTCGGCGATCAGATAGGAGGTCTGCACCCAGCTCATGCGGTCGGCGCCGATTTTCAGCGCCTTATCAATCACGCCCAGCGAGGTCACCACGATCTGGATGTCCAGCACCGCCATGAACATGGCCAGGCACAGGCCTGCAAAGCCAAGCCACGTCCGGACCATGCTTGGAGAGCGCGCTTCGGGTATCGGTTCAGTCATGTCGGAATGAGTATGGACCAGCCGGCCGCGGCCTCCAACGCCAGAAAGTCGCACGGGAGACTTGTGTTTGGTGTGGACATCTCCCTATTTACTGGGGCATGCGCCATGCGTTTGCAACCATCATCCTCTTCTCCTGTGCCACATCGGCTTCGGCCATGAACTGGGAGGGCCATGATGACTGGATGCAGGACTTGTCCTATGCCCAGGTCTACCAGCATGCGTTGCCGCATGCCGTACCGTTACCCATCCAGGATTGTTCGGAGAACACCACTGCCAAGAGCGACAACCCCTACGAACAGATCCCACTGACGCCAGATCGCTGCCATTCCGCCCGTGAGGGCCACCACCACTCCCGCTAGCGCTTGGGCGCCTCCCCGCCAGGACTCATCCCCGCCGTGATCGATTACATCCAGCCTTATCTCGACTACTTTACCACCAATCCCGAGTGGGCGCTGATCATCATCTTTCTCATCGCCATGGGGGAAGCACTTCTGATCATCGGCCTGTTCGTACCCTCCACGGCGGTGCTGGTGGGGGCCGGCATATTGGTCGGGACCGGCCATCTGGGTTTCTGGCCGGTGATCACCGTCACCGCCGTGGGATGCATCGTCGGCGACCAGGTTTCCTACTGGGCCGGCCGGCTGTTCGGCCAGCGGCTGAAGCTCATGTGGCCGCTCTACCGCTATCCGCAGCTGGTGCTGCGCGGCGAGGATTTCGTGCGCCAGCATGGCGGCAAGAGCATTGCCATCGGCCGCTTCGTCCCCGGTGTGAAGTCGGTGGTGCCCGGCATTGTCGGCATGTTCGGCATGAACCAGCTGTTCTTCATTTTCGTCAACGTCACCTCGGGCATCGCCTGGTCCTTCGCGCACATCGTGCCGGGCGTTCTGATCGGGCAGGGGCTGGCCTTTGCAGGCGAACTGAGCGGCAGGCTTCTGATGGTTCTGCTGGCGCTGCTCGTCATCCTGGCGCTGGCGGGCTACGTGATCCGGCTCGCCGCGGCTGGCATCTCGCCGCACCTCGACCGGCTCCTGTGGCGGGTCTCGGCCTGGGCGCGGGCCCGCCCGGGGCGCTCCTGGCAGCGTTTTGCGCGCGCCGTGGCGCCCGACAACCCGCGCTCGGTGATGATCGTGCTGTTCGCCGCGATCGTGTTCGCGGGGCTTCTCAGCCTCGCCAACATCGCGCTGCGTGCGGCTTCGGGGCATGCGGTCTCCAACCTCGACATCTCGATCGCCAGCCTGATGCGCGAATCGCGCAACGCGCCCGCCGATGAGATCATGACCGTCATCACCATGATGGGCGACACGGTGGTGATGACGGCTCTGGCGCTGGCGATGATCGTCTGGCTCTTCTGGCACAGGGCCTATCGCGCCGCCTATGCTGCGATCATCGCCATTGCTGCCGCCAAGATCTTCGAACTGGTGATGAAGTTCGGCCTGCAGCGCGCCAGACCCAGCGAGCTCGCCTATGCCGGCGCAAGCCAGTACAGCTTTCCCTCGGGCCACGCCACGATGGCGGCGGTGATCTTCGGCATTCTCGCCATTCTGGTCAGTCATGCCATGGGCCGCTGGGGCCGAGCGGTGGTCTATGCGATGTGCGCGCTCGTGGTGGTGGCGATCGCCTATTCGCGGGTCTATCTGGGGGCGCACTGGCTTTCGGATGTGCTCGCGGGCCTGTTGTTCGGCACCGTCGTGATGGCCGCCTATGGCGTGGCGGTGGAGGCGGTGCCGCCGCGCCGCATCCGGCCCATGGGCCTGCTTGCGGCGGCTTTCGCGGTCTTCGCCAGCGTCGGGGCGCTTCATGTTGCTCAGGGCTACGCCAGCGCCGCCCAGTTCTACGCCATGCCGGAGCGGCGCATTCTGGTGCCCGAGGCGCAATGGCTTGCCGCCGACTGGGAGGGGCTGCCCCTGCGCCGCATCGATCTTGCAGGCCGCCCGGGCGAGATGTTCGTGGCGCAGTATGCAGGCGAACTCGCCACCCCCGAGGCGTTGCTGCTCGCCGCTGGCTGGAGCGTTTCGCCGGTTTGGACCTGGCAGGACAGCCTACCCTATCTCAACCCCAAGGCCA
>NZ_JBIIDX010000006.1:0-43365 GCF_044238155.1 Aestuariivirga sp. | reverse complement strand
GCTGCATGAGGGTCTGAAGGCGAAGCTGACGCTCACCCGTCCCGTGGCGGGTGACGATGCCGCGCGCCTCGTGCTGCGCTTCTATCAGACGCCGCTGGCCCTGGCGCAGGCCGATGTCTTCCGCCCGATCTATCTGGTCAGTCTCGGCCGCGAGGTGAGCAGCCATGGCCTCGGTCTCTATGCCATCCCCGCTGCGGTTGCCGCCACGCCGGAAGACGAGGCGCTGTTCCGCGCCTGGCTCAGGGATGCGGGCGGCCTGCGGAGCCTGGCATCGCGCCAGCGCGACGGAGCCGAACTCGACCTCATCACCGCCGCGCCCTAGCCCCGTGCTGCCGGCTGCCAATTCGGCACTGGACGGCACGCAGGGCTTCCGCCATATTCCACCGCAATTTCAAGGCAGGGTGACATGGTGTTCCTGAAACAGCTCTTTACCTGGTGGAACGGCCAGACGCTCAACACGCGCTTCTACACGTGGCGCAAGGGCGAATTCGTTGGTACCGATGAATTAGGCAACAAGTACTACCGTGCGCCGTCCGCCTTGCCCGAATCGATCGCCGAGCGGCGCTGGGTCATCTACAACGGCTATTCAGAGGCCTCGTCCATTCCCCCCGGCTGGCATGGCTGGATGCATCATCGCACGGATGTGCCGCCCTCCGGCGAGGTCTATGTGCCGCGTGAGTGGCAGAAGCCGCATCGTCCCAACATGACGGGAACGCCGGGTGCCTACCGTCCCAGGGGTTCGATTGTCTCGGGCCCGGCGCCGCAAGCGCCGGATTATTCTGCATGGCGGCCGGACTAGCGCTCCCGCGACGCATCCGCTGACGGCTCACAGGAGGTTCAGGCGTGAAGACTTCGATGGTGGAAACCCTGATCGGCGCGGCGGTAATCGTGATTGCCGCGGCGTTCTTCCTCTTTGCCTATCAGTCCTCCGGCAAGACGCATGCCACCGGCTCCTACCGCCTCAACGCCGAATTCGATAATGCGGAGGGCGTGAGCATCGGCACTGATGTGCGCGCGGCGGGTGTGAAGATCGGCTCTGTCGTCGACTTCACTCTCAACCCCGAGAATTTCATGGCCATGGTTGTCATGGAAATCGATCCGAAGGTGCAACTCACGGAGGATGCCACCGCCAAGGTCACGGCCGAGGGCCTGCTGGGGTCGAAATTCATCTCCCTCGAACAGGGCGGTGCTGACACGCAGCTGGCTGATGGCGGCGTCATCTCCAACACGCAAGGCGCAGTCGACATCTGGTCGCTGATCAGCGAGGCCATGTTTGCCAACAAGGGCGGCGGGGCCAAGGATGGTGCCGCCCCTGAAACGCAGATGCCGTGATGGCCGGGGAGGCACTGGCCGAAACCGTGGATTTGCTCAAGCCGCTGCTCTGTGATGCCGGGGGCCAGCGGACGTCCGATTATGTGCGCTTGCGGGTCGAGGCGGTGAAACCGTGAGATGTTCTGTTTTTGCACTCGGGTTTGCCGCGCTTGCCGCCTGCACCTGCAGTCCTGCCTGGGCTGAGCGCATCAGCAATCCCATTGCCGTGTTCGCTGGTCTCGACAAGATCAGCGGCGTCACCACCACCTTCGAGGTTCCGATCGGTGAAGAGCGCCGCTTCGGAAGCGTGATCGTTCGGCCAAAGGTTTGCTACACGCGGCCCGCCACCGAGGAACCGAAGACCACGAGCTTTGTTGAAATTGATCAGATCGAGTTCGGCAATACCCGCAAGACGATCTTCATTGGCTGGATGTTTGCCGAAAGTCCGGGGCTGAATGCGCTCGAGCATGCGACGTACGATGTCTGGCTGACGGGCTGCCGAGATCCAAATGCGCCGCCACCACCGGTGGAGACGGCGCCTGAAGTCGACGTGCCCCAGGATCAGATCAAGAAGGAAGGCGAACCGGAGGATTAGGGAAAGAAGCGCCCTGTCTCTTGATGGCCGCCGTAACGTCTGGCCTCCTCCCGGCGATGCCGAATCGAAACTGGCTCCGCCTGAAGTGGCCTTGCTCTTGGGTTGTCTTTGCCCGCTGGCTGAGGGGCCAGGTCGCGTCAGCGCCTGCCGCCTGAAGCCCAGTCCAGCACCGTTGCCGGATCGCTGTCAGTCCTGAACGCGTGGAAATCGGCCTCTTGCCCGAGAAGCGGTTCCATCATCCGTTGATAGGCCTCCCTGGCCACGGCATGCGCTCCGAGGCTTTCAAGGTGCGGGTTCAGGAACTGCGCATCGAGCAGCTTGAAGCCACCGAAATTCAGCCGTGCCACCAGATGCACGAGTGCCACCTTGCTCGCATCCGTTGCGCGTGAAAACATGCTTTCGCCAAAAAATACCGCGCCGATGCGCACGCCATAAAGTCCGCCTGCCAGTTGTCCGTCCTGCCAGCATTCGATGCTGTGGCAGCATCCCATGCGGTGGAGTTGGGTATAGAGCGCGGTGATGCGGCCATTGATCCAGGTGGAGCGCCGCTCCGGCGTCTTGGCGGCGCAGGCGGCGATCACGGCAGGAAAGTCATGGTCGATCTTGATCACGAAGTCGCGGTGGCGCAGGCGCTTGCGCAGCGAACGCGAGATCTGCAGCCCGTCCAGCGGTATGATGCCACGCTCCTCAGGCTCCACCCAGTACAGGGCGCTGTCTTCCGCGCTCTCCGCCATCGGGAATATGCCGGCCGCATAGGCGCGCAGCAGAACCTGAGGCGTGATGCTGCTCATCACGCCTGGCGGGCGAGGAAGTGCTCCAGCCAGTGGATGTCGTATCGGCCGTCGATGATGTCAGGCTCGGCCAGAAGCTGCTGGAACAGAGGAATGGTGGTCTCGATTCCTTCGATGACGAATTCGCCCAACGCACGCTTCAGCCGCATCATGCACTCGGTGCGGCTCTTGCCGGAAACGATGAGTTTGCCGATCAGGCTGTCGTAGTAGGGTGGAATGCGATATCCCGCGTAAAGGGCTGAATCCACCCGGCAGCCAAGGCCGCCCGGAAAATGAACCGCATCGACCCTGCCCGGTGAGGGCGCGAAGGTGGTCGGGTTCTCCGCGTTGATGCGGCACTCGATGGCGTGGCCGGAGAAGGATATGTCCTGCTGGTTGTAGGCGAGGTCGGCGCCGGAGGCGACACGCAGTTGCTCTTGCACCAGGTCAAGCCCGGTAATGGCCTCGGTGACCGGGTGCTCGACCTGCAGACGCGTGTTCATCTCGATGAAATAGAACTCGCCATTCTCGTAGAGGAACTCGATCGTACCCACGCCCTCGTAGCCCAACGTTTGCATGGCCTTTGCCACGCGGCTGCCGATTGCCTCGCGCTGTGTGGCGTTGAGGGCGGGTGAATGCGCCTCCTCCCAGATCTTCTGGTGGCGGCGCTGCAGCGAACAGTCGCGCTCGCCCAGATGGATCGCACGCCCCTTGCCGTCACCCAGCACCTGGATTTCGATGTGGCGCGGCTTTCCGAGATATTTCTCGATATAGACATCGCCGTTGCCGAAGGCTGCCTTGGCCTCGGCCTGGGCAGTGCTCATGGCAAGCTCGAGTTCGGCCTCGCTTCGCGCCACCTTCATGCCGCGTCCGCCGCCGCCGGCCGTTGCCTTGATGATCACCGGATAACCGATGTCGCGGGCAACCCGGCGGCCGTCCTCGATCGTGGCAATGCCGCCTTCCGAGCCCGGCACCACCGGAATCCCGAGGTCTTTCGCTGTCAGCTTCGCCGTGATCTTGTCACCCATGATGCGGATGTGTTCCGCCGAGGGGCCGATGAACTTGATGCCGTGTTCGGTCAGGATGTCGGCGAAGCGCGCATTTTCCGACAGGAAGCCGTAACCTGGATGCACGGCCTCGGCACCGGTGATCTCGCAGGCCGAGACGATTGCCGGAATGTTCAGGTAGCTGTCGCGGGCAGGCGGTGGCCCGATGCACACGCTCTCGTCAGCCAGCCTGACATGCATGGCATCAGCATCCGCGGTGGAATGCACGGCAACCGTCTGGATGCCAAGCTCGCGGCAGGCGCGCAAGACGCGCAGAGCGATTTCTCCGCGATTGGCGATGAGGACCTTATCGAACATATGTCCTCACTCGATCGCCACGAGGGCTTCGCCGAATTCCACGGGCTGGCCATTTCCCACGAAGATCTGGGTGATCCTGCCAGGTCGTGGCGCGTTGATCTGGTTCATCGTCTTCATCGCCTCGATGATGAGAAGGGTCTGGCCTTCCTTGACCACCGCACCGATCTCCACGAACGCGGGCGCCTCGGGTGAGGGAGCAAGATACACGGTCCCCACCATCGGCGATTTCACCGTGTTCGCAGCCTCCGAGGCAGGCCGTGCAGGCGCTGCGGCAGGTGGCTCTGTTGCCGGGGCCGCCACCGGCTGATGCTGGGGCGCATGGCCGTGGGCTGGCGCAGCTGCCGCCACCATCGTGGTGGTCGCCGCAGTCTTGGAGACGCGCACCCGGGTTCCCTTGCGATCCAGTTCGATGTCGGTAAGTCCGGTGGCGTTGAGGATTCCTGCAAGGCTCTGGATCAGCTCGAGGTCGGGGTCTTTGTGAGCGGGAGCAGGGGACTGTTTGGCGGACTTCTTGGTTGGCATGGGTCAACCCTTCTTGTTGGCCGAAATGAGGGCGGATAGCGCGGAGATGGCAAGCACGTAGCTGTCAACGCCAAACCCGCAGATCACGCCGTTCACCACCGGAGCGATGAAGCTCGTATGGCGGAACGCCTCGCGCTTGTAGACATTCGAGAGATGGACCTCAACGGACGGCAGGTTGACTGCCCGCAGGGCGTCATGCAGCGCAACTGAGGTATGTGTGTAGGCTCCGGCGTTGATAGCAATGCCGGAGGCTTTATCGCGGGCCTCGTGCACCCACCCGATCAGTTCACCCTCGGAGTTGCTCTGGTGGAACACGATCTCGAGGCCCAGCGTTGCCGCATGAGCGCGGCACCGCGTTTCAAGGTCCTGCAGCGTTGCTTCGCCATAGATGGCGCTTTCCCGCTGCCCCAGCAGATTGAGGTTGGGACCGTTCAGAACATACAGGGCTTTGCCGGACAACTTGCGATTCCCCCACCGTTTCCGGGAGTTATAAGGGTTAAGTGCGGCCGGTGGAAGCTCTGGCCTCCGGCTTTTAGCGTTCCGGCCTGCCTCAGCAGAGCTTGCAGCCGCCCTGGCTGCGCACATCCTGTATCATGCTGGCCAGGCCATCGGCGGGGAGGTAGCCCGGCGACACCGCCTGATCGACGATGAAGGCCGGCGTGCCGTTGATGGCCAGCGTCTGGGCAAGCGCGTGGGTTTGTGCGAGTGCGGCCGTCACCTCCGACGACTCCATGTCCGCCTTGAGCTTGGTCATGTCGAGCCCCAGCTTGGCGGCCAGCTCGTCGACGACTTCGGCAGTGACCTTGCCATCATGCTCGAACAGGGCGCTGTGCAACTCCCAGTACTTGCCCTGCTTCTTTGCAGCCAGGGCCGCCTTGGCGGCATGGTCAGAGTCGCCTCCGAAGATCGGGAATTCCTTGAGTACCACGCGCAGGTTCTTGTCGTCGGCGATAAGCTTGGTGAGTTCGGGGAAGCTCTTCTTGCACCAGCCGCAGTTGTAGTCGAAGAATTCCACGATTGTTACGTCGCCCTCCGGGTTTCCTGCTACGAAATCATTGGCTGAACGGAACACCTGGTCGGCATTTGCCGTCAGCGCGGCGATGCGCAGCTCGGATTCTGCTGCCTGCTGCTTGGCCTCGAGGGCCTTGCTCACCTCGAGAAGCACCTCTGGGTTGTCGAGCAGATACTGGCGGACGATCTCGCCAATCTCCTTCTTGCGAGCCTCCGAGAAGCCATCGTCGGCGGCGGCGAGGCTGGTCATGGCCAGCAGGCTTGCGGCTAAGGCGGCGGCGAGGCGGTTGCGGCGTATCATGAAGCTTATGTCCTGTGTCGTGGGTTCGGGTTTTCTGTGGCGTCTGTCAGGCGGTCATCCATTCAGTCACGGCCGGCGAAGGTGAGCACGTCATTGGCGCGGATCCATTCCGGCGTACCGGTCTTGAACTGGGCCTGGGCAGCCTTGGCCTTTTCCAGTGCCAGTTTCTTGTCGCCCCTGAGCAGCGCGGCCTCGGCCGTGGCCAGTTCGGCGCGGGCGAAGTCGCCGGTCTGGGCATAGGCGCGGGCAAGCAGCAGGTAGGTTTGCGGCGTGTCACCCTCCGAGCGCTGCGCCTGACGCAGAAGCTTGATCGCCTTCTTGGCATTGGCTGGTTTTTCAGTATCGACCAGCGCCTGCGCTGCAAGGATCTGGATCAGTCCATTGTTGGGCAGCAGCTTCTGCGCCTTCTCGAGCGGCGCGGCGGCCTCGGCGGCGCGGCCATTCTCGAGCAGGGCCTGGCCCTTGAGTTCCCAGAAATAGGGATTTTCCGGAAGCTCTGCCGTCAGGCTGTCGATGATTGGCAGGGCATTGCTGATATCACCCTTGCGGAACATGGCAATGGCGCGCGCATACCGGGCCGGCATCGACTGGTCCGTGGACGGATAATTTTGTGCCACTGCCTGCGACCCGCCGATGAAGCCGATCAGCTTGGCCTGTACCAGCTTGTGGCGAAGCACCAGGGCGGCAGGATCCTTCGTGTCGTAATAGGGAGACTTCTTGGCCGCGGTCTCGAGCGTCCGGATGCGCTCCATCGGCATCGGATGCGACATCACATAGGGGTCGACGTTGGCAAGCGTGGCGATATTCTCGCGCGCCAGCTTCTCAAACACCTCGATCATGCCACGGGCTGACTGCTTGGTGGCATAGAGATATTTGAGCGCTGCCTGGTCAGCCGAGGATTCCATGCCGCGTGCATAGGTGAGGAAGTTGCGCTGCGCCAGACTCTGCGAACCGGCCATGATGCCTTGGCCGGCCTGGGCGGCCTCTGCGCTGCCTGCCGCGATGCCTCCGGCGATCGCTGCCAGCCCCACCAGCATGCCGATGATGGTGGTGTAGTTTGCGGAATCGATCTCGACGCCCATCCGCGCCAGATGTCCGCCCGCGATATGGCCGGTTTCATGGGCCAGCACGCCGATCACCTGATTGGGCGTGGTCGATTGCAGCAGCAGGCCGGTATTGACGAAGATGCGCTGCCCGCCGGCCACGAACGCGTTGATGCGCCGGTCGTTGATGATGTAGACCTTCACCGACTTCGGGTTGATGCCCGCGGCCTTGAAGATGGGGCGGGTGTAAAGCCGCAGCAGCCCCTCGATCTCGGCGTCGCGGATCAGCGGCAGGCCGCGGCCTGGCGCAGTCTGCGCCAGCGCCGGTGCCAGCCAGATGCTCATCGCTGCGGTGAGCACGGCCATGAACCGCGCCGTTGCGCGAAACAGGACACTGGTTCTCTTCATCGGGTCATCGGCCTTTCGACCGTTCATTCATGCCAGAATGAGGCAGGTTTGAGGCCTGCCCCCGTCTGTCATGGCTTCCGCTGTCAGCCGCGCTTGCTCCACCAGCCGGCCTTGCGCTCGGAAGGCTCCACGCTCACCGTGGGCGCAGGCGGCTGCCAGCGCCGCGCCGGCTCGGCTGGCGAAGCGTCCGCCTCGGCGGGCGTGGGCTGCACCGCCGCCGGCGGTGTCGGAACGCTTGATGGCGATGGCTCGGCGTGCGTGGCCTCCGGCGCCGCATCTTCGCGTGGCGCGCGCGCCTCGTTGCGGTTGCGCTCGCGGCTGCGGCCCCAGCGGTCGCGCCGCGGCCGTCCGCTGCGTGGCTCGCGCTCGCTGGCTGCCGATTCGTCGGCAGGTGCAGGCCCGTCCTCGACTACCGCCGTCTCGGCTGGGGGCTGGTGCTCGGTGTCTTCGCCCACTGCTCCGGCAAAGCCGATCTCCGGCTGGTCGCCCAGTCCGGCCACGGTCTCGCCCGGCTGTCCCTCGCGGCCGCGGCCGCCCCGACGGCCCCGCCGGCGCCGCCTGCGGCGCCCGCCCTCCGGCCGCTCGCCCTGGCCGTGAGCCTGATCTTCCTCGCCGCCCTCCTGTTCGTCCTCGGCCTCTGCCTCGGATTCCTCGTCGGGCACGGCTTCGGCGCTTGGGGCTTCACCGGCATCGGCGCTGTCGTCGCTGGCGAAGGCGGAGTCGATCCGCACTGGCGCGGCAATTGCCCTGCGCGGCGGCAGGCTGCGGTCGGGCGCGCGCTCGATCAGGGCCTGAGAGCCCTTGAGATCGTCGCTCGGCACGATGAACACCGAGATGCCATAGGCGGTCTCGATGGCCAGCAGGTTGTCGCGCTTTTCGTTGAGGATGTAGAAGGCGATCTCGCGCGTGCACTTGACGGTGAGGTTCTCCGGCTTGCGGGCCATGAGATGCTCCTCGATCGCGCGCAGCACGGACAGCCCGCAGGAAGAGACCGAGCGCACGATGCCGCGGCCCTCGCAATGCGGGCAGGTGCGCGAGGAGCCCTCGAGCAGCCCCGGTCGCAGCCGCTGGCGCGACATTTCGAGAAGCCCGAAATGGCTGATGTGGCCGACCTGGATCCGCGCCCGGTCGTTCTTCAGCGCATCCTTGAGGCGGCGCTCGACGTTGCGGTTGTTGCGCTTCTCCTCCATGTCGATGAAGTCGATGACGATCAGTCCGGCAAGGTCGCGCAGGCGCAGCTGCCGGGCGATCTCGTCGGCGGCCTCGAGGTTGGTGCGCAGCGCCGTGTCCTCGATGTTGTGCTCGCGCGTCGAGCGGCCCGAGTTGATGTCGACCGAGACCAGCGCTTCCGTCTGGTTGATCACCATGTAGCCGCCAGACGGCAGGGTGACGGTGGGCGAATAGAGCCCGTCGAGCTGGCCTTCCGCCTGGTAGCGCGAGAACAGCGGCCGCGGCTCCTTGTAGAGCTTCACGTTCTTGGCGTGGCTCGGCATGAGCATCTTCATGAAGTCCTTGGCTTCACGGTAGGCGTCATCGCCCTCGACGATCACCTCGTCCACGTCCTTGGTGTAGAGATCGCGGATGGCGCGCTTGACGAGGCTTCCCTCCTCATAGACCAGCGCCGGCGCCTGCGATTGCAGGGTCAGGTCGCGCACGCTCTCCCACAGGCGCAGCAGGTAGTCGTAGTCACGCTTGATTTCGGTCTTGGTGCGCTGCGCGCCGGCCGTGCGCACGATGAGGCCCATGCCCTGCGGCACCTCGATCTCCTTGACCATCTCTTTCAGACGGCGGCGGTCGCCGGCTTCGGTGATCTTGCGGGAAATGCCGCCGCCGCGGGCGGTGTTGGGCATCAGCACGCAATAGCGGCCTGCGAGCGAGAGATAGGTGGTGAGCGCCGCACCCTTGTTGCCGCGCTCTTCCTTGACCACCTGCACCAGGATCACCTGGCGGCGCTTGATCACTTCCTGGATCTTGTACTGGCGGCGCTGCACCTTCCGGCGGCGCTGCGGCACCTCTTCCATCGCGTCCTCGGCGCCGATTGATTCGACCGGCGTTGACTCGGGATCTTCGCTGACTTCCTCGACGCCGTTGCCGAGTTCGCCCGGCATGCCGTGGGTGATGGCCGGAGCCGCGCTCAGCGGCGCCTCCTCGCTGTCCGGCGGTCTGGACGATTTGTCATCGCCGGTTTCCGGCGCGGCATCTTCCGAAAGGGTGGGAATGTCGTGGCTCACCACCATGGGCTCGGCCCGGGGCGGACGGGCCTTGTCTTCCGTCTCCGTGTCCGCCTCGGCCTCGGCCTCCATCATCTCCGGGTCTTCGCCGCCGTCATAAGGCTGCCCCGGTTGCTCTGGGTGCTCCGCGGTGTCCGGCTGTTCTCCAGCCTCGGAGGCAGGCTGGGAGTCCTCCCCGCTTGCGGCCTGATCCCTGCGGCGGTCGCGGTCGCGGCCACGGCCACGCCGCTCACGGCGTCGGCCGTGCCCGGACTCCTCATCCTCGTCCTCGTCATCGGCCTCGCGGGCCTGTTCTTCCTCCTCCGCCTGGATCAGCGCCATGCGGTCGGCAAGCGGGATCTGGTAATAGTCGGGATGGATTTCAGAGAAGGCAAGGAAGCCATGGCGATTGCCGCCATATTCTATGAAGGCCGCCTGGAGCGAGGGCTCCACGCGGGTCACCTTGGCGAGATAGATATTGCCTTTTAGCTGGCGGCGCGCCGCACTCTCGAAGTCGAATTCCTCGATCCGGTTGCCTTTGATGACAACAACCCGTGTCTCTTCGGCATGGCTGGCATCGATGAGCATCTTGCTGCCCATGGGTCAATTCCCCTGCGCAGGCATGCCGGCCCCGGTGGCCTCTCCGCTCCGGTGCGGAAACGCTGAATGGTGCTCGGTGTGCGGCTGCGCGCAAGGGGCATGTCGTTCAAGCCAGGAGACGGAGGCAAACAAGTGCCGCGAACCGGTCTCGTCCGGTCTGCGATCAGCGCGCTCGTCTTGGCTTGGGACATGCCCGTGATTTCCTTTGTGTTCCGGGTACCGGAACGGTTCCTCTCGGCGGACCCCCACCTTGGGGGTGCCGCACTCTACCGCGCCGGGCGGGGGGCGGCTTTACGCCTCCGGACCTCCGCTTCACGCGAAATTCTCCCGCCCGGTCAGGAGAGCCGCAGAATCATGGCTCTGACACTCGGGTGACGACACTGTCATATGGGCGGGGGTGTCAAAATGCAAGCTTTCCCTGCATGTGAGCCCCGCGGCAACCATTGATTAACTCTGCCCGTCCTAGCTTCAGCCATTGCCGAGCAACCAGGCCAGCCCTTCTGAACAATGCCCAATCAACCCGCCAGTAGCATTTTTGCGGCTGCCGCCCGCCTGTTGGCGGGGTTTGTGCTAGTGCTTGTGTGTCTGCTTGCGGGCCAGGCGCCTGCCGCGCTCGCCGGTGAGCTTCCCGCCGCAACCGCCATGCAGCTCTCCGGCGATGACAGCCAGACGCGGTTCGTCGCCGAGCTCTCGGCGCCGGTGGGCTACAGTGTCTATGTTCTTTCCAGTCCCTATCGGGTGGTGATCGACCTGCCGCAAGTTGATTTCGCGCTCCCCGTTTCCTCCGGGCAGGCGCCACACGGGCTGGTGCGGGCCTACCGCTTTGGTCCGGTTGACCAGGGGCGGGCACGGATCGTCCTTGATACCGAGGGGCCCGCGCTGATCGGGCAGGCCGCCATTCTGCCCGGTGCTGAGGGGCAGTCCGCAAGGCTTGTTGTTGATCTTGTTCGGGTGGGAGAGGAGGCCTTTGCCGCCAGGCTGAAGGCTGCGGGTGATGATCCCGGCGCCATGCCACTCGCGCCTCCTGTTTCCGATGCTGCTGCTGCAACGCCCGTGGGTGAAGGCCGCAAGCGCGTGGTGATCGATCCGGGCCATGGCGGCATTGATCCCGGCGCGATTGGCGTGAGCAAGACGCGTGAGAAGGACGTGGTTCTGGCCTTCGGCCTCAAGTTGAAGCGCATTCTGGAAGAGTCTGGCGCCGTTGACGTGGTCATGACGCGTTCGGATGATCGCTTCCTCAGCCTCAAGGAGCGCGTCCAGGTGGCCCGCGACAACAAGGCGGATCTGTTCATCGCCATCCATGCGGATATCGTGCGCGGGCAGGCGGCGCGGGGCGCCACCATATACACCCTGTCTGAAAAGGCCTCCGATGCGGAGGCTGAGGCCCTGGCCCACAAGGAAAATCGTGCCGATATCATCGCCGGAATTGATCTCGAGGCCGAAAATGAGGATGTGACCGATATTCTCATCGAGCTCACCCAGCGCGAATCGAAGATCCATTCGCTGGTCTTCGCCAAGAAGGCGGTTGCCTCGATGAAGACAGTCACCACCTTCACCGGCAAGCCCATGCGTTCGGCTGGTTTCGTAGTCCTGAAGGCCCCGGACGTCCCCTCCGTTCTCGTTGAGCTCGGCTACCTCTCCAGCCGAGAGGATGAGCGCCAGTTGACCTCGCCTGCCTGGCAGGAAAAGGTGGCGGCAGCCATGGCCAGGGCAGTCGAGTCCTATTTCGCTCAGCAACTTGCGGCAAAATCGGCTCAGGATCTTGCCACCGCAGGGCCATAATCGGGCGCTAGCGAATTCACTGTCCCTTGGCTGGCCGTCCGTGTTATCGGGCGGGCCTCAATAGACGGGTGTTGCGTTCGCAATGGTGCGATTTCTCGGTTATATCGTTGGCGTAGGATTTCTGGTGTTCGTGGTCGGTGCATTTGCCGCCGGCTATCTGATCCAGATGGCGTCGAAGGATCTTCCGGATTACACGCAGCTCGCCACCTACGAGCCGCCGGTGATGACGCGCATCTATGCCGCCGACGGGTCTTTGCTTGCCGAATATGCCGAGCAGCGTCGCCTGTTCGTTCCAGTCAGCCAGATGCCCAAGCGCCTGATCGAGGCTTTCATCTCGGCGGAGGACAAGACTTTCTTCAAGCACGGCGGTTTGGATTGGATCGGGATCGCCGCTGCTGCCTATCGCTATGCCCAGGTCAAACTCACCGGGCGTGGTCAGATTGTCGGAGCCTCGACCATCACCCAGCAGGTTGCCAAGAACTTCCTGCTCACCAATGAGCGTTCGCTCGAACGTAAGCTGAAGGAGGCGCTGCTGGTTCTGCGCATCGAGCAGACCTTCAGCAAGGACCAGATCCTTGACCTTTATCTCAACGAGATCTTCCTTGGCCTGAATTCCTACGGGGTTGCTGCGGCATCGCTCAATTACTTCGGCAAGTCGCTTGACGAGTTGACGCTGCAGGAGATGGCCTATCTTGCCGCCCTTCCCAAGGGACCAAACAATTACCACCCGGTGCGCCAGAAGGAGCGGGCCATAGAGCGCCGCAACTGGGTGCTGCGCCAGATGTATGAGAATGGCTACATCACCGAAGAGGAAATGAAGGAGGCCCAGGAAAAGCCTCTTGAAGTCAGCCCGCGTCCGTTTGGCGCGCAGCTCTTCGCTGCCGAAAGCTTTGCCGAGGAAGTGCGCCGTGAATTGGTTGCCATGTACGGCAAGTCGAAGCTCGAGCGCGGCGGACTGTCGGTGCGCACGACCCTCGATCCAAAGCTTCAGCTCTATGCACGCCAGTCCTTGGCGCGCGGCCTCATCAATCTCGACCGCAAGCGCGGCTATCGCGGAGCTATCGCCAACCGCAATCTGGCTTCTGCTCCGGACTGGGCTCTGCTGCTGAAGGATCAGCGCAGTCCGGAGGATATCGCACCATGGCGTCTCGCGATTGTTCTCGAGGTCGGTGATGGCGAGGCCACGCTTGGCCTGCAACCCAAGCTGCTGCCGGATGGCAAGCTGGGGCCGGAGCGGGAAAAGGCGAAGGTGCCGCTTGCTCTCATGTCCTGGGCCAGGGCCTATGTTGACGGAACGGAACTGGGGCCGGAAATCGCGAAGGTCTCGGACGTTCTCAAGCCAGGCGACATTGTCTACGTGGCGCCCAGCAAGGATCCGCTGCAATACCATCTGATGCAGATGCCGGACGTCGACGGCGCACTGGTGGCGATGGACCCGCATACCGGCCGCGTCTTGGCCATGGTGGGCGGCTTCTCCTATGGGCGCAGCCAGTTCAACCGTGCCGTCCAGGCGCTTCGCCAGCCGGGTTCGTCCTTCAAGCCCATCGTCTATGCCGCCGCTCTGGACAATGGCTATTCGCCCGCATCCGTGGTGCTGGATGCGCCCATCGAATTCAAGATGCCCGATGGCTCGATGTGGAAGCCGAAGAACTACCAGAACAAGTTTTTTGGTCCCTCGACGCTGCGGCGCGGCGTCGAGCAGTCGCGCAACGGCATGACCGTGAGGTTGGCTGACGAACTGGGCATGACCAAGATCATCGACCTCGCCACGCGGCTTGGCATTTATGACAAGCTGCCGCGCCAGCTCGCCATGGCCCTGGGGGCAGGTGAGACCACGCTGATGAAGATGGTCACTGCCTACGCCATGATCGACAATGGCGGCAAGCGCATCGAACCCTCCCTGATTGACCGCGTGCAGGATCGCTATGGCCGTACCGTCTTCCGCCATGACAAGCGTGACTGTGCGGGTTGTTCTGGCGTCGAATGGGCGCCAGACCTGCCGGAGCCGGAGCTTCTGGATGTGCGCGAACAGGTCATGAGCCCCTACACGGCCTATCAGATCACCTCGATGATGGAAGGCGTCATCGACCGCGGCACCGGACGGAAGATGAAGGTCCTCGGCAAGCCTGTGGCCGGCAAGACCGGCACATCCAACGAGGAGAGGGATGCCTGGTTCATTGGCTATACGCCCGATCTCGTTGTGGGAACCTACATTGGCTATGACAATCCCAGGCCGATGGGCAAGGGCCGTACCGGTGGCGAGCTTGCCGCGCCCATCGTGGCGGACTTCATGCGCCTTGCGCTGCGTGACAAGCCGGCTGCTCCGTTCCGCGTGCCGCGCGCCATCGAGCTCATCCCGATCGATGCCAAGACGGGCAAGCGGGCCATCTTCGGTCAGGAGGGCGTCATACTCGAAGCCTTCAAGCCTGGTGATGAGCCACCGGATTCGACCAAGATCATCGGCGAGGGCACGGTCACGGCATCCGCCCAGGATCAGGCTGAGGCTGAGGGTCTGGTTCTGGTTCCGCCAGCGGCCAGCGGCCAGGCTGCCTTTCCGCAGGCTCCCGCCGTTCCTGTCTCCCCCGAGGCGCCGCCCGCCACCGGCGGCGGGTTGACGGACGGCGGCAGCGGCCTCTATTGACACCTTCTGGTCACTGAAGAGTTGAGCATCCATTATGCGCGCTGAAATCTCGTCGCTGGTTGACGACATGAAGCAGTCCATCGGACTGCTGAGGAGGCATCTTTGACTGGGACAATGCGCTGCGTCGCCTTGCCGAGCTGAATGCCCGCTCCGAAGACCCCTCGATCTGGAATGATCCGCAGAAGGCGCAGGACATCATGCGCAAGCGCCAGGATCTGGACAACCGCATCAAGATGGTGCTCGAGCTTGAGCAGGCGATTTCCGACAACACCGAACTCATCGAACTGGGCGAGATCGACTCCGACCAGTCGATCATCGCGGAGGCCGAGAAGTCGCTTCTCGCGCTGAAGCCCAAGGTCGCCGAATACGAGATCGAAACCCTGCTGTCCGGCGAGGCCGACGGCAACGACACCTATCTCCAGATCAATGCCGGGGCCGGTGGAACCGAAAGCCAGGACTGGGCTTCGATGCTGATGCGCATGTACATGCGCTACGCCAACAAATACGGCTTCAAGGCGGAGGTGCTGGACGAGCACCCGGGCGAGGAGGCCGGCATCAAGTCCTGCACGCTGCAGATCAAGGGCCACAATGCCTATGGCAAGCTCAAGACCGAATCCGGCGTGCACCGGCTGGTGCGCATTTCGCCCTATGATTCGAATGCCCGGCGGCACACATCCTTTGCATCCGTCTGGGTCTATCCGGTTGTTGATGACAACATCGACATCGTGGTCGTCGACAGCGATCTGAAGGTCGATACCTACCGCGCCTCCGGTGCGGGTGGCCAGCACGTCAACACCACTGATTCCGCCGTGCGCATCACCCACATTCCTACCGGCATCATCGTCGCCTGCCAGGCCGAGCGCTCGCAGCACAAGAACCGCGCCACTGCGCTCAAGATGCTGAAGGCAAGGCTCTATGAAATGGAGCTGCAGAAGCAGCAGGAGAAGATCGACGCCGCCAATGCCAAGAAGACTGACATCGGCTGGGGCCACCAGATCCGCTCCTACGTCCTGCAGCCCTATCAGCTGGTGAAGGATCTGCGCACCGGCCATACCTCGACTGCGCCCGGCGATGTTCTCGACGGCGACCTTGAGGAGTTCATCCAGGCCTCGCTCGCCCACAAGGTGAAGGGCGGTGGCGATGGTGTCATCGAGGATATTGAATGAGCCCTGTCTCTGAGGCACTCTGCGGTGCTGAGGAGGTAGGTCCGTGATGCTCAATCTCGATCCCCGGCTCTATGTCGATCCCGCCGTTCTGCTGCGCGAGCGCGAGGAGATCTTCACCCGCACCTGGCAGCTCCTGGGGCCTGCCTCGCAGGTGGCCGAGCGCGGCGCCTATGTCGCAGCCGACCTTGCTGGCATCAAGGTCTTCGCCATTCGCGGCCGTGACGGAAAGCTGCGCGCCTTCCGCAATGTCTGCCGTCACCGCGGCGCCCGGCTCCTCGAGGATGGCGCCGGCCGCTGCGCCACCATCCGCTGTCCCTATCACCAGTGGGTGTTTGGCGATGATGGGCGGCTGCTCAATGCCCCCTGGTTCGGCGAGGAGCAGGGCTTCCGCATGGAGGACTGGCCGCTCGAGCAGATCCACGCTGCCGAGTGGCGGGGCCTCCTCTTCGTGGCGGTGAGCCCGGCCGAGGATTTGCTCTCCCAGCTCGGCGATCTTGTCGGCGAACTTGCCGGGGAGCCGATAGAGACCTATCAGCCGGTACGCGCCGAAACCGTCAACTTCGACGCCAACTGGAAGATCTACACCGACAATTTCGTCGAAGGTTATCACATACCGGGCATTCACCCGAAGTTCTTCGCCGCCATTGATTTTGAGGCCTTCGAAACAACGGCCCACAAGGGCTTCGTGCGCATGACCGCGCCGCCGCGCGAGGGTCTGTTCTATCGTGGCAAGTGGCTGTGGATGTGGCCCAACTGGACGCTCTCGCTGTTCGCGGGCGGCATGAACACCTCGCGCATCAACCCGCTGGCGGTTGACCGCACCGAGCAGCTCTATCACTTCTACTTTGCCGATCTGGCATCCTCGCTCGACGACACGCGCAGCGACACCATCGCGCGCAACCTTGCCGTGGTGCGCGAGGATTACGGTATCTGCGTGGCCACCCACAGGAACTACGAGGCGGGCAACTACCGCGCCGGCCCCCTGTCACCTCGCCACGAGCAGGGCGTCCACTACTTCCAGAAGCGGGTGAGGGAAAGTCTCGGCTCGTGAGGCCTCAGGCAAGCACCTCGGCCGAGGTGGGCCGCGAGTCCGCGCCCAGCCGGTAGACCACCGGCACGCCGGTGTCGAGCTCGCGCTTCAGGATCTGCTCAGGTGTCAGCCCCTCTATGGCCATGATCAGTGAACGGATCGAATTGCCATGCGCCGCCACCAGCACCCGCTTGCCTGACAGCACGTCGGGCAGGATGTGCGCCACGTAATAGGGCAGGGCGCGGGCCAGCGTGTCCTTCAGGCTTTCGCCGCCGGGCGGGGCCACGTCGTAGGAGCGGCGCCAGATGTGCACCTGTTCCTCTCCCCATTTCTTGCGCGCATCATCCTTGTTGAGGCCGGTGAGGTCGCCGTAGTCGCGCTCGTTCAGCGCCTTGTCGCGGGTGGTTTCGAGCCCGGCCTGCCCGAGTTCGTCCAGCATGATGGCAAGCGTATGCTGGGCGCGGGTCAATGCGCTCGTGTAGGCCTTGTCGAACTGGAAGCCCCTGGACTTGAGCTTGCGGCCCGCGTCATGCGCCTCGCGGATGCCCTGGTCGGTGAGCCCGGGGTCCTTCCAGCCGGTGAACAGGTTCTTCAGGTTCCATTCGCTCTGTCCGTGGCGGACGAGCACGAGAAGGCGATCCATGGCTTACTCCAGTCCGAGAACGTCGGCCATCGAATAGAGGCCGGGTGGCTTGTCCTTGCCCCACAGGGCCGCCCTGACCGCGCCGCGCGCGAACATGTCGCGGCTCGAGGCCTTGTGGGTGAGTTCGATCCGCTCGGTCTCGCCGGCGAACATCACCGTATGCTCGCCAACAACCGATCCGCCGCGCAGCGTCGCGAAGCCGATGTCGCCGGCCGCGCGGGCGCCCGTATGTCCGTCGCGCGTTCGCACCGCGCGCGAATGGAGCTCGACGCCGCGGCCCCGGGCAGCGGCCTCGCCCAGCATCAGTGCGGTGCCCGAGGGCGCGTCGATCTTGTGACGGTGATGCATTTCCACGATCTCGATGTCGTAGTCCTCGCCCAGCGTGGCGGCCACCTGCCGCACCAGCGAGGCGAGCAGGTTGACTCCGAGGCTCATGTTGCCGGACTTGATGATGCGCGCGTGCCGGGCGGCAGCCTTGATCTTGGCTTCGCCCGCCTGGTCGATGCCGGTTGTGCCGATCACGTGCACGATGCGTGCCTGGGCGGCGAGTTCGGCCAGAGCCAGCGTGGCGGCAGGCACGGTGAAGTCGATGATGCCGTCGATCCGGGTGAGCAGGCTCAGCGGATCATCGCTGATCGCCACGTCGAGCCGGCCGATGCCTGCAAGCTCACCCAAGTCGGCGCCCACATGCGGCGAGCCCTCCGGCTCAAGCCCGCCCGCCACCTCGGTGCCCGGCGTTTCATTGACGATGCGCGTCAGCACGCGGCCCATGCGGCCGGCGGCTCCGGCGATGGCGAGTTTCATTGTGTCATGTCCCTTGCGTTGGAGGTGGTCTTAGCAATGCGGCCGGGTTGTGCAAAGTGCCTGGAGCGCAATGAGCCCCGATGTGGCCAGTCGAGTCCTCCTCGCGACAGGGGCGAGGGAAACCTGAGCATGGCGAGAGCCAACGTCATCTTGCTCTAGACACCCTCCACCAGAACGATCTCGGCAACGCCGGCCCCCTCGCGCTTTGCCTTGGCGGCCTGGTACTCGGGTGAGGCATAACAGGCGCGCGCAGCCTCAAGGCTGGGGAATTCGATCACCACATTGCGTGGCCGCCCTTCGCCTTCCATCTGGTGGTGCGTGCCGCCCCGCGCCAGGATGCTGCCCCCGAATCTCTCGAATGCCTCGCGGGCGGCGCTGGCATAGTGCTGGTACCGGTCCGGGTCGGTGACCGTGACGCGGGCGATCCAATATCCCTTTGGCATTTCTCAACTCCTTGATAACCCACACTATAGCGGGCTTTGTGCCAGGGTCCAGCGCGGTGCGTCATGGCCATGCTTTGGCCCTGTTTGGCAGACAAGAGCGCTTGTGCCGCTTGCGCATTGCCTGAGGCGCGGCTTGATGGCACATGTGAACCCAGATTTATTGGTGAATCGGACAGATTTTGCGTCGAGTTGCTCGAATTGGCGGTGTTGGCCTGCTGGCGGTCCTGGCTGTTGTCCTGATCGTCGCCGGCTCATTTTACGTGCGGCTGGCACAGGGCCCTGTTTCGCTTGATTTCATGCGGGCGACGATCGAGAGCCGCATCAACCGGAGCCTCCCCGACATGGTGGTGAGCCTGGGCGGCGTGGTGCTGGAGCGGTCCGAGGAGACAGGCGTGCCCAACGTGCGCCTGCGCGACGTGGTGCTGCGGGACCGGCAGGGAAATCTGGTCGCCCGCGCCCCGCGCGCCGCCATTGGCGTGCGCGAGGGGGCGCTGTTGCGCGGCAGCCTCGTGCCCTCATCCATTGAGCTGATTGGTCCGCGCATGCGCCTGATGCGCAAGCTTGATGGCAGTCTCGAACTGGGTTTTGGCGATGCTGCACCAGAGACCGAGGCAGTCGCCATCGACTCCTTGTCGCCGGAGAGCCCTGACACTCCCGATGTTGCGGAGCAGTCTGGCGAGGCGGGTTTGTCGGGCTCCGTCCTTCTCCAGCTCCTGAGCGGCAGTGCCGAACATTCGGCGTCTTCGATCTCGGCGATCGAGACAATCCGCATCGCCGATGCGCAGATCACCATTCTCGATCAGGTCAATGACGCCGTCTGGGACATTCCGCAGGCTGAACTGGTGTTCCAGCGCATGCCCTACGGCTTTGCCATTGCCGCCAACGCCGCGGTCCTCAACGGCGAGGAAGCCGGCCGCTGGACGGCCGATCTTGCCGCCAATTACCGGCGGGATTCGCGCAGTTTCGCGATCAGCGTGCGCATCAATGACCTGGTGCCAGCCAACGTTTCGGATGAGATCTTCGCGCTCTCCAAGCTGGCGCGGGTCAAGGTGCCGTTGGCCGGGCACGTCGAACTCGAAGTGACCGATGCCGGCCTCGTGACCAAGGCCACGGGTGAATTCACGGCTGCCGCGGGTGAAATTGATCTGCCGGATTACCTCGCAGATCCGCTGGTGATCGACGAGGGTTCGTTGCGGGCTGACTATGATCCGGTAACAGGCAGCATCATCATCACCGACTCGAGCCTGCTGATTGGCAGGTCGCGCGCCCAGGTCAGGGGTAGTTTCCTGCCCGTGCGCAACGGCGAGGGCCGGCTTGCGGCCCTGAAGATCGGGCTGCAGGCAAAGAATGTGGCGATTGACACGCAAGGGCCGAGCCAGGATCCGGCTGCCGTTGATCGTGTCGAGTTCATGGGCAATGCCGCGATCGAGGAGGCCCGCCTCGATATCGACGATCTGATGATCATGTCGGGCAGTGCTGGCATCAGGCTGCGCGGTGCGATCACGGGTGGCAACGACTCGGCGGGCATCCTGCTGTCTGGCCGCATCAAGGATCTGTCGGCGCCCCTGCTCAAGCAGCTCTGGCCGCCGATCGTCACGCCGCGCACGCGAAATTGGGTGAATGAAAATGTGAGCGCAGGCGTCATCACCGATGGCGAACTCGTCATCAACCTGCCCGTCGATGCTATGGCCAAGGCCCAGCAGGCGCGCCGCCTGCCGCCAGGCTCGTTCAGCCTGTCCTTCAGGATGAAGGATGTGACGAGCGGCTATTTCAAGGATCTGCCGCCGGTGCGGGGAGCCTCGGGCGAGGCGAGGCTTACTGACAATGACTTTTTCCTCAGGATCGACGGCGCTGACATTGACTTGCCGTCCGGCGGAAAGGCCCGGTTGAAATCGGCGACAATGCGCAACACTGGCATTCTTGCGGTCGAGACCCAGGCCAACATCGATCTGGATGTGGCGACCGGCGTTCAGCCGTTGCTGGAGTATCTCGACCTTCCTGCGCTGAACCTGATTCAGAACAATGGTCTTGAAACCAAAGGCCTCAAGGGCGAGGTCGAGGCAGATGTGACGCTTGCCTTCCCGATGATCAAGAACCTGCCGAGAGACCGCCTCAAGATAGAAGCCACGGCCAGGCTCACGGAGATGTCGCTCAAGGGGGCGTTGACGGATGCCGATATCACCGACGGCACCTTCGACCTGAAGCTGGCTGATGGCGTGATCGTGGCAACAGGCCCGGCGAAGATCGACGGCATCGCGGCCACGCTCGAATGGACACGCGGCCCTGCGCCGCAATTCACTCAGTCTGCCGTTGTCAGGATCACGCTCGATGGTGAGCAGCGCCAGGCGCTTGGAATTGATCTTGGAACCTTCGCGCGCGGCCCAATCGCGGTCACGGCCAGTATTGCCGATCTTTCCGATCCCCAGGGCAAGCTCGCTGTCTCGGCCGATTTGAGCGAGGTTCAGCTCCGCATTCAGTCGCTTGGCTGGGTGAGGCCGGCAGTGGCCAGGACGTCGGCCCGCTTCACCTATTTCAGCAAGGGCGAGGGCGCGCCCCGCCTCGAAGACCTCGAGATCAAGGGCCAGGATCTGATGATCAAGGGCAGGCTGTCCCTGTTGCCTGGCCGACAGGGGCTGAGATCCGCGAAATTCAGCGAGATCAAGCTTTCGGAGGAAAACCGCTTCGCCGTGGCGATCAAGCCTGATAAGGGCGGTCTGAACATTGATGTGACCGGAAGCAGCCTTGATGCCAGGCCGTTGATCCGCGGCATGTTTGGAGCTCGCAACCGCGACGAGGCCGCGCAGCAGAAGGCAGCGATGGCTGGTGCGAGCGGGCCTGTCCGCATCAATCTTGATCTGGCCAAGGTGTATGCCAATCGTGGCGAGATCATCAAAGGCGTCAGTGGCTTTTTCACAACGCGCAAGTCTCTTCTCGAGCAGGCTGAGGTTTCCGGCACATTCCTCAGTGGTCAGCCGATCGTCTTCCGGGTTCAGCCGGTAGAAGGTGGGCGCGAGATGCGCATCAATGGCCGTGATGGCGGTGCCGCCATGCGTGCTGCAAATCTTTACTCCAAGGTGGCGGGTGGTCAGATCGAATTTTATGCGCTGCTGAGCAAGGATGGCGCATCGGTGCCACAAGGCAGGCTGGTGCTGCGAAATTTCGAGGTCCGCAATGAGGCGGCCCTGGCCGAGCTCGACTCCCGCGGCAAGCCGAAGCGTGACGGGCCGCGGCGCGAATCTCTGTCCTTTGCCAGGCTCAAGCTTCCGTTCTCGGCTGACAGCGAGTTCATCTGCATTGGTGAAAGCCTGGTGCGCGGCCCCGAGCTTGGCGCCAGTGCTGCCGGTCTCATCCGGAAATCGGATGGCGCCATCGACATCGCAGGCACGATCATCCCCGCCTATGCCATCAACGCTGCGGTGGGCGATATTCCACTCTTCGGCGACCTTCTCACGGGCGGGCGCGGTCAGGGGCTGATCGGCGTCACCTTCGCGCTCGGCGGCACCATCGACAAGCCGCAATTCCAGATGAACCCGATGTCTGCGGTGGCGCCCGGCTTCCTGCGCAAGTTCTTTGAGTACAGCAGCCGGTGTGAGCCGCGAAAAGCCGAAGCCGCCTCTGGCGACTAGGGCCGGAGCGGGCTCGACCCGGATATCTTCTTCGTCACTCTGCCTTCACCAGCACGTGCTTCTTTTTGCCCATCGACAGCTTGATCGCGCCATCGGCCAGCAGGGCCCGTGTCAGCACCAGTTTCTCGTCGGCGACGGGCTCGTCATTGACGCGCACTGCCCCGCCCTGGATTGAACGGCGCGCCTCGCCATTGGAAGATGCAAAGCCGGCCGCCACCAGTGCCGCCAGAAGCCCTGTGCCGCCGTCAAGATCTAGCGTCACCGTGGGAAGCCCGGCGGCACTCTGGCCCTCCTCGAATGTGCGGCGCGCGGTTTCGGCCGCGGCCAGGGCCGCCTCCCGGCCGTGCAGCATGGCGGCGGCTTCGGTGGCCAGCACCTTCTTGGCCTCGTTGATCTCGGAGCCTTCGAGCGCGCCCAGTCGCGCGATCTCATCCATCGGCAATTCGGTATAGAGCTTGAGGAAGCGCGTCACGTCGGCGTCTTCGGCATTGCGCCAGTACTGCCAGTAGTCATAGGGCGAGAGCATGTCGGCGTTGAGCCATACGGCGCCTGCTGCCGTCTTGCCCATCTTTGCGCCCGATGAGGTGGTGAGCAGCGGCGAGGTCAGCGCATAGAGCTGGCGCTGGTCACAGCGGCGTCCCAGTTCGATGCCGTTGACGATATTGCCCCACTGGTCGGAGCCGCCCATCTGCAGCACGCAAGCCTCGCGGCGCGAGAGTTCGAGAAAGTCATAGGCCTGCAGGATCATGTAATTGAATTCGAGGAAGGTCAGCGGCTGCTCGCGCTCCAGCCGCAGCTTCACGGAATCGAAGCTCAGCATGCGGTTGATGGTGAAGTGCACGCCATAATCGCGCAGGAAGTCGATGTAGTTCAGATGATCGAGCCAGTCGGCATTGTTCACCATGCGGGCATCGCCCGGTCCCTCGCCGAAGCTCAGGAACTTGCCGAACACCTGGCGGATGCCAGCAAGATTGGCGGAGATCTGTTCAACCGAGAGAAGCTTGCGCGATTCATCCTTGAACGACGGGTCGCCGATCTTGGTGGTGCCCCCGCCCATCAGCGCGATCGGGCGGTGGCCGGTCTTCTGCATCCAGCGCAGCATCATGATCTGCACCAGCGAGCCCGCGTGAAGGGAGCTGGCGGTGGCGTCAAACCCGATGTAACCCGTTATGGCGCCCGCTTTGGCGGCGGCGTCCAGTCCTTCGGGGTCGGAGATCTGGTGAATGAAGCCCCGCTCTGACAGGATGGCGAGGAAGTCGGACTTGAACTGGCTCATGAAACGGCAACTTTCGCGAAGGGCTGCGGGCTCTTACCACGGAGCATTCTGGTGTCAAAACCGCTGACCGCGCTGGGCCTGATGTCGGGCACCTCGCTTGACGGCATCGACGTGGCGCTGCTCCGCACCGATGGTGAGGACGTGGTGGAACGCGGGACCGCTGCCACCTATCCCTATCGGCCAGATCAGCAGGCCATGCTCCAGGAGGCGCTCGAAGTGGCCAGCACGCTCGAAACTCGCGAGGCCCGGCCTGGCGCGCTGGCCGAGACCGAGCGGCAGCTCACGGAGTGGCACGCCGAGGCCGTTACGCGGTTCCTCGCCTCACACGGCCTCGCGCCGTCTCAGGTCGATGTGATCGGCTTTCATGGGCAGACGGTCATTCATCGTCCGGAGCGCCGCCTCACGGTCCAGCTTGGTCTTGGCGCGCTGCTTGCCCGGCGCGTTGGCGTGCAGGTCGTGCATGACTTGCGCGCCGCCGATGTGGCGGCGGGTGGGCAGGGGGCGCCGCTCGTCCCGGTCTACCACCGGGCGCTCGCGGCCGGGCTTCCTGAGCGGCCGGTCGCCTTTCTGAACATCGGAGGGGTCGCCAATCTGACCTGGGTCGGGTCGGACGGCAGTCTCCTTGCCTTCGATACCGGGCCTGGCAACGCCCTCATCAATGACTGGTGCGCGCGACATACGGGGGTGTCATTCGATCATGACGGGGTTTTGGCGTCTCGCGGCCAGGTCAACGCGGATGTGCTCGGGCAGCTACTAAAAAACAACTTTTTTGCAACCGCAGCACCGAAGTCGCTCGACCGCAACACGTTCAGGACAACCTTGCTGGATGGCCTGTCACCTGCTGATGGTGCGGCAACGCTGACGCGTTTTACGGCAGCTGCCGTTGCGGCCGGCCTCGGGCTGCTACCGGAGCAACCGAAACGGCTGATCATTTGTGGCGGCGGTCGGCACAATCCTGTGCTCATGCAGGAGTTGAGAAAAAGTGTTCAAGAAACTGTAATAAAATCAGAAAATATAGGAATTGACGGTGACTCTCTGGAGGCCGAGGCATGGGCCTATCTCGCGGTCCGCAGCCTCAGGGGTTTGCCCATCAGCTTCCCCGGCACCACTGGGGTGCCTGCGCCGCTGTCAGGCGGCGTTCTTGCGACGCCTGAATAGCTGAAGCGCCCGGCCGTCGATGATGACGAGGGCAAAAACGATTACAATCGCGCCTGCAATCTCCCGGGGCTGAACAGTTTCACCGAGGAAAATCAGACCCAGGGCGATGGCGCAGGGAGGAATCATCATGGTTGCGAGCAGTACATTGGCGGCACCGGCCTGTTCGACGATTCGGAAAAAAACGATATAGGCCAATGACGTACAGACCAGTGCCAGCACCAGGATTGCCAACCAGCCCATCCATGGCGCGTGCAGCAGTTGGATTGGCTGGTCAAAGCTGAAGGCCAGCACCAGCATGATGCCGGATGACACCAGGAGCTGGCCGGTTGCCATGCTGAGAGGCGCCACGCCCCGGATCATGCGTTTTGCCCAGAGGCTGCCCATCCCGTAACTTGCGGCGGCGGCCAAACAAAGAAGGATTCCAATGCTTTGGCTTCCCTCTCCCAAAAGAGTTGCACCCTTCAGTATGGCCACCCCCAGAATGCCGATGGCGATGCCGAGCACCTTGCGCAGGATCAGCGGCTCCAGCCCTGCTGCAGCGATGAAGGCAACCCCGAACATCGGTGAGGTGGCATTGATCACGGAGGCCAGCCCGGCCGTGATCATGGTTTGGCCCGTGACGATCAACGTGAATGGTATCACATTGTTTAGAATGGACATTCCGACGATAGCCAGCCATGTCGACCGGTCCCGCGGAAGTCTGCCGATCAAGATCAGATGCACCGGCAGGAGTGCGATGGCGGCGAGTACGATCCGCGACATCACGATGAGCAGCGGCGAGAGGGACTGCACTGCAATCCCGATGAACAGATACGAGCAGCTCCAGATCAGCGAAAGCAGTACCAGCAGTCCCCAGTCGCGTAGATGAATGTGAGAAGCGGCAGCAGCCGGCATCTACTTATCCCTCTCGCGGTGCTGAAAAACACACCATTTCAATAAAATACCTGTCCGCCTACAACTGCCCTTCCGCCGCCAGCCGCTTGTCGAGGTAGGTCGAGCAGATCTTCGAGAGTTCGTCGATCTTGTCCTGGAAGAAGTGGTTGGCGCCGGTGATCACCTTGTGCTCGACGGCGATACCCTTCTGTGTCTTCAGCTTGGAAACCAGCGTATGCACCGCTTCCGGCGGGGTCACCGTGTCCTTCTCGCCGTTCACGAACAGCCCCGAGGCCGGGCAGGGCGCTAGGAAGGAAAAGTCATAATGTTTTGCCAGTGGTGCCACCGAGATGAAGCCCGAGATCTCAGGCCGCCGCATCAACAACTGCATCGAGATCCAGGCGCCGAATGAAATGCCGCCGATCCAACAGATCTTGGCCTCGCGGTTGAAGGACTGCAGCCAGTCCAGCGCGGAGGCGGCGTCGGAAAGCTCGCCGGCGCCATTTTCGAACACGCCCTGGCTTCGCCCAACTCCCCGGAAATTGAACCGCAGCACTGAAAATCCTCGGCTTTGGAACATCTGGTACATCGCATGAACGATGGGATTGTTCATGGTGCCACCAAAACTTGGGTGCGGGTGCAGAAGAATGGCTATTGGCGACCCGGGTGCTTTGGAGTGGTGGTAACGGGCCTCGATGCGGCCCGCTGGGCCGCCGAAAATCACTTCCGGCATAAAGCTTTAATCCTCATCGGAGCAACCGCGATGGAGTTATCCGGCAAAACCCAGTGCCGAATAATTGACTCCTGTACTCGGGTTTTCTATATCCTTGTTTAGAATTGTTCGAAACTTACCGGCCACAGCCATTCCTGAGCTTTGCCTTAGCACGGGAGAGGGGTGGAAAATCAAGGATTTCCTGCGCTTGGATTTGGACGGCGAATCATGAAGATGAGCACCAAGGGTCGGTATGCGGTGATGGCGATGATCGATATTGCCGTCCATTCCGGAGGCGAACCCGTTTCGCTTGCCGAGATCGCAGAGCGGCAGGACATAAGCCACGAATATCTCGAGCAATTATTCGGCCGTCTGCGCAAGGCGAAGTTGGTGGAGAGTGCCAGGGGGCCGGGTGGTGGCTACCGCCTTGCACGCGACAAAAGCATGATTCCGGTTGCCGAAATCATTGCTGCCGTTGACGAGGAGTTGCAGTTCACACGTTGTGAAGGTGATGCCGTCGAGGGCTGTGTAAAGGGCGAGCGCTGCAACGCCCATGACCTTTGGTCAAGCCTGGGCCGCCAGATGATGTATTTCCTGTCATCGATTTCACTCGAAGACGTGGTGGAGAAGCGCAACCTGGCGCTCGCCGCCACCATCAAGCAGGCCAAGGACCGCCACCCCGAGGGGACGGCGGCGTGAGAGTTTACCTCGACCATAACGCAACGGCGCCGCTGCGGCCCGAAGCCAAGGCAGCGATGCTGGCCGCCATGGCGGTGACCGGCAACGCCTCCTCGGTGCATGGCGAGGGCCGCGCCGCCCGCCAGCTGGCGGAGGAGGCACGCGAGCAGGTGGCCCGTGCGGTGGGCGTGATAGCGCCCATGGTGGTGTTCACGTCAGGCGGCAGCGAAGCCAATAATCTGGCGCTCAAGGGTGCCCCTGTGGAGCGGCTGATCGTTTCGGCGGTGGAGCACCCATCGGTGCTGGAGGCGGCCAGAGCCTCGGGCAAGCCGGTGGAAGTGCTGCGTGTGGATGGCCAAGGTGTTGCGGATCTGGCGGCGCTCGAACGGCTGCTGGCCAATGGCCCGCGCGCTCTGGTGAGCCTGATGCTCGCCAATAATGAAACCGGCGTCATCCAGCCGGTGGCCGAGGCCGCGCGCTTGGCCCAGGCCCATGGCGCGCTGATGCATTGTGACGCCGTGCAGGGGCTGGGCCGGATGCCGGTCAATTTCGCGCTGCTGGGTGTGGACATGATGACGCTGTCCGCCCACAAGCCGGGCGGTCCGGTGGGGGCCGGCGCGCTCATCGTGCGCGATGGCCTGGCGCTGACCCCGCTGATCGATGGCGGCGGCCAGGAATCGCGCCGCCGGGCGGGCACCGAGAATCTCATCGCGCTGGCGGGCTTCGGCGCCGTGGCGCAGGCGAAACTGCCCGATATGACCCTGTTGCGTGACCAGCTGGAGACGGGGCTCGATGGCGCCATGATCCTCGGCGCCGCCGCGCCACGCCTTCCCAACACCACCTGTTTCGCGCATCCCGGCATGAATGCGGAGACGTTGCTCATGGCCTTCGATCTTGAAGGCATCGCCGTTTCATCCGGTTCGGCATGCTCGTCGGGCAAGGTGGCGAAATCGCATGTGCTTGCCGCAATGGGGATGTCGCCTGAGATCTCTCATGCGGCAATCCGCGTATCACTAGGCTGGACAAGCACTCATCAAGACGTTGACCAATTCATCGCTGCGTGGCGCAAGATTATCGCGCGCCACAAGGCAAGGGCCGCCGCCTGAGGGAACCATGGCAGACACCGAGACCATCGAACTCGTCAAGGACATCGACGTCGACAAGTATAAGTACGGCTTCACCACCGATATCGAAGCCGAGTTCGCGCCGAAGGGCCTGAGCGAGGATATCGTCCGCTTCATCTCGGCGAAGAAGAACGAACCTGCCTGGATGCTGGAGGCGCGGCTTGAGGCCTATCGCCGCTGGCTCACCATGGAGGAGCCAACTTGGGCCAAGGTGAGCTACCCCAAGATCGACTTCCAAGACCTTTATTACTACGCCGCGCCCAAGGGCACCGCCGCGCCCAAGAGCCTGGACGAGGTCGATCCGAAGCTGCTCGAGACCTATGCCAAGCTCGGCATTCCGCTCAAGGAGCAGGAAATCCTGGCCGGAGTGCGCAAGCAGGGCGAAAAGAGCGAGCTCGACGAAGCAGGCGGCGAATATGCCTCCGGCAAGGTGGCGGTTGACGCGGTGTTCGATTCCGTCTCGGTCGTCACCACCTTCAAAGCGGAGCTCGCCAAGGCCGGCGTCATCTTCTGCGCGATCTCGGAAGCTTTGCGTGAGCACCCGGAACTGGTGAAGAAATATCTGTTCTCGGTGGTGCCGCAGGCCGACAACTATTACGCCGCGCTCAATGCGGCGGTGTTCTCCGACGGCTCGTTTGTTTATGTGCCGCCGGGCGTGCGCTGCCCGATGGAGCTGTCCACCTACTTCCGCATGAACGCCAAGAACACCGGCCAGTTCGAGCGCACGCTGATCATCGCCGACAAGGGCTCCTATGTGTCCTATCTCGAAGGCTGCACCGCGCCGATGCGCGAGGAAAGCCAGTTGCATGCCGCGGTGGTCGAACTGATCGCGCTCGACGACGCGGAGATCAAATATTCCACCGTGCAGAACTGGTATCCGGGCGATGCCGAGGGCAAGGGCGGAGTCTACAACTTTGTCACCAAGCGCGGCGATTGCCGCGGTGCGCGCTCCAAGATTTCCTGGACGCAGGTCGAAACCGGCTCGGCCATCACCTGGAAATATCCAAGCTGCATCCTGCGTGGCGAGGAATCGCGCGGCGAATTCTACTCGATCGCCATTTCCAATGGCCGCCAGCAGGTCGATTCCGGTACCAAGATGATCCACCTCGGGCGCAACACCTCAAGCCGCATCATCTCCAAGGGCATCGCCGCGGGCCGCTCGGACAACACTTACCGCGGCCTGGTCTCGGCGCATCGCAAGGCCACCAATGCGCGGAACTTCACGCAATGCGATTCGCTGCTGATCGGCGACAAATGTGGCGCCCACACTGTGCCCTATATCGAGGCCAAGACCTCGACCGCCCAGTTCGAGCACGAGGCGACGACATCGAAGATTTCTGATGACCAGATGTTCTACTGCATGTCGCGCGGGCTTTCGCAGGAGGAGGCGGTGGCCCTCATCGTCAACGGCTTCGTGCGCGACGTGATCCAGCAGCTGCCGATGGAATTCATGGCCGAGACGCAGAAGCTGATCGGCATTTCGCTGGAAGGAAGCGTGGGGTGATGCCCGCACCGAATTCCTCAAGACAAGGTGAGACAAAACCGTGAACCTGCTCGATATCCAGAACCTGCACGTCAAGCTCGAAGACGAAGACCGCGAAATCCTCCGTGGGCTGACGCTCTCCGTGAAGCCCGGCGAGGTGCATGCCATCATGGGCCCCAATGGCTCCGGCAAGTCGACGCTGTCCTATGTGCTGTCGGGCCGCGAGGGCTATGAGGTGACGGAAGGCTCCGTCACCTATAGGGGCGAGGACCTGCTGGCCATGCCGCCCGAGGAGCGCGCGGCCAAGGGCGTTTTCCTCGCCTTCCAGTATCCGATCGAGATTCCGGGTGTGGCCACCATGCAGTTCCTGAAAGTGGCGCTCAACGCCCAGCGCAAAGCGCGCGGCGAGAAGGAGCTCTCGACGCCTGATTTCATGCGGCTCGTGAAGGACAAGGCGGCGAAGCTCAATGTCAGCCAGGACATGCTGAAGCGCCCGGTGAACGTGGGCTTTTCGGGCGGCGAGAAGAAGCGCGCCGAAATCCTGCAGATGGCGGTGCTGGAGCCGTCCCTTTGCATTCTCGACGAGACCGATTCCGGCCTCGACATTGACGCCCTGCGAGTGGTGGCGGACGGCGTCAACGCGCTGCGCTCGCCCGACCGGGCGATGATCGTGATCACGCACTACCAACGGCTGCTGGAGTATATTGTGCCGGATTATGTGCATGTGCTTTCCGCCGGGCGCATCGTGAAGTCGGGCGACAAGAGCCTGGCGCTTGAGCTTGAAGAGAAGGGCTATGCCGGCTTCACGAAGGATGCGGCATGAGCCAGGCCATCGCCAGGACGGAGGCTGAACGGGCGCTGGGACTTTCCCTGCCGCACCGGCGCATGGAGGACTGGCGCTGGACCGACCTGCGCCAGCTGATCGACCAGCCCTATCCGCCGCGCCAGCAGGTCAGCGCCGCTCCCGCCGATGTCGAACGCCTCATGGCGCGATCGCCTTTCAAAGGCATTCCCGCTAGTCGCATGGTGTTTGTCAACGGCCACTATGATGCCCAGCACTCGAAGCTCGCCAATGGCTGGGTCGAGTCGAAGGCCGAAGCCGATGATCCGCTGCTGCAGATGAACCTGGCCTTCGCCACCGATGGTGCAAGGCTGAGGCTTCAGGGCAATGAGGGTCGGCCGCTGGAACTTCTGTTCATCGCCACCGATGCCGCGCCGCGCACCACCGCCACTCACAATGTGATCGAGGTCGTGGATGATTCCTCGGCCACCATCATCGAAACCCACATTGGCGAGGGCAGCTATCTGTCGAGCAGCGTCACCGAAATCCGCATTGGTCACAACGCCAGGCTGGACCGCGTGAAGGCCGAGATCGAGGCCCCGGGCGCCACTCATCTGGCCCATGCGCATGTGACGCTCGCCCACAGCGCCACGCTCAGGGACTTCACGGTGACGGCGGGCGCGCGCCTCAACCGCCAGAACGGCACCTATCGCCTGAACGGCGAGTTCGCCGATGCGCGGGTGTCGGGCGCCTATCTGCTCGGCGGCCGCCAGCATGCCGACACCCGCCTCGTGGTCGATCACCAGCTTGCCAATTGCGTGAGCCGGGAACTGTTCAAATGCGTGATGGACGGCCAGGCGCGCGGCATCTTCCAGGGCAAGGTGATCGTCCGGCCCGGCGCCCAGAAAACCGACGGCAAGCAATCAAGCCATGCGCTGCTGCTGTCTCCCACGGCTGAATTCGATGCCAAGCCGGAACTCGAAATCTACGCCGATGACGTGGTGTGCGGCCATGGCGCCACGGCGGGAGAGCTGAACCACGATCATATGTTCTATCTCATGTCGCGCGGCATTCCGGAGGCCGAGGCCAAGGCGTTGCTGATTTCAGCTTTCGTGGGCGAGGCCTTCGAGGCCATTCACGACGAGGGCATCCGGGCCGCACTCGCCGACTATGCCGAGGCGTGGCTTCTGCGCCAGGGGAGGGCAGGCTGATGTCCCTCGATGTTGCCGCCATCCGCCGCGATTTTCCGATCCTGTCGCGCGAGGTTTATGGCAAGCCGCTGGTCTATCTCGACAACGCCGCCTCGGCGCAGAAGGCGCAGCCGGTGCTCGATGCGATGATGAAGGCCTATACGGAGGACTATGCCAACGTCCACCGCGGCCTGCACTATCTCTCGAACGCCGCCACCCAGGCCTTCGAGGACGCGCGCGAGAGCGTGCGCCGCTTTCTCAACGCCGCCTCCACCGAGGAGATCATTTTCACCCGCAACGCCACTGAGGCCATCAACCTGGTGGCGCAGAGCTTTGGTGGCATGGTGCTGGGCGAGGGCGATGAGGTGGTGCTGTCGATCATGGAGCACCACTCCAACATCGTGCCGTGGCATTTCCACCGCGAGCGGCGGGGCGTGGTGCTGAAGTGGGCGCCCATCGACGAGGATGGCAATTTCCTGATCGAGGAATTCGAGAAGCTGCTGACGCCGCGCACCAGGATCGTGGCCATAACCCAGATGTCGAATGCGCTCGGCACCGTCGTGCCGGTGGCGGAGGTGATCCGGCTGGCGCATGCGCGTGGCATTCCGGTGCTGGTCGACGGCTCGCAGGCGGCTGTCCACATGGCGGTGGACGTGAGTGCGCTGGATGCCGACTTCTATGTCTTCACCGGCCACAAGACCTACGGGCCCACCGGCATCGGCGTGCTCTATGGAAAGAAGGCGTTGCTCGACCGCATGCCGCCCTATCAGGGTGGTGGCGAGATGATCTCCGAGGTCACCACCGAGGCCGTCACCTACAATGAGCCGCCGCATCGCTTCGAAGCAGGAACGCCGGCGATCGTGCAGGCGATCGGCCTTGGCGCGGCGCTGGATTACATGCGCGGCATCGGGCTTGAGAACATTGCCGCGCATGAGGCGAAGCTGCGCGACTACGCCACCGAGCGGCTTTCGGCGATCAATTCGCTGCGGATCTTCGGCCGTGCCCGGAACAAGGGCGCCATCGTCTCCTTCACCATGGAAGGGGCGCATGCCCATGACGTGGCGACCGTGATCGACCGGGCGGGTGTGGCGGTGCGCGCCGGTACTCATTGCACGCAGCCGCTGCTGCAGCGCTTCGGCGTCACTGCCACTTGCCGTGCGTCATTTGCCATGTACAACACGCTTGAAGAAGTGGATGCACTGGCTGAAGCGCTGATTTCCGCCCGGAGGATATTCGGATGAGCGAGGCTATGACCGAAACCCCGGCCGAGGCCGGAACCGCGCCCAACCCGTCAGCCATTCCGCCGGACGAACTGGCGCGGCTCACGGATGACATCGTGGCGGCGCTTAAGACCGTTTATGACCCCGAAATCCCGGTCGACATCTATGAGCTGGGCCTGGTCTACAAGGTCGACATCGACGATGAGCGCAACGTGGCGATCGAGATGACGCTGACGGCACCCGGCTGCCCGGTGGCCGGCGACATGCCAGGCTGGGTGGAGAACGCCGTCTCCGCTGTGCCCGGCGTCAAGAGCGCCAAGGCCACCATCGTCTTCGATCCGCCGTGGGACCACAGCCGCATGTCGGATGAGGCCCGCGTTGCCATGAACATGTGGTAAGGAGGCTTTGTGATGACATCCGCCGCAGCACGTCCGCGCCCGCAGATCATGAAACTTACCGACGCCGCCGCAGACCGCGTGCGCGAGATCATGGCCAATGCAGGGAAGCCGGTGGCGGGCCTGCGCATCGGGGTCAAGAACGGCGGCTGTGCGGGCATGGAATACACGCTGGAATGGGCCGAGGACCAGAAGCCCTTCGACGAGGTCGTCGAAGACAAGGGCGTGAAGATCCTGATTGACGCCAAGGCGATGATGTTCCTGCTCGGCACCGAGATGGATTTCCAGACCTCGACGCTGAAATCCGGCTTCGTGTTCAATAACCCGAACCAGGTCTCGGCCTGCGGCTGCGGCGAGAGTGTGCAGCTGAAGCCTGCGTCAGCGTAGGGCCGGGTAAGCGGTTGACGTTCCTCTCATCCACCCCCGGGCTTGACCCGGGGGTCCTCTTTGATGGCTGGCAAGAAAGAGGATGCCCAGATCAAATCCGGGCATGATGACTATGTGCGTGGAACATGATCTTGCGGATCAGCGCCCCGCCGCCCTAAGCTCGTTTCCGGCGCAAGATCGAAAGTGAGGTTCGCATGGTCAAGTCACGCATCTCTGCGGTCATCCTGGCATTGGCGTTGGCTGCCGGCTCCGCGCAGGCCGCCGATGTTTCCAACGGGCTTATCTCCGGCGAGGCTGATTTCAAGATGTATTGCGCCAGCTGCCATGGCGAGACCGGCAAGGGCGATGGCCCCAAGTCCTTCGGCCTCAGCACGCCCGCGCCGGACCTCACCACCCTTACCGCCCGCTACGGCGCATTCCCGCGCGAGCGGCTGGCCGAGCTGGTCGACGGGCGCGCGCCGCTTGCCGGCCACGGCACCCGCGAAATGCCGGTGTGGGGCGTGTGGTTCAAAGAAGAGGCCGCTGACGGGCTCGGCGGCGCTGAGGGCGATGACAGCACGGTGGCCCGCCGGGTGGCGAACCTGATCGACTATATCGCGACGCTTCAGGGCCTCAACTGACCAGAATGATAGCGGCAGGGTGACCCTCCCGCGGCGTAATGAATTTCGACGTGCGTGGTGACTATTGGCTGATATGCCAGTGTCCTCTATGGGATTCGATGACACCGCGTCATGGACATTGCAGCTTGTTCACTTATGTGGGGAGAGTTTGACGGTCCCGCGGTTCGCCGCCTTCCGGCGGGACGTTGCCGGAAGACACGGGAGGTGCATGCCGCGAAACGCTTCTGCGCTGGCCACTAAAGGCCTTGCCAGTGAACTGGATGTCTCGGGTTGAATCAGGCCCGATCCCGGGGGTTGGCTGCAGACTAATCTTCCTTCTTCTCTGGGCAGATGAACGTATCAATCATCGTTGCGAAGCGCAAAAACACCCAAAAGCGCCGGCACTGCGTGTCTTTACGGATGCCGCCACAGGTGTCGCCTGTGCTCAGATCAACTGGTGATTGGGTGATTCACGAAAAAGGTGTTGGGATGCTGGCAAGGGTGTGGATGGTGGGTATCGTCGTTGCGTTCGGTCTGGCTCTGGCCGGCTGTGCGGGCGTGGCTGTCGAGGGAGCCAGCATAGCGCGCGACAAGGCAGAGGCCGAGATGAACATGGCAGCTGCAGAGTCTGGAAACGCCGAAGCCCAGTACAAGGTCGGAAAGTCGATGTGCTGCGCCTTGGACAACGATGGACCAAGCTTTTACAATACTCAGCAATCGGTTGCATGGTTGTGCCGGTCAGCTGCTCAGAATTATGGTCCAGCTGCTTTGAAGCTGGCGGAGATCTATTCCGGCGACATCGTGTCGGGGCCTCGCATGATGCGGCGGGTGGCAGCCAAGGTTGCGGATCCCCGCACCAATCTGCCGGTATCCTATGCATGGTATCAGCGTGCGGCCGCGCTGGGTGAGGTCGACGGGGGCAAGGCGGCGGCCAAGATCTGGACACAGATGACGCCGACCCAGCAGGCGGAAGCTGAAGGGCTTGCCAAGGGACAATCGCCGCTTGCCTGTGAGTGGTCACAGGTGATCGGTGCCAGTTGATAGGATTTCCCGGACCGTCGGGTTTCTGCTAGCCTGAGTTCATCGAGACGGGAGACCGAAGCCATGGCCATGCGAACCTTCTTCACATCCTTGTGGCGAACCATTCTGCTCCGGGGATTGGCCAGCCTTGCCTTTGGCATCTTGGCGTTTATCTATCCCGGCATTACGCTTGGGATTGTTGTCACGATTTTCGGTATCTATGCGCTGGTTGACGGGGCGCTCGCCTTGTGGGGCTTGTTCAGGGGGCAGGCGGCGGAACGCTCGGTGACCGGTCTGCTCACGGCCCTTGCAGGCATAGCGGCGGGCTTGGTTTGCCTGTTGTTCCCTGGCTTCGCCGTTGTCTACGTGGTGTTGCTCATCGGTCTGTGGAACGTTGCTGCTGGTCTGCTGCAGCTGATTGGCGCGATCGCGCTCCGGAAAGACATAGAACACGCAGGGCTTCTCGCGTTGTCTGGCGTGATCGGAGCCGTGCTGGGTCTGCTGATTGTCTTCTATCCGGCAGATGCAACGATCAGCATCATCTGGATTATTGCTGGCACTGCCGTCATCGTTGGGATGGTGTTGCTGGTCTTCGGCTGGAAGCTGCGGGCTGCAGCGAAGCGCATTGGCTGAGCCGACCCGTAGCTCAATGGTGACGTCGACCTATCGCTTGAGAAGTTCCTGTGCAGTCCCCTCGTCGGTGATGAGAACGTTGCAGTCAATGAGCTTGATGGCGCCCATCAGGCTTTCGACCTTTTCGAGGCCGCCTGAAGCGATGATGCGGATTGGAGTCTTGCGCAACTGCTCGATTGGCACCGACATCACCCGCCGGTTTACGGGATGATCAACGAGGTGCCCCTCAGCATCGAAAAAATTGTACAGAAGGTCGCCAACCGCCCCAAGATCGAGAAGCTCTTGCCGTTCCTCCGCGCTGATCAGATCAAATCGGAATGCCGTTGACGTTGGCGACATAGTTCCCACGCTCAGCAGGGCAAGATCGAGACGTTCGGCGCGGCGCAGAATGTCATACAGGCCGCATCGCTCTATCAGCGTTTCCCGAGTAGTGGCTGAGTCTACGACGGCTGGCGCCTGAAACAAATAACAATCCGCATCCATCAGGCGCGCGAATTGCCAGGCGAACTCGGCTGGATTGAATCGCCTGGCCTGAACAATGCCGCCAAGCAGCGAAATCACTTCCATGTCAGAGGTTTCGCGCGGCGCAAGGGTGGCGAGCGATTCATAGAGGGTTGCTCCCCAACCCACACCAACCGTCATGCCGTTTTCGATGATATCGGAAACATGGATTCCGGTGGCCACACCGATTGATTTCGTCGCGTTATCGGAGTTCACCGGGCTTGGAACAACAACCGCATCCTTGAGCCCAAAGCGACGCTTCAGATCGGATTCAAGCGAGAAGCATTCCGAGACATCCCCATCAATCCAAATCTTGACCTCACGTTGGCGGATGGCCTCATTGAGGTTACGTACGACCGTGACACGGCCAATACCTAGCCGCTCGGCGATTTCATTCTGCGTCAGGCCCTCAACATAATACATCCAAGCAATACGCATGCGATTGCGGGCGATACGACCAGAGCCGCGCTCGGATTTGGGCTGAGAGCGGACTGTACGAGCAGGGGACTGGTCAGTCATGGTGTAGAGTAAGTTCTCATGCCAGCATCAATAGTGGATCTTCCAAGAACCGCCGGAATGCCGATAGGATTTCCGTTGCCGCTGGAACTCCAAGAGTATTGGGATCTGCGAGGAGCGTACAATTGGTTTCGCGCACTGTAATTACCTTGCCATCTACAATTGCGACACGCTCAGAGAGTGCTCCAACTGAGATGCTCAACATAGTTGGTGGATCAAATGGCACGGTAAACTGCTCGATACCAACGCCATCGGCAAGGAAGGTCCAAAGCATAGCTGCTGGCGACGCAGGGGCTGAATGTAAGGGGTTTTCCAATGCTTCAGCTATCCTTGCCAGTGGTTGGCGCGCAGCATGATGAATGATGCCGGCTGTACCGCAACTAACCACCAGTTCGCTGGAACGAAGTGTTGTCATATCGGGACCCTGGTGTAGCGCCAAGGCCAGCGCCTTTACAACAAGTGCATCGATCGGGATCATCCACTGCGGCGTGCCATCAGGGTTCTTGGGCGCAGAATCATTAATCCGCACAAGTAATTCGAGTAACCGGTCAAGTCTGCAGACCAGACTCATCATCATAGGCAGTGGGCGATTGCGGCCCGCCTGTCCAGCAAGGCGAACGTCATCCGCGGTAATGCGGCCAGATGGCCCACTGCCGGCAATTGCATTTAGCGCCAAGCCTGCCTCACGGGCCATTCGGCGTGCAAGCGGGGTAGCGCGGATTATGGTTTCTTGATCTGGCCGCGTTGCGATCAACTGAGGCTGCGGTGCAGGTTGGAACGTAACGAGATCAGGCTGGATGGCATCTGGAGGCGAACGAGAGGGCAGGGCAAGGTGTGTCTCGGGAGTTTCACCTTCTTCGAAGATATACGCTACAGCAGATCCGACCGGTGCCATACCGCCTGCTGGAACAAGAATGGTTCCGAGGATGCCGTCGGTAGGCGCGTCGATTTCCATTGCAGCCTTGCCGGTTTCGATTTCAAAAAGTGCAGCACCGCGCACCACTCTGTCACCTTCGCGGGCATACCACGTTCTGATGGTACCGTTCGTCATGTCCATGTCGACGCGGGGCAGGATGACTTCAAAAGCCACGTCAGATACGTCCTCGTACCAGGGCTCGCAGTCCGGCGACGATATCGGGGACTTGCGGCACTGCGGCCTTCTCAAGGACGGGATTGTAGGGAATAGGTGTCTCGGCGCCGCCAAGCCGAAGGATCGGTGCATCCAGATGATCAAACGCCTCACTCTCGGCAATACGCGCGCTAATCTCGGCTCCGATACCGAGCGTCTTCACGCCCTCATATACGCATGCGAGTCGGGTGGTCTTCTTGACACTCTTGACGATGGTGGCGGTGTCGATAGGCCTGAGGCTGCGGAGGTCAATTACCTCGGCCTCGATACCTTCTGCTGCAAGATGTGTCGATGCCTCAAGAGCACGATGGACCATGATGCCCGTCGCGACGACAGTGACATCAATCCCCTGGCGTGCGACATCGGCTTTTCCGATGGGCACGCGATAAGGTTGCTCTGGGACCTCGCCTTTCATCTTGTAGAGCAGCTTATGCTCAAAGACCATGACAGGGTCGGGGTCGTCGATTGCAGAAAGCAACATGCCTTTTGCATCCGCTGGTGTTGCGGGCTGAATTACCTTGAGGCCAGGTACATGTGCGAACCAAGCATCAAGGGACTGAGAGTGCTGAGCGGCTGCACCTGTCCCGGATCCCGCCGGGAACCTCATAACCAGCGGTACATGCACCTTTCCTCCCAGCATGAAGCGCAGCTTTGCCGCCTGATTTACGATCTGCTCCATTGCAAGTGTGGCAAAGTCCGAGAACTGAAATTCGAGCACCGGCTTGCAGCCAGCAAGAGCAGCGCCTACCGCAACACCGGCCTGGCCCAGTTCCGAAATTGGAGCATCCATCACACGCTCTTCACCATAGCGATGCACCAGGTCGCCGGTCACCTGGAACGCTCCACCATAGATGCCGATATCTTCGCCCATCAGAAACACGCTCGGGTCGGCATCCATGGCTTGAGCCAATGCCTCCTGAACGGCTTGTGCGTAGGTTAACTCACGCGCTGTCATCAAGCCGCCTCAGGCGAATGAACATCACGACCGAGATACTCCGGGCTTGGATCTGTGCCCTGTCTGGCAAACTCAATGGCATCCGCAATTTCTGCCTCTGCTGACTTGCGCACAGCAGCGATTGCCGGTTCATCAGCTATGCCATATGCCATGAGTTCTGCTTCAAAACGGGGTAGGGGGTCCTGGGCTTTCCAGGCCTCAATCTCTTCCTTACTGCGGTAGCGGTTGCGGTCAGAACGTGAGTGGCCACGAGTCCGATAGGTCTTGCACTCTATCAGGCTTGGACCTTCGCCCAGTCGGGCCCGTTCCACGGCGTGGGCGGCCGCTTCCTCGACGTCGGCTACCGAGTTGCCGTCCACGATAACACCTGGCATGTTGTAGCCAGATGCGCGGTCAGCGACGTTTGCGACTGCCATTGATCGCTCGGTTGAAACCGACATACCATACTTGTTATTCTCGCAGACAAAGATGACAGGCAGCTTCCAAAGGCTCGCCATGTTGAGGGCTTCGTGAAATGCCCCCTCATTGGATGCGCCGTCTCCAAAAAAGCAGAGGGCGACATTGTCGCGTTTCTGCTTGCGAATGGCGAGTGCAGCACCCACTGCAATTGGCAGTCCCCCGCCTACGATGCCGTTAGCACCGAGATTGCCAGTCGAGACATCGGCAATGTGCATGGAGCCACCACGCCCGCGACAATAACCCTCCTCCTTACCGAAGAATTCAGCGAACATCAGTTTCGGATCAGCGCCTTTGCCGATGCAGTGGCCGTGGCCGCGGTGGGTGGAGGTAATGTAGTCAGACCGGCGCAGTGCCATGGTTGCTCCGACGGCGCTGGCCTCCTGCCCAATCGAGAGGTGCATGGTACCGTGGATGAGGCCTCGCATATAGGCTTCCTCCGCTCCCTCTTCAAAACGGCGGATCAGATGCATTCGATGGAGTGCAGCCAGTAACTCGTGACGGTTGTGCCGTTGGTAGAACGGACGGGCGTTTGCCTTGATGCTGCCGAAGGCGTTCATGGCACTGTTCCTCGCGGGCGTGGCAGAATGCCAGCCATAATCTGAATTATATGATACTTTTGTTCTCGTGATTATCAATAAGTATTAGAAATGGTTGAATTTTGAGATGTTGCGGCGCACACTTGCTTCTATTCTGAGTCAACTAATGCGAATTCTTCCTCGGTGTTCTCGTTTTGGTTGTAAATCATCCAGGGGCACATCATCCAGAACATCGGTTGGAAAATTGGCCAAGACAATTGTCCGGTCGTGCTCATGATTCTGTAGTACGACCATCATCTGGTTTCAGAGCCTGGCAAAACCAGGCGAATTGAATGAGTTCAAGAATTTCAGCGGTGGATGAGACGTTCTCCAAGGAGCCAGTTTGCTACCTAACCTGCAACCGGAAAACCCAACATGTCATGGATTGTCAAATTGAAAGAGGTATGCGGACTGCCACCGCTGCGGTGGCAACGACTGATGCTCCGCCGCGCTCGTCATCCGGTACGTCAAGCCCTCCCCTGACCACTTTCACGGTTACTTGGCCATGTGGCAGGCTCTTGGCGACTGCTGTGGTGTCTACTTTCTCAGGCTCTTGGACGCCGATCGTGACCTCGATCTGCATTTCCGAAGGTGCGATGTTGAGGGTCCGAAGAAAAGGCAGGGAAGAGTGGTGGATGCAATCCTGGACGGCGCGTATTGCCGCCTTTGTATAGTCACCTCCGTGCATGTCATTGCCGTGGCCCATCTCAAGAATAATGCGCTTCAGGACCATCAGGGTGTCTCCGGCATGTCGAGATAGACGATGGCTGCTGCATTTGCGATCACAGTCAAGTTTGTGCCCTCATCATTCATGATCTCGAGACCTCCTTCGGTCACATCAACGGATGACGTTCCATAGGGGAGCACCGCCGCTACTGCCGCCTTATCCACACTCTCGGGTTTTGGTACGCCAATCAGCACCTTCACATGCATTTCCTGCGGTTTCCTGCCAAAGGCTGGCGCAATGGTAAGGGAGTTGTGCCAGAGCGCATCTTTCAGCGCACGAATGGCAGCCTTGGTGTAGTCTGCCCCCGTCAGGTCAGTACCCATACCCAGTTCCACGATCACGCGGGTGAGAGCCATTTTGAATCCCATGAAATTCAAGACTTGACGTTGTCATCATCTCGTAGACCGAGGTTGGCTGCAAGCTATGTTTGCACATCAAGTTCATCCTGAATTCTTTTTCCGATGAATTCCTTCGCATCCGCAAAACAATGGCGTAGATGGTTGGATTGATATGCAGAAAACCTTATTGCTCTTTGGGGCAAGTGCTGCTTTTCTGCCTCTTCGAGGCGAGGACAGATTAGGCCTTACCGCTTGGCGGCTCAGCTACGCGGTTGCCCAGGATTGAGGTAGGTTCATGGCCGTCGCCATTGGCATCATAGCGAACCCCGTGTCGGCGCGCGATATCCGCCGGGTGATCGCCAACGCCACCGCTCTTCAGATCACGGATCGAGCCAATATCGTGCTGCGGGTTTTATCCTGCGTTAAGGCCTGTGGCGTCGACCACGTGTACATGATGCCTGAAAATGGTGGCATACGACATCATGTTCGCCGCGGCATTGACCGCGCTGAGAACCAGGGGCTCAAGCATTTCCCGCAGATCGAGTATCTTGATTTCAAAATCTCCGGAACGGTTGAGGATACGCTCAAGGCCGCCCGGTTGATGAAGGAGAAGGGGGCAAAGGCTATTGTGGTGCTTGGTGGCGACGGTACGCACCGTGCCGTCGTGACCGCTTGCGGCGATGTTCCTATCGCGGGGATATCCACCGGAACAAACAATGCGTTTCCAGAGCACCGGGAGCCGACCATCACGGGATTGGCAGTTGGGCTTGCCGTAACTGGCAAGGTACCGCCGTCCGAAGCGTTTCTACCGAACAAGAAGATCGTCGTACGGGTCAATGACCACGATGAAATTGCGCTCGTCGATGTAGCGGTTGTAACCGAACGCTATATCGGTGCCCGTGCTCTATGGCGCACGGAAACCTTTCGCGAGCTGTTTGTTACCTTCGCTGATCCCGAGGTCATTGGCATGTCTGCGATTGCGGGTCTGCTGAGTTATGTCTCAAGGCTTGATCCAGGCGGATTGCACGTTAGGCTCGGACCCGAAGACGAGGCCAATATCCTCCTCGATACACCGATTGCACCGGGCTATATGCGAGGCATCGGCATTCGTGATTTTGAACCGATGGTAGCTGATGTAAAATACAGGCCTTCCATAACGGATGGCTCAATTGCCCTTGATGGCGAGCGTGAACTGGCCTTTAGTAGAGATGATCGTGTCACTATCGAGTTGTTGCAGAATGCTTTCAAGACCGTGAACGTGAGAGGCTGCATGCACTATGCGTCCCGCCACGGACTGATGCGCCTTGAACCCAAGATAAACGCCTAAACCACAGGGAGGATGGCTATGACGGCTCCGAACAGTACTGCGGGAATTTTCCCACTGGACAAGAAGGGTTTGCTGAAGGCCTATCGCACGATGCGGACAATCCGCGAATTCGAGGAACGCCTGCATGCCGACTTCGCCAAGGGCGATATACCCGGCTTTGTTCACCTATATGCCGGTGAGGAGGCTGCTGGCACGGGCATCATGATGCATCTCGAGGATAAAGATCGAATCGCTTCCACCCACCGCGGACATGGTCATTGTATTGCAAAAGGGGTTGATCCCAAGGAGATGATGGCAGAAATTTATGGCAAGGCAGCGGGCTCCTGTCGTGGCAAGGGTGGGTCGATGCACATTGCCGATCTCTCCAAGGGAATGATGGGTGCCAACGGCATTCTTGGTGCAGGTGCCCCTCTGGTGTGCGGGGCGGCTCTTGCCGCCAAGTATCGAGGCGATGGCGCTGTGGCGATCTCCTTTGTCGGAGACGGAGCCTCTAATCAAGGGACATTCCTTGAAAGCCTAAATCTTGCTGCAGTTTGGAATCTCCCAGCAATATTTGTCGTCGAAAACAATGGCTATGCAGAATCCACATCCCGTGACTATGCAGTTGCTGTCGATTCGTATGTCGACCGGGCTGCGGGTTTTGGTCTTCCCGGGGTCACTGTAGACGGGTTAGACTTTTTCGCCGTTTACGAAGCGGCGGGCGAGATTATCAAGAGAGCTCGCGAGGGTGGCGGTCCGGCACTGCTCGAATGCAAGATGATCCGCATGTATGGTCACTTTGAGGGTGACCAGCAAACTTATCGTGGCAAGGGCGAGCTTGAGGATATCCGTGCCAATAAGGACTGTATAAAGATCTTTTCCAGCCGCGTGATGGAAGCCGGAGTTATCAATCGTTCCGAGCTTGAGCTTATTGACCGCGAGGTCATATCCGAAATCGAGCAGGCTGTGGCTTTTGCCAAGTCTGCGCCGTTACCAACGGCAGCAGATCTCGTCACCGACGTATATGTCAGCTACTGATCCGAAGGAGATACAGATATGG
>NZ_JBIIDX010000085.1:0-15100 GCF_044238155.1 Aestuariivirga sp. | reverse complement strand
ACCCATTTGAGGCCGTGGCTGGCTATCTCCCAGCCAGCCTCCTTCATGGCCTCGACCTGGTCGGGAGAGCGCATGAGCGCGTGCGCCACTCCATAAATGGTGAGCGGCACCTGGCGAGCCGTGAACAGGCGCCACAGGCGCCAGAAGCCGGCCCTGGCGCCATATTCATAGATGGATTCCATGTTCCAGTGGCGCATGCCAGGCCACGGCTGGGCGCCGATGATCTCGGACAGGAACGCCTCCGACGCGGCATCGCCATGCAGGATGTTGTTCTCGCCCCCCTCCTCGTAGTTGAGCACGAACTGCACGGCCACGAAGGCGCCACCGGGCCATTTGGGATCGGGAATGGCACGGCCGTAGCCCTTCATGTCACGCGGATAGCCTGTCATCACCGTTCACAGCCCCAAGCCCAGCTCCGGCACCCGGCTTCACCGGCCACGCACCGTTCGCATCAGCTTTACATGCTTCCCCATGAGTATTGCAACGATCCCCGGGCCGGTGCTTCCTCTAATCGTGAAAATCACTTGCAAAGCAAAGATCAGCCCCTGCACTTTCAGCAATGACGAGACGGCCATTGGGCAGATCATTTTCTTCCACCTTGCGGTGGATGTCATGGGCCGGCAAGTTGTAGCGCTGCCAGCGCTCGATCAGGCGCTGACGGAGCGTGTCGATAGTGGCTTCCACCATCACCGTGATGTGAAATAGCGGCCGCAGCGAGGCCCAGGGCTCCTGACGGAGCAACAGGTAATTGCCCTCGACAATGACCACGCGCACATGGCGCGGAATCAGGCGGGCACCCGCCCGGGCAATCTCGATGTCGCGGTCAAAGACGGGCACGGCCACGTCCTCCTCGTTATTGGCCTTGAGCCGCGTGAGCATGTGATGGAGCCCACCGACATCAAACGTGTCGGGTGCGCCCTTGCGGGCCCGCCTGCCCAGCGCATCGAGCAGCCTGTCATCATAATGGAAGCCATCCATGGGCAGCACGGCGGCAGTTCCTGCTGCCATGGCGTTCAGCCTGCCCTCGAGCTGAGCGGCGATCGTTGATTTGCCGGAACCCGGCGCACCGGCGATACCGGCGATGCACCGTGCGTCAGCAACGGTTGACAGCAAGTGAACCAACCCGTCCAGATCAGTCTTCCGTGCCACCATGGATGAAAGTCCTCCACCGCTCACTTGAACAGCATCAGGCTGACAGCAATTGCCGCCATGCCTATGACCATGCCGTAAACCGTTTCGTGACCCTGCGCATAGCGCTTTGCAGTTGGAAGAAGCTCATCAAGCGCAAGAAACACCATCGCACCTGCAATCGCCCCAAACACCCAGGCGAAGACTGCAGGCGTCAGGAACGGCGCCAGAAGCAGATAGCCAATCAAGGCGCCGACCGGCTCGGCCAGCGCCGACAGACAAGTAGCCACAATGGCCGTCCGCCGGCTGCCAGTGGCATAATAGATGGGGATGGCGATCGAAACGCCCTCCGGTATGTTGTGAACGGCGATTGCCGCCGCAAGCGAAATGCCCACTGCCGGATTGTCGAGTGTGGCGAGAAAGGTCGCCAGTCCCTCTGGCAGGTTGTGCGCCGTGATGGCCAGGGCCGCCAGCACCCCGACCCGCCGGATGTGATGACTGTCCGTCGCGGCCGAAGACATCAGGGCGTGCGGATTAGGGATGAGTCGATCGATCATAGCGAGCATCAGCACGCCGGAAAAGAAGGCCAGAGTGGCATAGACGTAAGCTGTTCGCGCCGTGACCCCGCCAGCAAAACCGGCTTCCGCCTTCCAGAAGATTTCCACGAGCGAGATATAGACCATGGCTCCGCCGGCAAAGGCCAGCCCAAAGGCCAACAGCCGGGGGCTGGGCTGCTTTGTGACCAGGACCGACAGGCTACCGAGCACGGTCGATAGAGCGGCTGCAATGCAAACGCCCATCGCCATCAGGACCGTGGAATCAACAGACCAGGACATGACTCACTTGATTCGTTGGCGGCTGGCGAGATGTAATGCAATGATCATAGCCATGGTCTTTCCGCGAATGGTTCCCGTGATATGCCTTCACCAGCACAATTTCATTTCTCTTTCAATGCACCGCAAGGGTCAGGCAAGGGCCTGCCCGCTGGGCCTGTGAGGCCGCAAACCCGGCCATAGGACGCCGCTGACATTCGGCTTCGAACCGATCAGCCATGATTCTGCCTGCCCGGCTGCTCAGCCATCACCCGCGCTCCGGTCCCGAGGCCATCGAAAAGGAATTGCCCGCACTCCGAGGAAAACCAGGAGGAGGCGGGTCAGGAAAGCGCCAATCAGCGTCACAATCGTGGCCGTGCCGATCTCTTCAGGCATCAGCATGCTGGGGCGGCTGAGCAGAAACAGAGAAAGACCAAGACCCCAAAGCAAGGGAACTTCAGCGTAGAAGTCGTCTTTCAAGCTACCAACCTTGCCGGATTGACGAACCATGTCCCGGAGGATCCCTCCCCCTGCTGCCGTCAGCATTGCCGAAATCGGCCCCCATAGCCAGAGTGGGTCAGCGCCTACGGAAAGCGCCACTGCAAAACCCGATACGGTGAAGGCAGCAAGGCCAGCCGCATCGCAGATCTGCTGAACGCCTTTCATCGAGAACATGCTTGCAGCCCGGGTAACGGCCGGCTGCTGTTGCCTGCTCCGCACGAACAGTTGCCAGAGGCTCAAGATGACGAAGCCGGACAAGACAGTTGCACCAACGAGCATCAGATAAAGCGGGTCGGAGATCACGGCCATCGGATGCCTGTTGAAGAGAAGATCTCTCAGGGCGCCACCGCCAACGGCTGGCAGGGCTGAAAGAACCAATGCACCGAAAACGCTGAAATTCTCGCGATAGGCGATCAATACGCCAGATACTGCGAAAGCCACCGTACCAATGATGCTCAGTATAACGAATAATTCACTGGCAAGAGCATAATTGATGACGACAGAAAAGATCGTCGTATGCAGTCGTTTGGTAAGCTGGCCACTCTCCTCAAGCGATGCAATAGCATCATTGATGCGCTCAAGTGTTTTCGCCGGGACAGTCTTCTTGCTCAGTATGAAATGTACGCCTGAGGTTCCAGGCAACAGAACCTCCGCAATCTGAGAGCCGTAGCCTTCCGCCAATGCCGTAGCGGCCACCCCGAGCCTGTCGGCCACAAATCCATCGATGTCTCCCCTGACAAGATTTCGCAGATTATCCTCATCACTATGCGCATGGACGACCCTGCCGGACCCGACTGCACGCTCGATGCTGCGGTTCAACTCCGGGTCTTCGAAGAGTCGACCCTCAATGGCGCCAATCCGGAAGTCCCGGTCATCGGACAGGAGACTGAGAATGTTGCTTGCACGATAACGTTCCTCGTCCCCGGCCCTCACAAACAGCGAGATCCGCGCCCAGCGATAGGGAGCGGAATAGTGGAACCGATCATCACCATCCGCGGGCTTGAATGCCCCCAGCGCAATATCCGCCCTACCCTCGATAAGGTCTGCGAGTTGCCCTGACCATGCCTGTTTGCGGAGATGGGCTTCCATGCCCGCCAGCCGAAGTGCATCAGCAAGGATGCCAACATCAAGCCCTTGTGGCCCCTCAAGCTGGCCCTCCGCCAACCACTGGAAGGGCCTCGCCTCAATCCAGCCACCACGAAGGCTATCCGCGGATACCTGCCTGTCCGGATGATCCGGCTGCAAGGCCGCTGGATCCATGTGAAGCGTTTCGGAAGTCTGCGCCCAAGCGCCAAGATTGGGCTGAATCGACTGGAGGATGAGGATCAAGAGTCCAGCACAAGCAAGACACAACAGCGCCCTCGCAGCAAACTTCATTCCCTTGGCCCCACAGATAGCAAGTTGAAGACATCGCCCGGGAAAACAGCGCTGTCATCATCTTCTCCAAAGTCGCCACACAATTGCATGCGTCAGACAAGATTGCGACAACAAGTTTTTTGACCTGAAACACCATTGACCCTCCAGGATCCGGCGCCAGTAGAGACCCTTAGCAATGCGCTGGCGGCCACGGCATATCCTGCCAGCCAACCAGAGGTGACGCGGCAGGAACCAAGGGGTATCCTATCGACGCCTTCCGATCGCGCGCCGCCGCCAAATCCGCATTCAGCCTTAAGGCCAGATTGAGGTGATGACTTCAAACATCCGGGGTCGAAGGCAATATACCTCTTGCCTCAAGTGGTCTCATCAGAAACGGAAAGTGAAGAGTCCGCGCTCTTCATAGACCTGCGCGGCCTCCTCGACGAACTCCGCCATAAGATGGGCTTGATGAGACTGGCGCAGCATGAGCGCTGCGTCGATCAGCTGCTGCTTCGATCGCGCCCGGCCCGGACGCAGCAATTCATAGACCTGCATGATGACATCCTGCGGCACGTTTACCAGTTCCGCTGCCCGCGCGAAGTTGCGGGCCAGCGCAGGCCGGCCAGCATCGCGCGCAATCTCGCCCTGGGCGAGGAGAGCTCCGGGCGTGATGCGCAGGTCCTCCATCGTGATACGGCCATCGAGTACTGCATCAAGCGTGACGTCAGACAGCCGCTTGCCACGCGGGCCTTCAACGGCCTGGGGCTGCGTTTCGGCCAGCGGATAGTCAGCACGCGTACGGCTCATGGCCGCCCTCCCTTGAACGTCACCTCGACCCATTCAGGCGGTGCGCCCTCCTCAGTGAGCGTGGTTTCGATTGCGTAGACCATGGCGACGCGGGCGTGATAGCGCGATCCCATTGCCTCGCCCCGCTGCGGAACCACAACCGGCTCCGGCATCTCGCCCAGGGCATAGGCTGCAGCATTGGCGCCGAGCCCCCGATAATGTGCAAGACTGGTGATGGGTGCGTTGGAGAAAAGTTCAAGATTATTGTGCGGCAGCCTGTCCTTCTGGTGGATCACGGCCGTGCCCTTGGCCTGGATGCCGATGCCAATGCCCGATCCTGCAAGGCGCGCTGCCGAAAGACCAAGGAAGGATGTGTCGGCGGTATGCCGGAACCTCACGATACGGGGGGTAAGCCCTCGCGCGAGGATGGCATTTGTCAATTCGCGGAGCACGTCTGAAAGCCTGTGCCCGGCCATGGTCTGGAACAATCTGCGGCCAAAGGCCGGGCTGATGCCGATGACGACATCCGCCTGGTCGGTGGACGCTCCCGCCGCTCCCAGGCTGCGGTAAACAATCCGCGCAACCTCTTCTCGTTCATGCAAGGCTTCGGAGCGCAGTACCTCCTTCTGGTCCAGCAGGTCCCGGATGCCATTCAGTTCGAGCCGCCGTTCCTCTGACACGCGGTAACCGGATCCGGGCCCCAGATAATCATTGGGATCATTCACCGCGCTGACGATCCGCCCGTTGCGGATCATGGCTGAGGTCTGGAGGTAATCGCCTGAAAGCCTGAGCTTCACCATGTTGAGCAAATTCTCCGCCTCAGCACGAAAGCCGCGCAATGCCAGCGCCTTGATGACATCAACCACGGTGATCCCACTATCCTTGATTGCTGCACTGATAAAAGCGACGTCGCGCGGCGTGTAGCTTTCGGTGTCATCAGAGCCCGACGCCACCGCGACAGAGCGCTTCATCGCCTCAGTGGGATCGGCCAGCCCCAACTCAGCGAAGACGGCCGAGAGCGCATCAATGGCACGGCGGCGCAGGTCGAGCGCCTTTTCTTCGGGAAGCGGCGTCAACCCGCCATCCGCCTCAAAATCACGCTGCAGTACCAAATAGTCTTCAAGTTCCTCGCCATTCAAAAGCGAAGGATTGAAGGAATTGTCATACTTGAGGACTGATCCGAAGCCAGAGCAGATCAGGTCAGAGCCGGCCACCAGATAGGGCATGATCTTGGCGCCGACACGGATTTCCGATTCAGTGGCACGCGCATCGTTGCCACTGGCACATTCGAGGTCGAGCCACACCGCGATCAGATTTTCCGCCATCAACTCCCGGAAGCCGCCAGGCACGGTGGCGGTCAGCGGTGCGCCATCTATGCCGCCGTTTTGCGTGCCCTGAACGCCCATCCCACGCTGCAGGCAGAGGCAGCGCGCTTCGAGATAGAGCAGCGATTTCGACTCGTGGAAGCCCATCAGCAGTTCGGCGCCAGCACCGCTCGTACAGCGCATCTTGATCCCGCGCGAGGCATAGGCGGCAGCAAGGAACGCCTTGGACCACGGCGTATCGTCGCCATCGGTAAAGCTCTTCTCCGTGCCATAGACGGAGACTGTCTCTGCATAGGAGGTGAAGCCTGCCATGCCGATCCGCAATTCCTCCGCTTCCTCACTGGAGCATTGGAACAGCGTGCCCCAGCGGCCGACAGCGGCGCCCACCGCGCATGCCAGCGCATTGGACCAGGCATTGCGCGACACGCGCATGGTCGTCTCGATCTCGTCGAAGCCGAAGGCCACCGCAGTCGCCGCGTCTGCTGCAAGCTGCAGCGGATCGTCCTTGGCATTGGTCACATGAGCCTGGTTTCCAGGCGTCTTGCGCGCCCGCATCTTGGAATAGGCAAAGGCGATCTCGAGCGCTGAAAGCTGCGAGACGCATTGCGCCAGCTTGGCCGGCGTCATGCCATGGGCAAGCCGCACCAGATGCTCGCGCGGCACATTCATGTCGACCAGCATGCGCGCAACGAAGCTCGAATCCAGCGCCATGGCCTCAGGCGCAACGCTGAGGTCGATATGGTGACGCGCAATGAATCGGTCGATCATGTCAAAGTCACGCTCGAGGACGCCATCGAGAGAAATCACGCGTCCATTGGCGATGCCGATCCCAGGCTGCGGATCATTGGGGCTTGTGAAGGCGGAAAAACCGTTGGCAGGGTCCTCGGCTGCAAACTTGTCGAGCCGCAACGGCCGCTCGTCCCAGTCTGCATAGCGCTTCCAGCGATTGACGTTCATCATGCACTCCTGCCGGACGGAAAGACGTTACCATTGGATACGCCTACGATGAAAGGCCCTCAGCACGCCCTCGTCAATCTGGAAGATCATCCAAGTCCCGTGGCGGACTTATGTTGCAAGACGGCGACCTGGCGGCATTCCCGAATTCCACACCAATCTCAAGTGCCGAGATCCCGATCTGATCTCACCCTTCGCCTCGCCCACGGCAGCACTGACGCGGATCTTCGGTGTTGAGTGCGTCACGGCAATGCGCAATGCCGTACATCAGCTGCGACAACCTGAGCTAGGCGTGCGGGAGAGCCCGCGGACTGATAGAGGCCAGCGCACGCTGGCTGATGTGGTCAAGCCGCGTGCCACAAGGCACCCTTCAAGTCGGATCACCTCAGTGGGGGAAGCTCAAGTTGCAGAACAGATACATCAATGCCTATTGCACTTTCTTCATCAATACACAGACCGCAATCTGAGCAGCGCCGTGTTCCTGAACGCACATTTCCAAGGTATCATCTGACAATAGAGTTCCAATAAAATTGGTATCATCATCAACCATCAATATTGTCTTCTGATCTGCGCGTATTACGCCGAGCAGGGACTCCTTATTGCCGTTCAAACCCCATGAACCAGTGAAGCCTGAGCCCTCTTGTCTTGCTATCACCATGCGACGCTCGGCACCAGTGGCATTCTTGGGTTTGCTCTCATCTTGGGTAAGCTCTAAATCTCCCACCCGATAACCACCGGACACGATTCCCTCCCAAGTTCCCGTAAGAGATGGAATGTTCTGAGCCAGACTAGCTGATTGGGACAATGACAAGGTTACAATGCCAAAGACGCCAAAGAACTTGAGCGACTTCATAATCTTAATTTCCTTTTCTGCTAGAAATAATGTTCAGAAGATAGACGATAAGCGTTATCGTATCATTGAAAATTAATTGTCAAGCAATACGGAGCCCCCGAGCTTTCGGGATTCAGTACTGACCTCGCCCAGAGGTCTGCACTTCCATGTTCCAGCCCAGCTTTAGACCGGTATATCATCGTTGGCAGTTGTATTCGGCTTGATCAATCTTGTCACTCCAGAGCTATTCGTGCCGGACGCTTCCATGCCAGAGCAGATGTGTGCATTCTACTCGCTCATATGTTCTTCTCAGCCGTCTGTCCCACTGGAGGCACTATTCTTGATTTTTGGGAATGAGCCATGCTCCCAGCTACACCGCACCACAAACCGATCTCGACGAAACCGCCAGCATGCAATAGTATCTCAACTTATCCAGCACAAATGTCGGTCAGGCCGCGCTCGTTAGAAGGACAGTCAAATGCAACCTGAGTCAAAAGAAGGTTTTATAATGACAGGTATCCGCATCATTGTTCTTACCCTGCTTGTATCCTCTTTTGCCCTGCCCAGCATCACGCTGGCAGATGGCAATGCGCCAGATTTCGGTAATTGTGATCCGACCGGTGAAACGGGCAGCATTTCTCTCAGCACGGTTGAACCCGACACGCTGATCGTGGCGACTGTCCTTCCCAGCAACAGCTTGTGGAACGGCTCGTCAGCGGAGGATACCAGAGACGGCTTCGAATACTGTATTGCTGCTGAAATTGCCCAGCGTGCCGCTTTGAAACATCTGAAGGTCATGAACCTGGCCTGGGACCAGTTCATCAACGGTTCGGCCACAGGCTATGACATCGGCATGGCTTCCACCAGCGAGACCGAAAAACGCCGCGAGATATTCGATTTCTCACAGCCCTACTTCTCAGCCAACCTTGGGATCGCGATCAAGGTAGGCAATGACGTGAATGCGGAAAACCTGCGCGACAGGCGGATCGGCGTCCTGAAGGGCAACCTGGGCGCTGACTGGGTGATTAACAAGCTAAAGCCCAATACTGAGGTTTCACAATATCAATCTGGTCCCGAGATGATGGATGCGCTAAAGGCTGGTCAGATTGACGCGGTGATGACTGATGTAACACTTCTCTTGCCCGACGTCGCGCGCGCAAAAGGCGAGCTCGACGTGGTGGGACAGTACGAGACCAACTGGGGCATCAACGTAATCACGCCGAAGGGCTCGCCAAACACACCCGCTGTGGATGAAGCCATAGACGCCATGAAGAAGGATGGCACTCTGGCGAAACTTTCAGCAACCTATCTGCCGCCACTCCTCGGCAGGGATCCCTCCTCGATCCCCGTCTGGTTACTCAACTGATTGCCAAGATATCGGACACCGATCTGTCCCGGCTCAGCCCTGTACCGCCAAGCCCCCGCTTGTTGGTCGCTGCAGGATTGAGCGACAACGCTACTCCGCAAGCAATGGACCTGGTCAATCTCCAGATCCGGTTACTGCCCCCGACATGTTGTGCTTCTCGGACTTCACCAATGTCGCGATGAGGCAAGGGTTTGGTTACCTGGCTTTGGTCATAGATAGCTCTCCCCAGCGGATCGTCGAATGGAGAACCACTTGGACTGAGCACCCACGCTTCGCGTTCGACGCTCCTGAGCAAAGCCCGACAAAGGAAATCTGATACTGAGTGACAGGCTCGTGCAGCACCCGGACTGCGGCTTTAAATGGACATTGAACAAGGTAGCAAACGATCGGTCGACATGGCCGCAGGGCCGTTGGCTGACAGCGTCGGGGTCAGCTGTGACAAATTCTGACTAGAACCTTCAAAGACCTTTGATACGTTGATGTCATTCACAGCCGCAGGCCATGGTGCTCCCTCAAGGCGGTTGAGTTTGCCATCCTTGAATGCGTAGATCGGTTGAAAAACCGAAGGCTCATTGGGTCCATCGGAAGTATTCGGCCCGCTGAAGTCGAAGAACACTGCTACGACATGATGGGGCAATCCGATCTGGCAGCATGACTCAAATGAAACTCCCTTCGGTAAATCCGGGACGGTTCTTGCCGGCAGGTCCGGCCAGCATGTCATGTCTCTTCAGCACGATTTCAGACCTTCAACTTGTGCCGGCTTTTGCGATTTTTGGGGGGAATTACAACCTCGTCACAACCCAATAGAACCATGAAATCGGATGTCTTGCCTGATCGTAGATATCTGTAAGTCGCCAACAGATCAGATATTCTCTCGAAGCCTTCATTGCTGCCTACAATGATGACTGCTGTCGCAAAAATTCCAAGGGTGAGACATCATGTGAGTTGAACTGTAAGTGCTGGACCACTCCGCCGGAGCCGCAGGATCAAGTCACTCAACCGAATACTTAACCAAACACTTTGAGCAGTATGTGGTCAGCCTGGTCAGAGGTTTCGAGTGCCTTGCGCGCTGGTGATGCAATCAAGATCCCGATGGTACGTAGAAATACGCAGCTATGCGGCGCCTATGGTGGCAACTCAAGTCAGTTAACCAATTTGTAAACGCTTGATACTGTAATCTGCGATCGTTTTCGCTCGGCCTAGCCATCCCTAGCTGGCTGCCCGTGGGCGCAAATGGCGGATGGTTGGATGGATCGCAAAACAGGGAACGACGGATCCACTTCTATCGGAAGCGGAAAGTATCTCAACTTCCGCCTTGGGCAAGAGGCTTTCAGCATACCTGTTCTGAAGGTCCGCGAGATCATCCGTTTGCGACCCATCACGCCGGTGCCTCGCATGCCGAGTTGCATCAAGGGAGTCATCAATCTAAGGGGCAAGATCGTCGCAGTGATGGATCTGCGGAAGAGACTCGAGTTTCCCCCGATCGAGTATGACGAACACGCTTGCATCGTCATACTGCAGAGCCAGGAAGGCGAAAGCTTCGGACTCATCGTCGACTGCGTCGAGGACGTGACCTACATCAGACCGGAAGACGTCGAAACCCCACCCAGTCTTCGCCTTGACGTCAATGCAGAGTTCGTTGCGGGCCTAGCCAAAGCAAAGGATGGCGTCAAAATCATCCTGAACGCCCACCGCCTGCTCGACTTCACCTCCATCCAGCAGCTTCTTGAAAACCCCTCCTAAATCTTCTTCCTCCCTCCAACCAAGAGAATGCCAGAGCACAGCCATGAACATTCCACGCCAAATTTCTTTCGGCTTCAGCTTGATCACGGTCTTGTTGCTTCTGTTGTCAGCTTTTGCCCTATTCGTAGTCAACGGGTTCATGAAGAACCTCAACCAAATCGCCGACAACACTGTTCCTAGCCTAATCGTCATCTCAGATATTCGGGTCAGCCTGCGTGACCTCGAAGGGGATATCGCAGAGTATATCACCGCAACGCCATCACGGCAGATGGAAATCGACACCGCCATACGCGGAACTTACGGCGTCATAGCAGATCGCGCGGCCTCCTATGAGAAACTGATTTCGGACGAAAAGGATAGAGAACTGTTCGAGAGTGCCATGAGTGCGGTGAATTCCAGCCGCATCGAGTATGAAAAGCTGACTAAACTCGTCCGGTCAGTCGAAACGCTCGACCACATAGACGCGATTGATCACCTGACATCAAAAGTGCTGCCAGCATTCAGGAAGTCAATTAAACTTCTGGAGGAGGATATTGCCCATAATCTCTCTCTGTCGTCGGAGGCCTCGGCTGAGAGTAATACTTTCGCGCGTATCGGTTGGATTGGTGTTTTGGTTGCTGCAATCGGTTCCGTACTGATCGCGCTGATGTTGGGCATCGTGCTCACCCGGCGCGTCTCTTGGGCCCTTGGCTCAGTTGCCCAGCAACTTCGGCAGGCTGCCGTGAATACGGCAGCAGGCGCAGAGCAGATGGGCAACATAAGTTCAGAGTTGGCTCACCGGGCCAATGAGCAGGCGGCGTCCGTGGAAGAGACGAGCGCCTCGCTCGAAGAAATGTCAAGCATGACACGCTCAACTGCCGCGAATGCAGGAAAGGCATCCGCTCTCTCCTCAACGACCAAGTCAGTTACTGCGGGCAGTCAACAAACCGTTCAGGAGATGCTAACCGCAATGGCGGCCATCGAGGCATCAAGCGTCGAAGTGTCAAAAATCGTCAAGCGTATTGACGAGATTGCCTTTCAAACCAACATCCTTGCACTGAATGCTGCCGTTGAGGCCGCGCGAGCGGGAGAGGCCGGGGCTGGCTTCGCGGTCGTGGCCGATGAGGTGAGAGCCTTGGCCCAGCGTAGCGCGGTAGCTGCCAAGGAAACCGCCGAGAAGATCGACGCTGCAATCGCAAACAGCCGGCGTGGTTCAGAGAATTGTGCAAAGGTCGCCGACTCTTTGAATGCCATCCTGGGAAGGGTGGTCGAGACCGACCTTCTGGTAGCTGAAATTGCATCTGCCGCTGACGATCAGTCAAAGGGTATCGAGCAAATCAATGTTGCCATCGGACAGTTGGATCAGGTGACGCAAGCCAATGCTGCAAGCTCCCAGCAATCTGCTACAACAGCTGAGGAACTGCGTGCACAGACCGGGGCACTGAATACTGTTGTCGACGCATTGGTAAATCTTGTCGGAGGTAAAGTGTCAGAGGATAGGCCTGACACAAATTCCTCTCCAAGCCGCCCACCAGTGGTATCATCGAACTCCTCTCCGGAGCCGCAGGGTAGCTTTATCTGACCTCCACTCAGACCAGCTACTAGGAATGCGAGGAGGAGATGGATAAGAGGCTTGCTGATTTCGAGGCCCGGTGCACGTCCGCCCGGCAGTCGCCTCCCGATCTGTCAAACGTAATGGCTCGGATTTATGCGACGCTCGCCATGACGCCGAGCGCTGCGTTCGTGGCGACCAACGAACGGGTCATTGCACTGATGACCATCGAAGCGGCAACCACGGAGCCCCAGTATCACAACAGGTATCACGTGCAAGATGTCGTCGAGGCGGCCGCGTTGCTTCTGTCTACAGCTGCTGACGACATGATACCACCGCACGACCGACATGCACTTCTGACTGCAGCTCTTGCGCACGATCTCCTGCACGACGGACAGGCTTTCCTCTCGGAACCAGAGCTGGAGTGGCGATCCGCCAGAAACTTGGTCAGCATAGGGCGTGCCTGCGGTTTGCCCGAAGGTACGCTCCGACTTATGGAGACACTGATCGTGTCCACCTTTCCTCCCCTGCAGATGTCACTCCGGGCCAACATGCAAGCAACCGATGTAGTTGAGCCTGCGAGCTTGTTGAAGCTTCTTTTGGGGGAAGCGGATGTTCTGGCCAGTCTTACACCCCGGCTCGGTGTCAGACTTTCCAAATGCCTGGAGGAGGAGTGGACTGCCGCAGGAATTCATTTCTCCCCGTCGCCCTCAAGTCTGGACGGACGGCGGCAGTTCCTGTCTGCATATCGGCAGTTGAGCGCCGCTGCAATTGAACTGGGCGTCGGTCGGATGATCGCAGAACAGCTCGGCTTCCACGCAGGTGATCGCTCATGACACCCGTCGGCACTCCTCGATGGAAAGACCTTGCGCCGCTGCTTGAGACGATCTCGCTCGAACTCGCACTTGCAACGCCCGGTACCAGTGCCGGCGCAGCGGACACGGCCGGCCTCATGTCTGAGCTGCTGGAGCGTATCTCAGCGAGTGATCGGCCTGATCTGGTTAGTCTGAGTGAGGGTGTTTTACCGATGGTCATCGACCTTCGGAGTAGCGCGGCAGGCTGGCATGATCGGCACATCAGCGCCTTCTCAGCCTTTTTGACGAAGCTCGAGTCCGCTCTGCATGATGCCCCCTCGGCACAGGACAATCCCCGGATCAAGGAGCCGAGCGTCGGCCTTCTCGAAACGGCAACGCAAGAAGATGAGCCGATACTGATTGATGACAAGGTAGATCACGAGTTTCTCCGCGAGTTCTGCAATGAAGGCCGCGATCTGCTGCAGAACATCGAAAGTGGTGTTCTCGTTCTCGAACAGTCTCCGGCGCATCGTGAGACGCTGAATTCGATATTTCGCGCCTTTCATACGTTCAAAGGTGGTGCCGGATTCCTTGGTCTGACGCCAGTAAAGCGGCTTGCCCACGAGCTCGAGTCACTGCTTGATGCCATTCGGCAGGGAAAGCTGCCCGCCAACCGTGACAGTATTGATCTCATTCTGGCAGGTGGAGATTGCCTTGGAAAGTTCGTCGATGCCATTACTCGCGAACTGGATGTATTGTCTGGAAAGCCGATTTTCATTCCGACAGAGTGGTTGCTGAACCGCGTGACAGCACGGCTCTCTGGCGATGGGAGTGTTCTTGGGTCCCTCGATACGGCTCCAGCCGTATCCGCGAGATTCGTTCCTCCCGTTGCGCAGCAGCTAGCGGTTGTTGCCAAGGCACCTTCACGCGGCATCGAGACCCCGGCTCCAACGTCAATACTTCAGGCACCACAGGCTTCAGCCGAAGTGCCACATGGCGGTGCAGATATTGGTGAAGCCAACGCATCAATCCGCATTGGCCTTGAAAAGCTTGATACGCTGGTTGATCTTGTGGCCGAGTTGGTCATCGCCCAGTCAATGGTGATTGAGAATCCTTCACTGGATAAAGATGGTAATGATGAACTCTCTCGGGGCATTCTTGTCCTGCAGAGGATAACCAAGGAGCTTCAGCACAACGCTATGTCGCTTCGCATGGTGCCGGTACGTGGTGCCTTTCAGAAGATGCAGCGGCTCGTGCGCGATCTTGCAGGTAAACAGGGAAAGGTGATCCACCTCAAGTCAAGCGGCGAGGAAACTGAGATAGACAGGAACATCGTCGCGCAGTTGCAAGATCCACTCATTCATATGGTGCGCAATGCCTGTGACCACGGCATTGAAACACCTGAAGAGCGCATCGCTTCAGGCAAGCCTTCCCATGGCACCATAAATCTATCTGCCTTTCATCAAGGGGGCGGTATCATCATCCAGATTGCAGACGATGGACGAGGCCTCGATCCAGAAAAGCTTCGGCGCAAGGCGATCGACCGGGGAGTCATCCCGGCTGATGCAGAACTCAGCCGTGAAGATGCTTTCCAACTAATCTTTGAGCCTGGCTTTTCGACGGCCGAAGCCATCACCGACCTTTCCGGTCGCGGCGTTGGAATGGACGTTGTGCGCGGCAACATCAGCAGGCTGCGGGGTCGGATCGAGATCAATTCAGTTGTGGGTGCCGGAACGACCTTCACGATCTACCTGCCACTTACCTTAGCAATCATCCAGGGGATGATTATCTGCGTTGGTGGAGAACGCTTCATCATCCCGACGCTTGCGGTACGGGAATTCTTCCGCCCGGAACCAGACATGATATCCCCTGTTCTTGGGCGTGGACGTGTCATAAATCGCAGAGGGCGCCTTCTTCCAGTTCTCCATCTGGGGAATTATCTGGGCATTTCTTCGGATTATTCCGATCCATC
>NZ_JBIIDX010000084.1:0-15143 GCF_044238155.1 Aestuariivirga sp. | reverse complement strand
CTCGTGGCGCAACAGGTGCTGGCGCACGAGCCTGGCATTGGAGCGGTCGCTGGTCTCCGGCACCTGACGTTCATCGACCAGCGTCACGCGAACCTTCCGCCAGTCGATCGGGGCGCGAGACAGCCGCTCGAAGAAGAGAGCAGGCGTGCTGCCGCCCGACACGGCGAGCAGGGCCGTGCCCCTGGCTGCGAGCGCGCGAGCGAGGTCGGCCTCAACGTCCCTGGCCAGCGCGTCCGCCAGCTCCCCGCGGCTGCCGAAGATGCGCTCTTCGGCGATCATAGGTCCTGGTCTTCGTACCAGGTGCGGCCGTCGCGCTCGATCAGCGCCACCGCGGCAGACGGGCCCCAGCTGCCGGCGGTGTAGGGCTTGGGCAGATCAGGAGAGGCAGACCATGACTCGAGCATGGGATCGATCCACGCCCAGGCGGCCTCCACCTCGTCGCGGCGCATGAACAGAGCCTGATTGCCGCGCACCACATCCATGATCAGCCTTTCATAGGCATCCGGGTTGCGCACGTTGAAGGCATCGGCGAAGCTCATGTCGAGCGGCACATGGGAAAGCCGCATGCCGCCCGGCCCAGGATCCTTGATCATCAGCCACAGCTTCACGCCTTCGTCGGGCTGCAGACGGATCACCAGCCTGTTGGGCGCAATCGGCCCGGCGCCGGCGTCGAATACGGAGTGCGGGATAGGCTTGAAGGTGACGACGATCTCCGAGACGCGCGTGGCCAGACGCTTGCCGGTTCGGAGGTAGAAGGGAACCCCGCTCCAGCGCCAGTTGGCGATCTCGGCCTTCAGCGCAACAAAGGTTTCTGTGCGAGAGGCGCTCGAACCGAGCTCCTCTATATAGCCCTTGACCGCACCTCCACCCGCGGCGCCTGCGCGGTATTGCCCACGCACGCTGAGCTGGCCCGCCGCCTCGCCGGTGATCGGCTTCAGTGATTTCAGCACTTTCAGCTTCTCGTCGCGCAACGCATCGGCTTCCGTCGATGTTGGTGGCTCCATCGCCACCAGGCAGAGCAGCTGCAGCATGTGGTTCTGCACCATGTCGCGCAATGCGCCAGCCGTATCGTAGTAGCCGGCGCGGCCTTCGACGCCCAGCGTCTCGGCCACCGTGATCTGAACATGATCGATATGGCCCGAATTCCACACCGGCTCGAACAGTGCATTGGCAAAACGCAACGCCATCAGGTTTTGCACCGTCTCTTTGCCCAGATAATGATCGATGCGGTAAATCTGCGGTTCGGCAAACACCTTGCCGATCGAAGCGTTGAGTGCGCGCGCCGAGGCGCCTGACTTGCCCAGTGGCTTTTCGATCACCACCCGGGTCTTGGGTGTCACGAGCTGACAGGCAGCCAGCCGCTCGCAGATCGGCCCGAACAGGTCGGGCCCAACCGCAAGATAGAAGACGCGAATGCGGTCTGCGCCAGCGGCCAGAATGCGGCCAAGCTCTGCCCAGCCGTTTTCCTCCGCGGCATCGGCCGACACATAGTCGAGACGTCCGAGAAACCGCGCCACCACGTCGGCTGGCCGGTCGTCCGCCGCCACGTGGTCCTCGATGGCCTGGCGTGCGAACGCGATGAACCCATCGTGGCCCAGCGCCCGGCGGGAGCAGCCGATGATGCGGGCGCCCGCCGGGATCTGGCCGTGCAGGTCGCGGTGGAACAGGGCGGGCAGCAACTTGCGTTGAGAAAGGTCGCCCGTGGCGCCGAATACCACGAGGTCGAACAGGTCCACCGGGATGATCCGCGAGGTCATGCGCATGTTTCCGCGATTTTTGATGTGCGCCGCTCAGATAAAGCAATTCATTGGCAAGTCAATGACGGCGGCGCTGCGTAAGCAGCTTGGTTTGTTGCAATTTCCGGGGTCTTGGACAATGCTTGTCAGAGGTGAGGAAAAGAGGGGGTAGGGGCATGATCCTGTGCTGTGGCGAGGCCCTGATCGATTTTCTGCCGCGCAAGACTGCTGAGGGCGGGGTCGCCTACCAGCCATTCTGCGGCGGCTCCGTCTACAACACGGCGATCGCCCTCGGGCGGCTCGGCCAGCCGGTTGGCCTGTTCACCGGCGTCTCGACGGATTTCTTCGGCGACATGCTGCGCGAGGGGCTTGCCGCCAGCCATGTACGGCTGCGTTTCACCAAGGTGTGGGACAGGCCCTCGACGCTGGCCTTCGTCAAGCTGACGGATGGCCATGCCCGCTATTCCTTCTTTGACGAGAATTCGGCTGGCCGCATGCTGACGAGGCGCGATTTGCCCAAGCTTGGACAGCAGGTCGCGGCCCTGCACTTCGGATCCATCAGCCTGATATCTGAACCGGGCGGATCCACGCTCGAGGCCCTGATGAAGCGGGAGTCCGCCAAGCGGGTGATCTCGCTCGATCCCAACATCCGCCCCAGCCAGATCAAGGACCGGCGCAGTCATCTCGCCAGGCTCAGGCGCCTGATCGCCATGACCGACATCCTCAAGCTCTCGGACGAAGATGTGATCTGGATGACGGGCAAGGATGATGCCCGCGTTGCGGCCCGCAAGTGGCTGCGGCTCGGAGCGAAGCTCGTGCTTGTGACCCGCGGTGCCGGCGGCGTCGAGGCCTTCACCCGATCCCTGCATCTTCAACGCCCCGCCGAAAAGGTGAAGGTGGCGGATACCGTGGGTGCGGGTGATACGTTTACGGCTGGGCTCCTCAGTGCCTTGCGCCAGCGCGGTCTCCTTGCCAAGCGGGGCATCGCGGCGATTTCGGAAACGGATCTCGCGGCCGCCCTGGAGTTCGCATCGCGCGCTGCGGCCATCACCTGCTCGCGGCCCGGCGCCGACCCGCCCTGGGCGCGTGAGCTCGCTTGACAATCGCCGCCGCCCGCCTGAGGTGAGCGGCATGGAATTTCCCGTCGACAAGATCGTCCCTGAGCTTGCCGCCGGGCTGGCCGCAGGCTCCTGCGCCGTGCTGGTGGCAGAGCCCGGCGCCGGCAAGACCACCCGCCTGCCTCTTCGGCTTCTTGCCGAGCCCTGGCTCGCAGGCGGCAAGATCCTGATGCTGGAGCCGCGTCGCCTCGCCGCACGCAATGCGGCCCACCGCATGGCCGAGAGCCTTGGCGAGGAGGTGGGCGCGAGCGTGGGCTACACGGTGCGGATGGAGCGGCGCGTGTCTGCCGCGACCCGGATCGAGGTGGTCACCGAGGGCATCCTCACCCGCCGCCTGCAGTCCGATCCAGAGCTCAAGGGCATATCGCTGGTGATCTTCGATGAATTTCACGAGCGCTCGCTTGATGCCGATCTGGGCCTGGCGCTGGCGCTCGACATCCAGCGCGGGCTCAGGCCGGACCTCAGGATCCTCATCATGTCCGCGACGCTCGACACCAGCCGCCTCTCCGCCCATCTGGGTGGCGCGCCGGTGATCGAGGCGCCAGGCCGCGTCTTTCCGGTCGAGACACGCTATCTCGACAAGGCTCAGCGCCAGACGCTGGCGGCGGATGCCGTCCGCGCCGTTCACCGCGCGCTTGCCGAAACCGACAGGAGCATTCTGGTCTTCCTTCCGGGCGAGGCTGAAATCCGCCGCACAGCGGATGCGCTCACTGCCTCTGTCCTTCCCCGCAACAGTATGGTTCGCCCGCTCTATGGCGCGATGAGCTTTGCCGAGCAGGACGCCGCGATCAGGACGGCACCCGCCGGTGAGCGCAAGATCGTGCTGGCCACCACCATCGCCGAAACCAGCCTCACCATCGATGGCATCGGGGCCGTCATCGATGCGGGCTTCAAGCGCGTACCGCGCTTCGATCCCGCCACTGGCATGACCGCGCTCGAGACCATCCGCGTCTCGCTGGCTGCGGCTGACCAGCGTCGCGGCCGGGCTGGCCGCCTGGGGCCCGGCATCGCCTACCGCCTCTGGCCGGAAGCCGAGACGCGCGCCCTCAAGCCCCATGATGACCCGGAAATCCTGGTGGCTGATCTCGCACCGCTCGTGCTGGAGCTGGCTGCCTGGGGCGTGGCTGACCCGCAGGCCCTGGCCTGGCTCGATCCGCCGCCGGCTGCCGCATTCGCCCAGGCGCGTGAGCTGTTGCAACGCCTCGAGGCGCTCGATGCTGAAGGGCGCATGACCGACATGGGCAAGGCCATGGTGCGCCTGCCGCTGCACCCGCGCCTTGCGCACATGGTGATCCGGGCAGGCAGCTTGCGTGCCGCTGAGCTCGCGGCCCTTCTCTCTGAGCGTGACGGCCTGCCGCGCGGCATGGGCGTTGATGTAACCGAGCGTTTCAGCCAGTTGAAGGGAACGGCGCGTGACCGGATCCGCCAGGCGGCCCGCCAGATCCGGCAGATCGCTCGTATCGCCGACGATGGTGAAGTGCTCAGCGATGGTGTGCTTCTGGCCTTCGCCTTCCCCGACCGCATCGCCCAGCGCCGTGGCGGTGATGGGCGTTACCGCCTGTCGGGCGGTGGTGGCGCCGTATTGCCCGAACATGATGGGTTGCGCACGCAGGACTTTCTGGCCGTGGCCACCACCGACGGTGTGGCGGGCGATCAGAAGATATTCCTTGCCGCCGCTCTCACGCCGAGAGAGATCGAAGCGCATTTCGGCGCGCAGATCGAAAGTCGCGACGGCGTCTTCTGGGACAGCCGTGCCAAGGTTGTGAGCGCGGCGAAATCACGCAGGCTCGGTGCGCTGGTTCTGGAGGAAAAGCCCGCCATAAATATCGATCCCGCCCTGATCGCCGATGCGATGCTCGATGGTGTGCGTGACATGGGGCTGTCCTGCCTGCCATGGAGCGAGGGTGCTAAGGCTCTTCGGGCCCGCGTCATGTTTCTCCGCCGCCTTGATCCGGCGGCGGGCTGGCCCGATCTTTCGGATGAGGCCCTGGCCGCATCGCTCGATGAATGGCTCGCTCCCTGGCTTGCGGGCATGAGCCGCAGGGCGCATCTCGAACGCCTCGACATGCATCAGATCATCCAGTCGATGATCCCGCACGCGCTGGCCCGCACGCTCGACACGCTCGCCCCGCCGCGCATCGAAGTGCCTTCTGGTGCCGATGTGCGCATCGACTATGACACCGGGGGCGACCCCGTATTGCGCGTGCGCCTGCAGGAGATGTTCGGGTTGGCCCGCACCCCGGCGATTGCCGGGGGGCGAAGTCCGCTGCGCATCGAACTGCTTTCGCCTGCCGGTCGTCCGCTTGCCGTCACCCAGTCGCTCGAAACCTTCTGGACCAACGGTTATCCTTCGGTCCGCGCCGACATGCGCGGCCGTTACCCGAAACATTCGTGGCCTGAAGACCCGCTCAATACGGCGCCGGTGAAGCCGCGGCGCCTGCGCTGATCACGGATGGGGCATCGAGCCTTGCAGCGGATGCAGTCTGCGCTGCCTTAGACCTCCGGCGAGGCTTGACCTTGCAGGGCCCCGATGTCAAACACCGCGCAATCATGATCGACACCGCTCACATCCGCAATTTCTCCATCATCGCCCATATCGACCACGGCAAGTCGACGCTGGCTGATCGGCTCATTCAGCTTTGCGGTGCGGTGTCTGACCGGGAGATGGTCGACCAGATCCTCGATTCGATGGATATCGAGCGCGAACGCGGCATCACCATCAAGGCCAATACGGTGCGCCTCGACTACACGGCGAGGAACGGCGAAAAATACGTCCTGAACCTGATCGACACGCCCGGCCATGTCGACTTTGCCTATGAAGTCTCGCGCTCGCTCGCCGCCTGCGAGGGTTCACTCCTCGTGGTCGATGCCAGCCAGGGCGTCGAGGCCCAGACGCTCGCCAACGTCTACCAGGCGATCAACAACAATCACGAGATCGTGCCAGTTCTGAACAAGGTCGATCTTCCCGCCGCCGACGCCGAACGCGTGCGCCAGCAGATCGAGGACGTGATCGGCATCGACGCGTCCGACGCAATACCGATTTCCGCCAAGACCGGTGTCGGCGTGCCAGAGGTGCTCGAGGCCATCGTCCACCGCCTTCCCTCGCCAAAGGGCGAACGCAATGCGCCGCTAAAGGCGCTGCTCGTGGACAGCTGGTACGACGCCTATCTGGGCGTCGTGGTTCTGGTGCGCATCGTCGATGGCGTGATGAAGAAGGGCATGAAGGTGCGGCTGGTCTCGACCAATGCCGTCTATCAGCTTGACCGGGTCGGCGTGTCCAGGCCCAAGAAGGAAAATGTCGATGCGCTGGGGCCAGGCGAGATCGGCTTCTTCACCGCCTCGATCAAGCAGGTGGCCGACACCCGGGTGGGTGATACCGTGGTTGAAGAAAAGAACATGGACGTCGTACCGTTGCCTGGGTTCCGCCCGGCGCAGTCGGTGGTGTTTGCCGGCTTCTTTCCGGTCGATGCGGCGCGCTTCGAGGACCTGCGCGACGCCATGGGCAAGCTTCGCCTCAACGATGCCAGCTTCTCCTTCGACATGGAGACCTCGGCGGCGCTTGGCTTCGGCTTTCGCTGCGGATTTCTGGGCCTGTTGCACCTCGAGATCATCCGTGAGCGGATCGAAAGGGAATTCAACGTCGATATCATAACCACTGCGCCCTCCGTCATCTACAAGGTAAATCTTCGTGACGGCAAGCAGATCGAACTGCACAACCCGGTCGACCTGCCTGACCAGACGCTGATCGAGACGATCGAGGAGCCGTGGATCGAGGCAACCATCCTGGTGCCTGATGATTATCTGGGCTCGATCCTCAAGCTCTGCGAGGACCGGCGCGGCCGGCAGAAGCAGCTCACCTATGCCGGAAGCCGCGCGATGGTTGTCTATGAGCTGCCGCTCAATGAAGTCGTGTTCGATTTCTATGACCGGCTCAAGTCGGTGTCGCGCGGCTATGCCTCCTTCGACTACAAGATGATCGGCTACGAGGAAGGTGATCTGGTGCGCCTCGGCATTCTGGTCAATGCCGAGCCGGTCGATGCGCTGGCGATGATCGTGCACCGCGGGCGTGCCGAGCAGCGCGGCCGGGTGATGTGCGAGAAGCTGAAGGACCTCATTCCGCGCCACATGTTCCAGATCCCCATCCAGGCGGCGATCGGCGGCAAGATCGTGGCGCGCGAGACGCTGTCGGCGCTGCGCAAGGACGTGACCGCCAAGTGCTATGGCGGCGACATCAGCCGCAAGCGCAAGCTTCTGGACAAGCAGAAGGAAGGCAAGAAGAAGATGCGGCAGTTCGGCAAGGTGGAAATTCCGCAGGAGGCCTTCATTTCCGCCCTGAAGATGGACGAGAACTGAGACCTGATCCTGCTTGTGCCCTGGCGCGTAGTTTGGAATAATTCTAAAGTCGTCCAAATTGCATTGGGGCCAGTGACTTGAAAAGCTTCTCCGACCTCACCGAACAGGAACTCCTGGCGCTTGCCATTTCGAGCGAGGATGATGACGCGCGCGCCTATGCCGGCTTTGCCAATTCGCTGATGGACACCTATCCGGCCTCCGCCAAGGTGTTCATGGAAATGGCCGAGGAGGAGCATGAGCACCGCCGGTCGCTGACGGAGCTGTATCGCCGCAAGTTTGGCGAGTTCATACCGCTCATCCGGCGCTCCGACATCGAGGGATTCGTGCGCCACAAGCCGGCCTGGACCATCGGCAAGATGAACATCGAGGAAATGCGGCAGCGCGCCGAGGTCATTGAGCTCGAGAACTATCGTTTTTACAAGCAGGCTGCCGAGCGTTCGCAGGACGAGCAGGTGAAGAAGCTGCTGCTCAACCTTGCCGAGGCCGAGAAGAGCCATGAGTCGATCGCCGTCAAGCTGGGGCTGACCCATCTGACGGCTGATGCCAAGCTCGAGGAGGGCGAGGCCAAGCGCCGCCTGTTCCTGCTTCAGGTCATCCAGCCGGGGCTCGTCGGCCTCATGGATGGCTCGGTATCAACCCTCGCGCCGCTGTTTGCGGCCGCCTTCGCCACCGGCAGCACCTGGGAAACCTTCCTGGTGGGCCTTGCCGCCTCGCTGGGGGCGGGCATTTCCATGGGCCTTGCCGAAGGTCTCTCCGATGACGGCAAGCTCACGGGGCGCGGCCACCCGCTGATTCGCGGCCTGGCAGCCGGCATCATGACCACGGTCGGCGGGCTGGGCCATGCGCTGCCCTATCTCATCCCGCATTTCCAGCTGGCCACCTGGATCGCCATCGCCGTCGTGTTCTGTGAGCTCTGGGCCATATCCTGGATTCGCTACAAATACATGGACACGCCCTTCCTCCGGGCTTCGATGCAGGTCGCGGTCGGTGGCTTCCTGGTGTTCCTGACCGGCATACTCATCGGCAGCGCCTGACGGCTCAGGCGAAACGGATAAGCATTGCACCCGCGACGATGAGCGCCGCACCCGCCAGCCGTGCCGGGCTTACCGTTTCCTTCAGAACCCGCGCCGAGAGCAGCATCACCACGAGGATGCTGGTTTCACGCAGCGCGGCAACGCTGGCAATTGGTGCCTGGGTCATGGCCCAGATGGCGATCCAGTAGGCGCCAACCGACAGCGCAGCGCCCGTCACCCCGGTCCTCCAGTAGGGCGCCACCTGACCGACGACGCCGGGCCCGCGCAGGGCCAGCGCCGTTGCGGCGAGGAATACGGCGTCGAAGACAAATACCATGCCGGTGTAGCTTGATGGCTGGCCGGATGCCCGCCCGCCCAGCCCGTCGACGATCGTGTAGGCAGCGATGAACACGGAGGTTCCAATGGCGAAGAACAGCGTCAGTCCGTCGAGCCGCAAGCCACGCCGGCCGATGAGGCTCACGGCCCAGATGCCTGCGACCAGCAAAGCCACGCCAGCCGCACTCATCAGACTGACGTCCTCATGCATGACCGCCCACGTGACGGCGAGCGTCAGCAGTGGTGCAGCGCCGCGTGCAATAGGATAGACCTGGCTCAGATCACCGGTGCGGTAACTGCGGGCGAGAAACAGATTGTAGCCCAGATGCAAGAGGCCCGAGGCGACCGCATAGGGGATGCTGGCGGCAGCGGGCAGGGGGAAGGCCAGCAGCATGAGAAGGCCGGCGCCGCCCATCAGCGTCTGGATCAGCAGCAGCGACAGGAACCGGTCAAGCTCCAGCTTGACCAGCACGTTCCAGCTTGCGTGCATCACGGCCGCGGCGAGCACGGCAAGAAAAACGGTCAGGTCCAAGAGTGCTGCTCCGGCTCGCGGTGCAGTCTAGAACAAGAACCGGAGTGTTTGAACCACCTAAGGCGCAGTTCGATGGGGGCGCTGCCACCGCAATCGACCTTCAGCAGCCCGTGCAGGCGATGGTATTCGATTTGCGCGGCCGCATGGCCATTTGCTCACGAATGTTGATACTTCGAAAGCCGATGATGTTGATTCCCAGAAACTCAACAACGGGGGGTACGTAATTCATGCAGGCAACGGACACGATCACATCCTGGCCATTGTCCACGAGATTGGTAAGCGGCTGTGTCTGGACCGAATCACAGTCTCTTCCGCCGGTCGACATCACCCTCCACTGCGGTGTGGCAGCGATGGTGCCGCCAGTCTTGCGATAGGCGGCGACCTCAAGCCTTACCGTGTTGATCGGTATAGGCCAGATGGCGAGCTCTGCCGCCTGGAAATAATCGGTAATTGAGGCCCTCGTAACGGTGGTGTCGTTGCGCGTCACGAGGTCGCCGACCACAGAACTGGCCGTCACGACCTTGTTCACGTTGGCCACATAATCAGCAATGTTGACGATGCCGAAGAACAGCAGGATCAGGATGGGAAAGGTCAGCGCGGCCTCGATCGCGGCGACGCCCGACTGATCACGCGCCAGGCGTAGCAGACCGGAGGATGGCATTCCCAGGAGAGCTCTCTGCGGCCGGCGCGGGTCTGGGGGTGCTCTGGTAGGGAGGGGGCTCATCAGAAAGGCTCATTCATGAACACGGCGAGGCCATAGATTCGGCGCGAGCCTTCGATGTTGGGCAGATTTCCGAACACGCCCAGAAACGGGAAGACGAACGACCAGTCATAGGTTACAACCAGCCGGCCAGGCCTGTCGCTTCCACCTGGCTGGAAGACTGAGATGTATATGTCGCCCTGGTTTTGTGGTCCGACATTTCTAGGTTCTGTCGCGACTGCTGCCAGGTTCACGAAACTGGTTGAGTTGCGAAGATCGAGGTGGATCGAGGCGGCGCAATCAGGAACCAGCACCACCCTGCTGCACACAACCGATCGGAAGTCGTTTTCGCTCATGGGCGGGACTCTGGCGGCCACACCTCCGGTTCGGATGAGGCGGGCAGTGTTTTCAACCGCATGCTGAAGTTCGAACTGAGCAGTGAGCATCAGGCTCACTTCGATGATGGCACCCAGCAGCATGAGAAGCGGCATGGCCACCAGAGCAAATTCAATCGCGGTGGCGCCGCTTTCCGAACGCCTGAATCTCTTCGGCATGAGGGCTCCTGGATCACGCGCCTGCCAGCGCCAAGCTATCCCTCCCAACTCTACAACAAACAGGCATCAAATTACAATCTATAGTTCATAACTGCCTGTTGGCTTGGCTACGGAGAGCCTCCCGTCTGAGGGGTGCGTGCGAGCAGCAAGTCCTCGCCCAGGGCTTGCGATGTGGCCAGACCCGTCTTGGTGATCAACTGGGTCGAATAATCCTGAAACTGTTCGGAGTTGTCGCCGACGCGCATGACCGGTTCACAGTCATTCACGCAGGCGAAGCTGAAGCGGCCGTCCGGGGTGTAGAGTGCCATTCCCTGATCGTCTGCGTAGACGACGTGGATGAGGTAGTCTGCGACCGTTTCGCCCCGCGCATCGAGCACCGTGATGTTGGTGAGGCCGGGTCCGCGGGCATGCAGGAACAGGGATCTGCCGTCCATCGTTGCGTCTGCAATGCTGGGGTTGCCCACCACCACGGTGGCGGGGACCGCCGCAAGATTGATGATGCGCGACTGGTCTGCGACCAGCGCCAGGCGTTCGCTTCCAGCCAGAGACTGCCCCGTCGCGCACAGACCCATCGACGTGGCAAATACTAGTATTCCGAAGTATTTAATCATGGTGGGATTGCTCCAGATGTGACGCCATGGATCACGGCAGCCGCGATCCGTGCTGGCATATTGTCGAGTGAACGGTGAATCTTCCCTTAAATCATGGCTGGTATGCGGCAGGTGTTGAAAAGTCCAGATGCGCAGTATAAGTTATTGTAAAAACGAGGAAACAAGTATTAAGACAATCCATTTATCGAGCCATGGTCAGGTACAAGTAATACAAAAGCCTATATCAAATAGACTAAATTTAATACTTTAAATTGCAAACAATTTCATTTCGGTTTTCCTATAGTTGTTGTTTAAAAATGCTCGAAAACTGATTAATATAAGTAGTAAATACTGGGATATGATATTTGTTTTTACATGGATATTGGATTTTTTGTTTCAATACGATCTCAGAACTGCAATTCTCTTCAACCAAAGGGCCTCAATCATCTTGACTGCCGATTTACCAGACATTAAATGAAAGGCTCGAAACTACCACTCAAGGTTCTGTTTTTCTCATGATGAGTCCTGAACTGAGTGATTGTGCTGTTAACCCAACGAATGGAGTCTATCCATGAAAACGCTGAAGCATTTCCTGTCCGATGAATCTGGAGCGACTGCCATTGAATATGGCTTGATTGCAACCCTGATCGCGGTTGCGATCATCACATCAGTGACGCTGCTGGGGAATAATCTCAATGCCCAGTTCAGCGCCATTGCCAACGCGATTTAGGCCTGAAATCAAAATCGTTGCCTCGGGTCAGAAAAAGGGGTGCGGGCGAGAGTTCTCCAAGTTGGTTTTGTCCTTTGGGTTGCTCTCTTCCCGCGCCCGTTCTGATATAGAAACATCGGAGTTGTTAGGTCTGCGGAGGCTTGGGGTGCCGGGTTCCGGGAATGGTTGACCCTTTATCGGTTTTTCCTGGGGTGAATGTTGTATTGTTCCCCTTGCTGATGGTCGTTGCAGGTGCGGGTGACGCGCTCAGCATGCGGATCCCGAACCGGCTAATCGTGCTGGTTACAGTTTGGTTTTTTCCATTGGCGATCGGGGCCGGCATGCCGTTGCAGGTGTTTGGTATGCACGTTGCGACTGGCATGGTCGCGTTGTTGTTCGGCTTCCTGCTGTTCGCGGGCCGCGCGATCGGCGGTGGCGATGCCAAGCTCTTTGCCGCGGGATCGCTGTGGTTCGGGTATCCTCAGGTTTTTGACTTCCTGGTCTTCACGACTTTGGCGGGTGGCGTGCTGGCGCTGGCAGTGTCCGGCTGGTCTGTGATGCGCTGGGAGGCAGATCTTCGAGGGCTTCGTCAGCCGGCGCCGTTCGAGCGCATTACGCCGAATGTGCCCTATGGCTTTGCAATAGCCGCCGGGGCCATCCTCGCTTCGCCGTCTGGCTGGTGGATGACGGCCACTGCGAATTAGCGCCGTATAGTTAACACAAATTTATATTTTACACTCCAAAGTCGTTATTTGAAATTCTTTGGACGTGAAGGAATCGGTAGATGAACAGGGGCAGGTTGATCGCGATCGCGGTAGCTCTCGTGGCGGCGCTGCTGGCTGCTTATCTGCTCAGGGGGCTGCTGCGATCAACACCGGCACCGCAGGTTGGCGGAACCACAGCCCCGGTCGTGGTCGAAACCACCCCGATGTCAGAAGTGCTTGTGGCGGCCAAGAACCTGAACATCGGCGAGAAGCTCGGTGGTTTTTCAGTCGAATGGAGGTCGTGGCCGCGCAGCGCCATTGCCCAGGGCATGATCAACCGGGACACTCAGCCCGATGCCATAACGGCGCTTGAGGGAGCGCGTGCCAGACTGCCCATTGTGGTCGGCGAGCCGATTTTTGACGTCAAGATCGTGCAACCCGGCGATCGCGGCTTCATGAGCGCCATTCTGCCTCAGGGAATGCGTGCCGTGGCGATTGGCATCTCCGACCGTACGGCGGCAAGCGGCTTCATCCTGCCCAACGACCGGGTCGACATCATTCTGACGCGGCGCGGTAGCGGGAACTCGGGCGGCAGAGACATCAGCAGCGAAATCGTCCTCTCCAACGTGCGGGTTCTGGCGATCAACCAGGCTCTGCGCGAGCCGGATGGTTCACCCGCCATTGCGGACGGCCGGACGGCCGTTCTGGAACTCGATCCGCAACAGTCCGAGGTGCTGGCCAAGATCGAGTCGTCGGGCGAACTGTCTCTGGCGCTGCGCTCCCTCGCCGAGGAGGGGGATGCCGGCTCGAAGGACGATCGTCCGGTCCTCGCTGACTCCTACCGAACGGGACGGAGCGCGGTGGCTGGCGGTCCGCTGGTTGTCCGCTACGGCCTCGAACGATTGATCACCAACAGGTGAGAAGCAACATCATGACCCACAGATCATTCACCCTCCAATCAAGCCTCGCCAGGCGGCTCATCCGGCTCGGCATGGTGCTTGCCGCGGTCGCCGCCGTCTCAGGCGTGGACCACGTCACGCCGGCTGCACGGGCAGCCGATACAGAGATCGTCGATGCTGCAGGCGCTGTGGAGCAGGGGCGCTCTCTCAGGCTCGGGCTGTCCAAGAGTGCGGTCATCAAGCTTCCGGCCGTCGCCAAGGACGTGATCGTCGGAGATACGACACTCGTGGATGTGATCCTCAAGAACCGCACGACAGCCTATCTCTTCGCCCGTCAGGCTGGCCAGACCAATATCTTCTTTCTCGACGAGGCAGGACGCCAGGTCCTCCAGCTCGATCTTGAGGTGACGCTCGATACCCAGGCACTCAAGGGTCTCCTCGACCGGGCAATCCCCGGCAATGCCATTCAGGTCGACAGCAGCGGCAACAACGTGGTGCTGAAGGGAACGGTGCCGAGTGCAGAGCAGGGCAAGAAGGCACAGGAACTGGCCGAGCGCTTCATGACCAGCAACCAGGGTGAGGCAGACTCGGTCGTCAATCTTCTCAGCATCTCTCAGGGTGACCAGGTGATGCTCAAGGTGCGGGTGGTTGAGCTGAAGCGCACCGTGCTGAAGCAGCTGGGTGTCAACCTCGAAAATGGCCGTCTTTCGATCGGCAATTTCAACTTCGACTTCAACAACACGACAACCCTGTTTGAGGATGCGCATATTCTGAGTGGCACAGCCGCTCTCGCAGGCCCGGTCCTGAGCGTGGATGCAACCATCAAGGCGCTTGAGAGCAGCGGTCTCGCCACCATCCTGGCAGAGCCGGCGCTCACCGCCGTATCGGGTGCGCCTGCCCGGTTCAGGGTCGGAGGAGAATACCCCTATCAGAATTGCGAAGTCGGCACCAATACCATCTGTAACACCGAGTTCCGGAACTATGGCATCTCGCTCGATTTCACCCCGACTGTCCTCTCCGAGGGCCGCATCGCCCTCAATATCCACACCCAGGTCAGCGATCTGGCTCCGAACATCTATGGCGACGAACCCGTGATCGACAGCCGCGAGGCCCAGACCTCGCTCGAGATCCCAAGTGGTGGTTCGATGATGATCGCTGGGCTGATTCGCGACTCATCGCGCCAGCGCCTGGCCGGCACGCCCGGCCTGAGGGCGGTTCCTGTACTGGGCGCCCTGTTCTCCAACCGCGCCGTGGAAAAGAACCAGACAGAGCTGGTCGTCATCGTCACGCCTTACATCGTGGGGCCGACCGGCGAGCGGGAACTCGCAACCCCAACGGATCGCTTCAACGTGGCAACTGACTTGCAGCAAGTTTTTCTGGGCCGCCTGAACCGCGTCTATGGACTGCCCGAAGGTCCGACAACAACCAAGTATCACGGCCAGGTCGGCCATATCGTCGAATGACACCGGAGGCAGCAATGGCATATTTCCTCAGCACCGCGCGACTGGGCCGGCATGGCTTTGCAGCCCTGCTGATTGCTGGCGCCGCTGCCCTCGCTGGCTGTTCCCAGGAACCCACCAGTTTCGACGACGTCTATGTCCCCACAAGCGCTGATGAGCGCTTTCCCATCACGGTTGCCGAGCAGCCGGTCAAGCTAACCGTGTCCTCCGCTTCCGGCAGGCTCGGATCGGCGGAGTCTGACAAGGTCATTGCCCTTGCCTGGCAGGCCAAGCAGCGCGCGATCTCCGGCGTGACGGTTTCCTATCCGCAAGGCAGCCGCCATGGGCGCCTGGTCGCCGGGCAGATCACGGCACTGGTGGCCCAGCAGGGTGTTCCGCGCTCGCGCATCCATACCGCGGCCTACAACGGCAAGTCGGACACGGTCACGATGGCGTTCAT
>NZ_JBIIDX010000210.1:0-4334 GCF_044238155.1 Aestuariivirga sp. | reverse complement strand
CTGCCTCGGCCCGTGACGCGGCCGTGGCGCCATCATGCGGGGAAGGCGGGACCAGGATCGTGGGCTCTGGCGTTGTCCGGATTTCGGCTTGCCGGGGTGATGGATCTGGTGATCGCGGCTGTAGCGATGGCGCCATTGCGGCATGGCCGGGGTGGGAAGCCTCCGACGCCTCGAGTTCGGAGATGCGATCGACGATTTCTGCCAGGGTCTCATGCACCGCACGGAATGTTTCCTGGGTGCGGCGCTCAGAGCCTGCGGCGCTTTCGCGGACGGCGCGCAGACCCTCTGTCAGGGCGCCCAGTTCCGGCGATGGTCTGGCGTCGGAGACGGGGCCGGCGCCCTGCCGCTGCTCCAGACCCTCCTGAAGCTGCCGAATGGCGCGCTCCATGGTCTCGATCCGGCCGACCTGTTCTTCGGTTTGGGCAAGGCGCTGGGAGACGGCGGCCAGCGAACCCTGCAGATTGTGGAGGGACTGGGTGTCATCACCGGTCAGGCGGGTCATGTCGAGCTGGTGTTCGAGCTCGGCGATGCGTTGTTCAAGTGCGCCGAACTGCGGCATGTCCCGGCTTGTGGCCGCCGCCTGCTCGAGCCTGCGGTTGATCTCACCAAGCCGGTGGTCCATGTCGGCGAGCGGCCGCAGGTCCGGACCTTGCGCAACGCGGGTCGACAATTGCTCGAGCGCGACCCGCAGGGACTGCAGGTCCCGCTCGCTTGCGCTTGCAGTCTTGATCTCGTCCAGCCGCCGCGCCAGGTTGCCCATGTCACTGCGCAGCCTCTCCATGTCTGCGACGAGCGCGGCCGGTCCGGCGGCGCTTGCCTGCGTCTCCTTGAGTGCTGCCAGCACGCGGCTCTCAAGGTCGCGAAGTTCGCCTCTGGCGGCGGTGACTGCGGATGACTGAGCCTGAGCTGCCATCTGCTGCGCGGACGCCTTCATGGCGTCGATGCGCTCGGCGAGCAGTCCTTCGGAGCGCTGTATGCGTGTCAGCATCTCTGCCAGGCGGTTCTCAAGACCGGCCAAACCCGGAGCAGCACGCAGGATGTCTTCGCTGCTGGGCGCCTGGCTGCCGCGTTCGGCCATGCCGGCAATCCGGTCCTGCATGCTCTTCAGCGAATCCCGGGTGCGCTTTTCGCTGACCTCGATGTGCTCGACGACATTGCGGATCGCGGTTTCGAGTGTCTTGTAACCTGCCTGACCGTCCTCGCTGCGATCAGAGGCCTGCGGGCGGGAGAGCGCACCGATTTGCTGGCTCAGCATGGTGAGGCGGTCGTTGACGGCGCTCAGCGCCTCAACGGTCTGGCGTTCGTTGTCGTTGATGCGTTCGACCAGCCGGGCCAGCGCCTCGCTGCTGTCCGCCTGGGCGTGCTCCGGCATGACCGCCGTCTGGCGTTCGCGCTGGGCGAGATCGGCCAGTTGCTGGGCAATGTCCTGAAGGCGCAGCGCGCTGTCATCACGCCGCTCCGCGGCCGCAGAGCGGCGGCGCTCGGCGGGAAGCGCGGTCGCAGGGGAGGGGGCGTCTGGGGTCTGCGAGGAAGAGGTCACGAAACTGTCCCGTTCGAAGGTGAACCCGCCAGGCGGAGTATCAGCAAAGTTCCCGCTCTGGTCGAGAATCACCGAATTTAACCATTCACCGAGCGTAATGCCAGCGCGTCGTGCGGCGCGCTTGGCGACGACACGGGCTTCGGGTTCAATGCCCTTGACGCTCCAGGGAATGCCCGGCTTCATAACGGTCTCAACTCTCGGTTGCCCGGGTGCGGGCCGGCGGGACGCGGGAACCGCGAGGCCCAGCTTGCGGGGATTTACCTACCTAGGGTTAGGTGATTTGGTAAATTTCAGGTTAAGCGGCGGGCCGGTGAAACGGAGTGGATACCAGAATTTGACGTCAGGGATACACAAAGCCAGTCGCAGGGCGTAAAGAGAATGCCGCCGGACCGGCACCCAGGACCAAGCCAGGCGGAGCAAGCAACGATGACTGCGACGGAAGCAAGAGACCGGCCCAATCGCGACAGGACTTACTCGATCACCGAATTGTGCCGGGAATTCGACGTCACGCCGCGAACCCTGCGCTTTTACGAACAGAAGGGATTGCTGCAGCCCGCCCGCCGCGGCTGGACCCGGCTGTTCAGCTACCGCGACCGCGCCCGGTTGCAGCTGATCCTGCGCGGCAAGAAGGTGGGTTTTGCGCTCGAAGAGATCAAGGAGATGCTCGATCTCTACAATCTGCGCGACGGGCAGCTGACGCAGCTGCGCATTGCCTCCACCAAGATGCGCGAACGGCTCGAGGCCCTGCGCCGCCAGCGCGTTGAGCTCGAGGATGCAATCGCGGACCTCGAGCGGACCGTGGTCGTGGTCGACGGCATGCTGAAGGAACGCGAGGCCCTGGCGCCCAAGACCACGACTCCCTGACCAAGCCGCCCATGCCCCCTGCCTATGTGCTGAACCGGCTCGATCGCCGCGCCAACGACCGGTCGAGGCCAGACTGGATCGCCGAATTGCGCCAGCATCCGGAAGCCCGGCTGGTGCGCATTTCGGGCGAGGCCACCCTGATGCAGCATGGGCAGCTGGTTACCACGTGGTCGGACGCTGAAGACGCAAGCGTATTTCTGGGGCTCGATGCAGAAGGCCGGCCTTGGTTTGCCTGCCAGACTGCGGAGACGCCGGACCTGCGCGATCTGCGCAGCCTTGCGCTGGAGGAGGCCCTGCCGCCGGAGGAACTGGGGATTCTTGCCCAGGCACGCTCCATCCTGCAGTGGCACGATCGGCGGCGCTATTGTTCGAACTGCGCAGGCAGGCTCGAGATTGCCGATGCGGGTTACCGCCGCCATTGTCCTGGCTGTGGCATGAACCACTTTCCGCGTACTGACCCGGTCGTGATCATGGTGGTGCGGCATGCGCGCGGCATTCTTCTGGGCCGCCAGGCCGCCTGGAAGCCAGGAATGTATTCTGCGCTCGCGGGATTCGTGGAGCCCGGCGAGACGATCGAGGACGCCGCGCGCCGCGAGGTGTTCGAGGAGGCGGGCGTGCGGGTTGGGTCTGTGCGCTATGTCTCGAGCCAGCCCTGGCCGTTTCCTTCAAACCTGATGATCGGACTGGTCGGCGAGGCGCTTTCGCAGGAGATCACGCGCGATGCGGCAGAACTTGAAGATGCACGCTGGTTCAGCCGCGAGGAGACCCTGCTGATGCTGGCCCGCAGACACCCGGACGGGCTCTACGCCGCCAACCCATACGCCATAGCGCATGAGCTGATCACGGCGGCGATCACTGACTGGCCCACATGATGCGGGCCATCCAGTCGACGTCCTTCATGTCGAGAACCTTGTTGGCGTGATTCGGGTTGAAGGAGGCAAGCTCGAGCGTCCTTGCCGTCTGGCGGTGCATCACCTTCGCCATCACCTGTCCGTCCTGCAGGCGGACCACTACCCGGTCGCCCTTGCGAACCGTTGCCGAGGGCGAGATGACGATGATGTCGCCCTCGCGGTAAACCGGCAGCATTGAATCGCCGGTGATCTCAAGCGCATAGGCATTGGCATCGGTGACGCCGGGAACCTCAATCTCGTCCCAGCCATTGCCGGCGGGAAAGCCGGAGTCATCAAAGAAGCCACCCTTGCCAGCCTTCGCAAATCCGAGCAGCGGCAACTGGCGGAGTTTCGGCGGCTGGCCGCGGCGGCCAATCAGCAGGTCGGCGAATTCCTCCATCGAGGCGCCGGAGGCCTGGAGAAGGCGCGAGACAGACTCCATGGTGGGCCAGCGCGGCCTGCCGTCCGGCCCGGTTCGTTTCGAGGGGTTGAAGGAGGTGGGGTCAAGTCCGGATTTCTTGGCCAGTCCCGAGGCTGAATAGCCGTAGCGCTCGGCAATTGTGTCGATCGCGTTCCAGACCTGCTTGTGGGTGAGCATGCGGGATCTCCGTCTTCCGAAAATGATCTTATATCTAGGAAGCAATACCTTGCGCGGCAATGATTGTCCAGAAGGGCGCGCGGCCCTAAGCTTGGTGCATGAACCTTCTCTACAAGATAGTCGGAAACCAGGAGTGGCAGGAGGCTGCCGCCAAGGGCGTTTTCGAAGGCTCTGCCGTGGATCGCCGGGACGGTTTCATTCACCTGTCGGCTGCACATCAGGTGCGCGCGACCGCCGCAAAGCACTTCGGCGGACAGCCGGACCTCGTGCTGGTCGGGTTTGCAGATACCGATCTCGCTCAGCTCAAGTGGGAAACTTCGCGCGGGGGCGAGCTGTTTCCGCACGTGTACGGGCCAATCGCCACGAAGCTGGCACGGCTGGTCGAGCCTCTGCCGCGCGAGAATGGCGAGCTGCGCTTTCCTGAGGGCATCGCATGACATTC
>NZ_JBIIDX010000209.1:0-4343 GCF_044238155.1 Aestuariivirga sp. | reverse complement strand
GGCATGCGGAGCGGAATACCTTGCAACCACGAAGCCGGTTGCCCACATGAGCACGAACAGGGCGGGTGCTGCGGCGACCAGCAGGCGGGTGGCGGTGAGGTGGTTCGACATGCCTGTCATTTGCCAAGGTTTTCGCAGCGACGCGCGAATGAAACGACAGGAGACGGCATGTTTGATCCACAGAAGCTTCTGGAACAGTTCCTCGGTGGCGGCACGGCCGGCCAGGACGGCAAGGGCAAGGCGGGACTTTCGCCCGACTTCATGAAGGGGCTGGCAACCGGCGGCGTGGCCGGCGGCCTGGCCGGCGTTCTGCTGGGCGGCAAGAGCAGCAAGAAGCTGGCCAAGGGCGCCTTGAAGCTGGGCGGCACAGCGGCATTGGCCGGGCTTGCCTACAAGGCCTACACGCAGTGGCAGGCCTCACGCAACGCGGCGGCCCCCGCGGCAGAGCCCGCCATGAAGGACATCACCCCGGCGGCGGAGGGCACGGCCTTCCTGCCCGCTGCGAGCAGCCAGCGCAACACGATGAGCCTCGCCATTCTGAGCGCCATGATCGCGGCCGCCAAGGCCGACGGCCACATCGATGCCGAAGAGCAGCGCCGCATCTTCGACAGGCTTGACGCGCTCGACCTCGGAACCGAGGAGAAGGCCTTCGTGATGGATGAATTGCGCAAGCCGCTCGACATCGACTCGGTGGTCAGGGCCGCCACCAGCCCCGAGCTGGCGGTGGAGATCTACGCCGCCTCCTGCCTCGCCATCGACCCGGACGATGCGGCCGAACAGGCCTATCTTGCCATGCTGGCATCGCGGCTGAAGCTGGACCCCGGGCTGAAGGCGGCGGTGGAAACCGAGGCCCGCAAGGCTGTGGCCTGAGACCCGCCGCTCGGCTATTGAACGGGCATGACCAGACGGCCCGATGATGATGGCCCCAGCCTTGCAGCGCTCGCCCGCGAAAGCTTCTACCGGCTGTTCGCGGACGAGGCGATACCGCTGGCTGGCAACATCGCCTTCCGCATCGTGTTCTCGCTGTTTCCGTTCCTGATCTTTCTCACGGCGCTGGCGGGTTTCTTCGGCAACGACGATCTGGCCCAGGGCGTGGTGAACTTCCTGCTCGAGGTGGCCCCGGAGGAGCTCGTCAAGCCGCTGGCGCCCGAGATCCGCTCGATTCTCACCGTGCCACGCACCGGGCTTCTCTCCGTGTCGGCACTGATCACCATCTGGAGCGCCATGGGCGGGGTGGACAGCGTGCGCGTGGGGCTGAACCGCGCCTATGATGTGCGCGAAACACGCAGCGTCTGGTGGCTCTACGCCATCAACGTGCTGTTCGTCATCGCCTCGGCGGCGTTTCTGCTGGTCTTCGCACTGCTGATCGTGTTTGCACCATTGCTGCTGCAGCTGATTGAAACCCACGCGCCGGCCCTGCGAGGCCATCTGGTGACGCTGGACCAGCTGCGTTACCCGATCGGCATCCTGCTGCTGACGGCGGTGGTGCTGATCTGCCACCGCGTGCTGCCCGCAAGACCGCGGTCCCTGCTGGCCGTGCTGCCCGGCGTGGTGCTAACCGTGGTCGTCTGGGTGGTCCTGTCGGCGGTGTTCTCGGTCTATCTGCTGAACTTCAACACCTTCGCCTCGACCTATGCCTCGCTGTCGGGCGTGTTCACGGCCATGTTCTTCGTCTACATGGCCGCACTGGTGCTGATCCTGGGCGGCGAATTGAACCGCGTGCTGGAGGTCCGCCGCCTGATGCGGCAGGAACGCGGCGACGCCGAGGTGTGAGGACCCGGCGCAAGATCAGCCGGCGGCGGCCTCGATCACGTCGTCATGGGTGCGCAGCCCCGGCACGGGCGAGGAGACCAGCACGGCCATGTTGCCAGGGCGGTGCTCGTTCTTCCACATCTTCATGTGGGCCTTCGGAATGTCCTTCCAGGCATAGACGTCCGACATGCAGGGATCGATGCGGCGGTCCATGACCAGCTTGTTGGCAGCCGCAGCCTGCATGAGATTTGCAAAGTGAGAGCCCTGCACGCGTTTCTGGTGCATCCACAGATAGCGGGCATCAAGTGTCAGGTTGAAGCCCGTGGTGCCGGCACAGATCACCACCATGCCGCCACGCCGGGTCATCAGCACCGAGACGGGGAAGGTCGATTCACCGGGATGCTCGAACACGATGTCGACATTGTTGCCCTTGCCAGTGAACTGCCAGATCGCCTTGCCGAACTCGCGCGCGTGCTTGAGCCAGTCGTTGTACTCGGGCGTTCCGACCGCCGGCATCTGGCCCCAGCAGGCGAAGTTCTTGCGGTTGATGACTCCCCTGGCGCCGAGCGACATGACGAAATCGGTCTTGTCGTCATCCGAGATCACGCCGATGGCGTTGGCGCCGGTCGTGGCGATGAGCTGGATGGCCATTGAGCCAAGCCCGCCGGAGGCGCCCCACACCAGCACGTTCTGCCCTGCCCCGAGCACATGCGGCTTGTGGCCGAACAGCATGCGATAGGCGGTTGCCAGTGTCAGGGTGTAGCAGGAGGCTTCCTCCCAGGTGAGGTGTTGCGGCTTTGGCAGAAGCTGGCGGGCCTGCACCCGGGTGAACTGCGCGAAGGAGCCGTCCGGCGTCTCATAGCCCCAGATGCGCTGCGAGGGCGAGAACATCGGATCGCCGCCATTGCATTCCTCATCATCGCCATCATCCTGGTTGCAGTGAATCACCACCTGGTCGCCGATCTTCCAGCGCTTCACCTTGGACCCCACCGCATAGACGATGCCAGCAGCATCAGACCCGGCGATGTGGAACGGATTCCTGTGCCCGTCGATCGGCGAGATCGGCTTGCCGAGTGCCGCCCACACGCCGTTGTAGTTGACACCAGCGGCCATCACCAGCACGAGGCATTCGTCCTCGCCGATGGACCAGGTGGGAACCACCTCCACCTGCATGGCGGTGTCAGGCGCGCCGTGACGCTCCTGACGAATGCACCAGGCATACATGGAGGCGGGCACGTGGCCGAGCGGCGGGATTTCGCCCACCTCGTAGAGATCCTTCACCGACTGGTTGGCATTGGCGGCGGGCCGGGCGGCAGCGGAGGTCATGCGCAAACTCCTGGATGAACTGGAAGGAGGATAGCGAAGGCTAACGGATCCCGCATCGCAACAAAAGGAGGGGGAGCGGCAACCTCGCCGCTGAACAGGGTAAACCGCCTGTTTACAGTGATCTTTAGTTGCATTATGCCTTGTCTGCAATCAAGCAGTGACTGGCGTCGGCTCGTGTTGGAACTGTTGAGCGCAGGTGGTGGCATGGGGCCGTGGGCCCTGCCCGTCTCCGTGATCTGCGCCCTTGGCGGGGCGGTGGTGCTGGTTCGCCATGTCTATTTCCGGGGCTTGTTCGGCTTTGTCCTGAGTTTCATCGTGTTGCTGTGCGGCGCCCTGATCTTCAACATGATGGGCAGCGGACTGATTGCATCCTCATCGGCGGACCTGACCGAACCGATCCTGCTGTCGGCGGCCGGGATGACCGTTTCAGCCCTGATCCTGATCGGTTTTGCATCCCGGCAAGAGAACCACTAGAGCACGAACGACCCTCCCAAAGTCGTGGTTGCGGTGCAAAAATGACCGTGCCAGCATGATCTGATGACCGACAAACCCTGGCTCTTCCGGACCTATGCCGGCCACTCAACGGCGGCAGAATCGAACAAGCTGTTCCGCACCAATCTGTCGAAGGGCCAGACCGGGCTTTCGGTCGCCTTCGACCTGCCCACCCAGACCGGATATGACTCGGACCATGTGCTGGCCCGCGGCGAGGTGGGCAAGGTGGGTGTGCCGATTTCGCATCTGGGCGACATGCGCACGCTGTTCGAGGCCATTCCACTTGGCCAGATGAACACCTCGATGACCATCAACGCCACGGCGGCCTGGCTGCTCTCACTCTATGTGGCAACCGCCGAGCAACAGGGGGTTGCCCGCACCAGCCTCTCAGGCACCACCCAGAACGACATCATCAAGGAATATCTCTCGCGCGGGACCTATGTGTTTCCGCCCGGGCCCTCGCTGCGGCTGATCACCGACACCATCGCCTTCTCGACCCGCGAGCTGCCAAAGTGGAACCCGGTGAATGTCTGCTCCTACCACCTGCAGGAGGCGGGTGCGACGCCGGTGCAGGAGCTGTCCTATGCCCTGGCCACCGCCATTGCCGTGCTCGATGGCGTCAAGACATCCGGCGCGGTGCCGGACGAGGATTTTCCGGAGGTGTTTGCGCGCATCTCCTTCTTCGTCAATGCGGGAATCCGTTTCATCACAGAACTCTGCAAGATGCGCGCCTTCACCGAATTGTGGGACGAGATCGGCCGCGAACGCTATGG
>NZ_JBIIDX010000083.1:0-15198 GCF_044238155.1 Aestuariivirga sp. | reverse complement strand
TTGCGGCTCTGCCGCTCGACCGAGACGAGTCCAGCCCGGTTGAGGATTGCGAGGTGCGTGGAGAGGGTATTGTGCGGCACCTTGAGCAGCCGAGCCAGCTCCCCGGCCGAAAGTCCATCTGGTTCATGCTGCACGAGCAGGCGGAAGGCGGCAAGCCTCGTCGGCTGCGCCAGGGCGGTCAGGGCGTCAATGGCTGTCTTGGTTCTCATCTGTCGGGACATGTCGACGCATTTTGTGACGGACCGATGACGTTTGCCGCCCGCGCACGGTATTTTCCGGGTGGTTGACAGCATCCGGATCTGGCCGGAATATCTCTCATTGATCAAGACAGGTCCGCGTTTTACGGCAATGACCGCACCTCTGCCATCAACCATTCGTCAGGAGGCCGAGGCTGGCCGCCGCCACACGCCGGATTTCGCCTGGCGTACCCTTCTGCTCGAAGTGGAACTGTTCCTTATCTTCATTGCGGCGACGGTTGCGGCCCTGGCGGGTTTCATTCCCATGTGGCTCGGCATGATTGGCAACACCGTGTTCATCTACGCGCTCTACACTGTCGTGCATGAGGCGGTTCATGCCAACATCAGTTCCCGCCGACGCTCTCTGGCCTGGGTGGATACGCTGGCGGGGGTAACCGCCTGCCTGCCGCTTTGGCTCAATTTTCACCAGCATCGCCGCCAGCACATGGTGCATCACGCCCGCACAAACGAGGATGATGACCCCGACATCTACGCGCGCGGGGGCTTCTGGGGCTGGCTCCTCGTTCGGCTGCCGCTGGCGCTCGTCGGCTATTTCAACCCTGTCCAGCAATATCGTGATTGCCGGCGCTTTGGCTGCACGCGGCAGGAATACGTGTTTACATTCCTCGGGTTCTCTGCTGGCGCCGCTCTGGTCGCGGCAATCCTGGCCATGGGCTACTGGAAGGAGCTGCTGCTCCTGTGGTTCGTCCCGTGGTGGATTGGCCAGACGATCATGCTCACCTTCTTCACCTGGACGCCGCACCACGACCACCATGAAACGGGGCGCTACCGCAACACCCGAATCTCGCTCTTCCCCTTTGCCAACATCCTGCTGCAGGGGCAGAACTATCATCTCATCCATCACATGATGCCGGGCATTCCACATTATCGGTACAAGCCGGTGTTCGAGGAGTTGCGTCCCGTCCTTGAGGCCAGGGGAGTGCGCATTGAGGGGATCTTTCCCGATCCGCGCAACGAAGGGCCCCCGCTCAGCGCCGGAACACCTCGATAAGGGCGGCGCTCACGATCAGCGCCGTGCCGATGCCGATCGAGACCCCGAATGCTTCACCCGACAGGATCGCGGCCGAGAGTGTTCCGAACAGGACCTCCGTCATCAGCAGGATTCCGACCCGCGCTGAGTCGATGCGCTGGGCTGCCCACAATACCAGAAAATTGGGTGGCACGTAGAACGCCAGACCAAACAGAATGATCCATGGCATCATCGGCAAGAGGTTTTGGCCTGCTGCAAGATGAAACGAGAGCAGTGCCGCCACCAGCAGAATGACCGTTGCCGAGATGAAGCCGCCCAGCGAGAAGCTGAAGACCGGCAGGGCGATGCCCTCGGCCGGGCGGCGGAAACTGCGCATGGTGCCGGCCGCCCAGAACATGCCGCTGATCAGCGCCAGGCCATCGCCCATGTTGCGGGGCAACGGCAGTCCGCCCGATACGCCAAGCACCGCCGCAAGCCCGGCAAAGCCCATGACAAGGGCCAGCATGCGGCTCCCCGTCAGCCGCTCGCGAAACAGCAGCCAGCCCCCGAGTGTGCTCCAAACCGGCGTCATGTAGAACAGCAGGATAGCGTGGATGACATCCGTCATGACCAGGCTCACTGTGTAGAGCGAGAAAGCCGTACCCAGCAGCATGCCGTTGACCATTTGGTCGCCGAAGCCATGCCAGGCGCTGCGGCGCAGCAACCAGGGCAGGGCAGACAGCATCCCCAGGGCATTGAAAATCAGGGAGATCCAGCCTCCCCCCACGCCCTCGGCCTCGATCAGCCGAAGGGGAAGCCAGAACAGGCCCCACATTGCGCCGCACACCGCCACGGCGGCCGCCGGCAGCAGATGCCGGTTGGCGTGCCCGTCTGTCATTGTCATGAAACGCTTATGGCAAAAGCGCGTGTCGCAACGCAACAAATCCTTTTCCTGAAGCCACCATATTTCCTTGACCCCCGCGAGATCGGTTTGTTTATATGAGGGTCCGGAAATAAAACATTCAAATCACCGGATTACGGAGGAAGCAATGAACAAGACCATCAGCAGCCTGAGCGCCAGCCGCCGCACCTTTCTGAAGCGCGCCGGCCTTGCGGTGGCCATGCCGGCCATCATCGGGCGCGCGTCCGTAACGACAGCGCGCGCTGCTTTCGAAGGCGAAAGCCTGATCGCCGTGTCGTGGTCGGGAAACTACGAACAGGTATTCCGCGAAACCATCATTGATCCCTTCAACGCCAAGTACAACACCAAGGCTGAAACGGTTGGCGGCTGGGATCAGATCGTCAGCCAGATCAAGGCGGCGCCCGAGGACAACCCGCCCTTCGACGTCACTGTGGCGGAAGAATACATCTCCTCCTCCGGCCTGGCTGAAAACCTCTACGCGAAGACCGACCGGTCCAAGATTCCCAATCTCGATGCCGTCTATCCCTGGTTCTATGAGACGCGGCCGGACAAGGCCAAGGACTATGGCATCCCCTTTGGCGGCGGCACCTGCATGTTGCTGTTGCGGAAGAGCCTCGGTATCGCGCCGGATACCTGGGGTCTCCTTTGGGATGACCGGCTGGCCGGCAAGGTGACTGCCGACAGCGGAGCCTGGTGGTGGACGCTCTCGGTTCCGGCGGTGATGAGCCAGTCCTCGCCCGGCCTCGACGAGATGTATGACATCAGCACCGCTGAGCCGTTGTTCCAGCAGCTTGACAAGCTGAAGATCGCCAAGTGGTTCAAGGACGGGGCCGAGCAAGCCAACCTGCTCAACCAGGGCGAGGCCGATGTCGCGATGAGCTATTCCTCCGATGCCTACACCTTTATGAACCAGAGCCCCGGCGAATATCTGGCCTCGGTGCCGAAGGAAGGCGTCTCGGCCTGGGCGGACTGGTACTTCAAGGTGCGTGGCACCAGGCACAATGATCTCGCGGACCTGTTCATGAACTATCTCCTGGACAAGGAAACCCAGGATCGCTTCCTCGCCAAGACGCTCATCTTCATGGCGCGCAAGGACGTGACGGTGCCGGAGCATTGGGTGGGCTATCCCAAGTCCAACGAGGACTATCACAAGATGTTCCAGATCATCACCATGGACGGCTGGGACAAGATCAACGCCAACTACCAGGCATTCGACGACCGCATGAAACAGACTGTCGCAAGGACCTCGGGTTGAGCGATCCTCATGAGGCCCGCGCCCTGGGCGCGGGCCTCATGATTGCCATGGGCTGTCGGGAACGATGACCATGCCGGCACTTGAACTTCGCAATGCGGTGCGGCGCTTCGGCTCGGTCGTTGCGGTCAATGATGTGTCCTTGTCGGTGGCCAAGGGCGAGTTCCTCACCCTGCTGGGGCCTTCCGGGTCCGGTAAGACGTCGACGCTTCGCCTGATTGGCGGCTTCGAGGATCTCGACAGTGGCTCCATCCTCATTGACGGGCAGCGCATCGATCATCTGCCCGCCTATCAGCGCGACACCGCGACCATCTTTCAGTCGGGTGCATTGTTTCCTCACAAGACGGTCGCGGAGAACGTGGCCTATGGCTTGCGCATGCGCAAGGTGCCGAAGCCCGACATGGACAGGCGCATCGCCGAGGCGCTCGACATCGTGCGGCTCACAGGCTTCGAGCAGCGTTATCCTGGGCAGTTGTCGGGTGGCCAGAAGCAGCGCGTGGCGCTGGCGCGCTCGCTGGCAGTCAGGCCTGCCATCCTGCTCTTCGACGAGCCGCTCTCCGCGCTGGACCTGTCGCTGCGCCTGCAGTTGCGTGCCGAGATCAAGCGCCTGCATGACGAACTCAAGTTCACCGCCATTTACGTGACCCATGACCAGGGCGAGGCCATGGCCATGTCCAGCCGGGTCGCGGTCATGAACAGTGGCCGCATTGAACAGGTGGACGTGCCAGAGAAGATCTTCCACGCGCCGGTCAGCGAGTTTGTCTACACCTTCATCGGTGAAAGCTGCTGCCTCACCGTGCAGAGCGGAGCCGCGGGCCTCACGGACAAGACGGGCGCTGCCATTGGCCTGAGGCTTGAGCAGGTCCTGCCTGAAGGACCCTCGCGGATCTATGTGCGGCCATCGCGCCTGAGGCTGGCAGCCGAGGCAGCGTCATGTCCCAATCGTCTTTCGGCGCGTGTCCACTTCATCGAATTCCTGGGTGATGTCTACCGCTATCACATGCGTGCAGGCGCGCTCGAACTGGCCGCCGATCATTCTGGCGCCATCGGGCTCATGGCAGGTGATGCCATCGAGGTCGGCTGGCGAAACGAGGACATGAGGATCTTCCGGTGACAGTGGCGATGCCGGACGCCGAAACCGATCACGAGACCGCGCGCCGCGTCCTGCGGCGGCGTCAGGCGCTGGCGCCCTGGCTTCTCATGCTGCCCGCGCTGCTCGTGGTGGTGGTATTCTTTGGTCTGCCCATGCTGCTGATGGTGCGCATGAGCTTCAACCTCCATATAGACCAGAGGCTCTATGTTCCGGGCTTCACCTTCGATCACTACGTCAACCTGTTCTCCAACCCGCTGTTCACCAACGCCATGTGGACCACGGTCCAGCTTTCGATCATGGCCTCTCTGGCCACCGTGTTCATCGGCTATGTGTTTGCCATGCTCGTATGGCTCAAGCCGCCGCGCTGGCGGCTTCTGATGATCGGGCTGGCGCTCTGTCCGCTGCTGATTTCGGAAATCGCCATCATCTTCGGCTGGTGGATGTTCTTTCCCAAGAATGGCCTGCTCAGCTACGCGCTGCTCCAGTCCGGGCTCATCTCCGACAAGATCAGCCTCATGTATACCGAATTTGCCGCCTTCGTCGGGCTCATCTACGTCACGCTGCCGTTCTGCTTCTTCATCCTGCTGTCGATCTTCGACGGGCTCGACAAGCGCCTTCTCGAAGCCAGTGCCGATCTTGGCGCCTCGCCGCTCACCACCTTCCGCGAGGTGCTGCTGCCGCTCACCTGGACCGGCATCCTGGTTGCCTTTTCGCAGTCCTTCATCTGGACCATCGGCACCTACGCCACGCCTTCGGCGCTGGGGCCTGACACGCTGTGGACCATGGGGTTCCTGATCCAGGAGCAGATGCTGGGCAAGCACAACTGGCCGATGGCCTCGGCCTTCGCCACCGTGCTGATCATTGGCGTTGCCTGTGTGATGTTCATCACGCGAAGCATGCAGTCGAAGCGGACATCCTTCCATGTCTGATCACGCCATCCGCCGCAGCCTCGAGCCCTTGATGTTCCGTGCACTGGCCATTGCCTTTACGCTGTTCATCATCGGCTACATTCTGGTGCCGATCCTCGTGACCCTGGTCATGTCCTTCAATGACGCCGCGATGATCCGTTTCCCGGTCAATGCCTGGTCGTGGCGCTGGTATGCGGATTTCTTCGGCAGCGGACAATGGACCGACGCGCTGCAGAACAGCATCATGATTGCCGCGGGCACCGCTCTCATTTCGACAACGGCCGGCATACTCTGCGCCTGGGCGTTTCAGCGTTTTCCCATTCCGGGGCGCGATGCGCTGTATGTGCTCATCATGCTGCCGCTGTTCATGCCGGGCGTGGTGCTGGGCCTCGGCGTGGCCATTGCCTTTGGCGGCCTGTCAATCGGGGACTACGCTTTTTATGGCTCGCGCCCGATGGTCATGCTTGCCCATTCGCTGTGGGCCATGCCGCTGGTCTTCATGCTCATGGAAGCCACCTTCCGTACCATCGACAACCGTGTCGTCGAGGCCTCCTATGATCTGGGTGGCGGTCCGGCGCGCACCTTCGTCGAGATCGTGCTGCCCATGGTGTCGACCGGCGTTGTCTCCTCGCTGCTGTTTGCCTTCGTGATCTCGCTCAATGAATTCGTGATGGCGCTGTTCCTCACCGACCGCGATACGCAGACCCTGCCCGTACTCATGTGGCTGAGCCTGCGCTCTGCCGGAACGCCCAGGCTGGCCGTTGCCTCGGTCATCCTTGCGCTTACGGTGTTCGCCTGCCTCAGCCTCATCATGCTTTGGTACATCCGCCAGCTGCGAAAGGTTTCGCGATGAAGATAAAGGCAGTCGTTGCCACGGCGAAGGGTGGCCCGGAGGTTCTCAGACTTCAGGACGTTGACCTGCCCTGGCCGCAGGGCCCGTCGGATGTGCTGGTCACGCTGCGGGCAGCCGCGCTCAACCCGGCGGATGTGTTCTTCCGGCAGTTGGGTGGCTATGTCGAAGGACCCTCGCCCTTCGTTCTCGGCCATGATGGCATGGGCGTGGTCAGTGCGGTTGGCCCGGCAGTCACCACAGTGAAGCCCGGCGACCGCGTGTGCTTCTGCAATGGTGGCATCGGTGGTGTCATGGGCACCTATGCCGAGGCAGCGGTCGTTCCTGACTGGCAGCTGGCCAGGGTGCCCGACTCCGTTGACGACGCCACCGCTGCGGCTCTTCCGCTTGTCTCCATTACCTGCTGGGAAGCACTTTATGACCGCGCGAATGTCCAGGCGGGTGAACATGTGCTGATCCACGGCGGGGCAGGCGGCACCGGCCATGTGGCCATCCAGCTGGCCCGCTTGCGCGCGGCGCGCGTGGCAGCCACCATCAGTTCGCCGGTCAAGGCGAGGCTCGCTGCCGCAGATGGCGCCGACTGCCTGATCAATTACCGCGAGGCTGATTTCGCGGAAGAGGCGCTGCGCTGGTCCGGCGGCTTGCAGGTTGGCTTCGACAATGCCGGCGCGGAGGTGATGCAGAAGACCTACCGCGCCATGGCGCCCTATGGCCGCATCGTGTCGCTGATGGGCATCGCCCCGGATGACGCCGATCTCAATGCCTACAACCTCAATCTGACGCTTCACAATGTGATGATGCTGACGCCCATGTGGAAACACCTTGCCGATCGTCTCAAACAGCAGGCGGCGATCATTGCCGAAGCCCTGAAGCTGGTTGCCGGGGGCCGTCTGAAGATCCGTGTGGCAGAGAGCTTCGCTCTTGCCGAGGCGGCAAAGGCGCAGTCATGTCTTGAAAGCGGCCAGGCGGCCGGAAAGGTAGTCCTGCGGATATCCTGACGTGCCAACATCCCGCTCACGCATCGAGGACATTCGCCGTCACGAGCTGATCGAGGCGGCCTATCAGACGTTCCTCGACCATGGCCTGAATGGCTTGACGATGGCGCGCATCAGCAAGCGCTCCGGCCTGTCGACAGGCATCATCAACTACTACTTCAAGTCCAAGAACGACCTCATCTTCGCATTTGTGCGCAAGGCCTATTTCCGGACCCTCACCGACACCGCCCGCATGCTCCGCACTGCCAGGTCGCCACGCGAGCGGGTGGACGCCATCATTGCGGCGCATCTCAGTGAACGCATCTTCACGATCGAGGGCTCAAAGGCGTGGATCGGCTTCTATGCCTTCCTTGACAAGCGGCCCGATCTTGCCCGTTTGCAGAGGGTCTTCGACCGGCGTGTCATCAGCAATCTCGTCCATGCCCTGTCCGCTCTGGTGCCGCATGAGGAGGCACAGTCGATAGCGATCAGCATCGTCGTTCTGATCGACGGGCTGTGGGTGCGCCGGTCAACTGACATGACGGAACTTTCTTCCGCCCAGGCCATGACGATCACCGGTCAGGCCGTCGACGTGATGCTTGAGGCCGCTCTTCGAAAGGAACGCAATCATGACTGAAACCATGTGGGCGGCCCGGCTTGTCAATCCCGGGCAGCCGCTTGAGGTCTCGCGTGTTCCGGTCCCTCGTCCTGGGCCAGGCGAGTTGCTGTTGAAGCTCGAGGTTTCGGGCATCTGCCACACCGATCTGCATGTCGCGGAGGGCAAGGCCTTTCCGTCTGGTGCGCCAGAGCCGCTGACGCTGGGCCACGAAGGCATCGGCCAGGTGGTGGAGGCAGGCCCGGGCACCCGAACTCCTCTTGGCATGAGGCTCGGTGCGCCGTGGCTGCATGACATATGCGGCCGGTGCCGCAGTTGTCTCACCGGTTCTGAGTCCTTCTGCCCGGATCAGCGCGCCCATGGTTTCAACGTCAATGGCTCCTTTGCCGAATATGTCATTGTGCAGGAGCGGCTTGCAGCCGTGGTGCCGGCCGCCATCGAAAGTCCGGCCGCAGCGCCCCTGATGTGTGCTGGTGTCACGGCCTATGGTGGTGTTCTGAAGGCCGATCTCGCGCCAGGCAAGCTCGCCGTCATCGTTGGCTGCGGCGGCCTTGGCCAATATGGTATCCAGATCGCCAGGCTCACCGGCGCCACGGTCGTCGCTGTCGATACCAGCGCCGCCAAGCTCAGGGAGGCTGAGGCCCTCGGGGCTGATGCCTGCTTCATTGCCGATGATGCCACGGCGGATAAGGTCAAGGCCCTCGGCGGGGCGGATGCCGTTCTCAACTTTGCGCCCTCCAATCGCATCTGGCCGATGGTCACCGGCATGGTGAACAATCTGGCCACCATCGTCTCGGTTGCCATGGTGGCTGAGCCGGTGCCGCTGGTGCTCGAGTGGCTGACTTACAATGGCGTGAAGATCACCGGCACCAGCGTCGGAACCCGCCAGCAGATGCAGGATTTTCTTGCCCTTTCCGCCCGTCATGGTTTTCGGATTGACCTCGAGATGGTGGCGCTCAGGGACATCAATGCGGCGATGCAGCGGCTGGCCCGGGGCGGGGTCAGGGGCAGGCTTGTGATTGACTTCGCCGCCTGAGCCTCGCCGCCGTGTTCGCGGCATCAGGGCAGGCGCGCGGATCCGGTCGAGGCGGGGCTGCGGCAGTGGTCATTCTGTCCAGGGCGCTGCCTTGGCATCCTCGTCCGCGCGCAGGAGCCTGCCAGCCGGTAGCTCAGCCCCTCTGCGAGGTGATCCAGTCCCTGACGTCGCCCAGTCGCTGTCCACCGGTCAGATAGCTGTCGATCAGTTCGTCGAGCCTCGCCTTTCCGAATGGCGCCTCGTGCCCTGCAAAAACCCGTGCCACCGGCAATTCCTTCAGCCGCCGCAGTGAGTGGACATAGGCTTCGGCATCAGAGTGCCAGGCATCATCGATCAGCAAGCCGTCATAGATCACGTCACCGCTGAACAGCGTCTGGCTGGCGGCCTCGTAAAGCGCGATGGAGCCCGGCGAGTGGCCAGGCAGGTGAAACACGCGGAACACCCGGTCGCCGGTGTCGAGAACATCGCCCTCGTCCAGATGCCCGGTGAGCGGGGCCGGTGTCAGGCTGAAGCGGCGCAGATCATAGTCCTGATGTGGAAGCGCAGTGAGAAGCTCAGCTTCGATCCAGCTCGCGGCACAGCTCCGCTGCGGGTCCGGCGCGGCGAAATCCTGCGCTTCCAGCCTGTGGCCCAGTCGCGCGCTGAATTCATGCAGTGAGCCCATGTGATCGAAATGGCAGTGTGTGCAAATCGCTGTCACGGTACGCTCGCTGAGCGCGGCAATATCCGCCTTGAGCGGCCGCAAACCCATTCCGGTATCGATGAGCAGGCTTTGCTCTCGCCCGTGGATCAGCCACATGTTGCATCGCATCCACGGCGCCACATGGGTTTCGATGATCTGGCTGAGCCCGCTGTCGATATGCCGGATTTCATACCAGGCGCCTGAGGCCACGGGCCTGGTCAGGCCGTCTTGCTGAGCCACGTCAGGGTTCCCTCGCTGCGAAGGCTCGAGTTTATCAGTTCGTCGCAGCTCTGGCTATGTTCTCAGGCCCCGGCCTTGTTCATGCGCGCCACTTTTCTCGCATGGCGCGCTTCCATGCGTTCCTGGCCTTCCCTTGATCCGTCGTGCCAGGTGCCGAACCACTGATCGAGCGGGATCAGCCCGTCGCCGCCGTAGTTCACCTCGAAATACTTGTGATGCAGGTAGTGGACATAGGCGTGGCTATCGAGTGTTGCGTTGTCGGTGATCTCAAGCTTGTCGAAACCGATGTGACCGTTGAGTGCGCCATACCCCGCCATGTTGAGCTGCAGCAGCCCGATCAGAGGATTGGACGGGATCACCAGATGCCACAACGCCACGGCATGATAGAGAAACGTTTCGACAGGATGCATCGAGAGCGACGACCACGGCGAAGGGTTCACCGAATTGTGATGCACCGAATGCACCCACTTGTAGAGGAACGGCGTGTGAATCAGGCGGTGGATCAGGAAGAAGTGCACCTCATGGATCATCGGCGTGATGAAGACAAGAAGTGCCAGATGATAGGGGTTCTCCGTCCAGCTCAGCCATGGCGCCAGGCCATTGGCGAAGCTCCATAGCAGAATGACCTCAACCAGTGTCCAGAACACGATGCCGGACAGATACGTCCTGAGAAAATTGTCGATATTCTGGCTCTTGAACCAGAACACGTCCGACGGCTGCTCGTATGGGAACTTGGCATTGTATTTGAAGCGCGTGCCCTGCCGGCGTTTCCAGTAGTAGACGGCCTCTATCGAGCCATACATCAGGAAGATGCCGACGCCGTTCACCATGTAGAGCCAGAGTACCCAGCCCCAGCTCAGTGTCTTCATGGTCTCCCAGTCGGGCAGGAGGACGTACCAGTAGAGCAGGGTGACGGCGACGTGAAATGCGTTCCACGGCCAGGCATAGCCGATCAGGAACTTGCCCCACGCCCTGAGGTCGAAGGGCCTGCTCCAGAAGAATGCCACCTGTGGGTGCTGATTGGGCGACCAGTCTCCGCGCTTGTTCCGCGTGCCGAATTCGAGATCGTTCATGCTGATGCATCCAGAATCTCCCAAAGGTGACATTGCGGAAGTTCTGAATCAATTGCATTGCATGCAGCCGGTTGCCGGGCAATGTCGCGCATGTTAGGTTTATTCAACGAAATCAGGAGGAAATCATGCGTCTTTCGATCAATCGTCGCGCTGCACTCGGGCTTTTGGGTTCCGTCCCGCTGCTGGGCGCCATGCCCCGTCTCGGTCACGCTGCGGGTGAAATCAAGGTTCTCAACTGGCAGGGTTATGGCACGGATGAGAAATGGGCGCTCGAGGCCTTCGAGAAGGCAACCGGCATCAAGGTCGTGCATGACTATTTCAACTCCGAGCAGGAGATGCTCACCAAGCTGCGCACCAGTCCCGGCGCCTATGACGTTGTGCTGATCAACAACATCTATGTGATGGATGCCGCCAACGAGGGCCTCATCCAGCCGATCGACACCGCGAAGCTCTCCAACTTCGCCGATCTGGCGCCCGCCCTGCGCGACAGTGACCGTTTCGTGAAGGATGGCAAGACCTATGCCGTCTCCTGGGTCTGGGGCCTCACCTCCTTCGCCTATAACTTCGACAAGATCACCGACAAGATCGACAGCATCGAGGCCCTGTGGAATCCCGCCTATGCCGGCAAGGTCGGCATGCGTGACGATGCCATGGAGGCGATCCAGTTTGGTGCGCTCGCCACCGGCCAGGACATCAACAACCCCGCCGACATGGCCAAGGTCAAGGACAAGCTCATGGCATTGAAGCCGCAGCTGAAGACCTTCTGGTCATCCGAGGACGAGTGGAACAAGCTGTTTGCAGCAGAGGATTATCTGGTTGCCGTCTACTGGTCTGGCAGCGCCTCGCGCTCGCGCAAGGCCATGAAACTGCCGGTTCAGTTCGTCGTGCCGAAGGAAGGCGCAATCGGCTGGTTCGACGGGCTGGCCGTCGCTGCGGGTGCGCCCAACCCGGATGGCGCGCTCGCCTTCATCAACTACATGGTCGATCCGTCCTTTTATGTGCCGTGGGACACCAATGTTGGCGCGCCGGCCTCCGCCAACCTCAAGGCCATGGCGGGCCTGCCGGAGGATGCGCTGAACCGCGCGGTTCTCGGCGATCCTGAGGTCGTCAAGCGCGTGCAGTGGATGGCGCCGGTCACCGATCAGCAGCGCCAGGCCCAGCAAGAACTGTGGGATGAAGTAAAGACCTCCTTCGCACAGTAGGTTTCCTTCATGCCTGGTGCGGGCAAGCACCTGCGAGTGACCGCCCTGGTGGCGCCAGCCTATCTGTGGCTGGCGCTCACCATATTCTTGCCGCTGGCCGTCATGCTGTTCTTTTCGTTCCTGACCGCCGTGCCGGTCGGCGGACGGGAGGCGCAGCTGACGCTGCAGCACTACGTGTCGTTCTTCACCAAGAAGATCTACTGGTACAATGCGCTGCGCTCGCTGGAGCTCGCCGCCTATGTGACGGCAGGCTGCGTGCTGCTCGGCTATCCGGTGGCTGTCGTGCTCACCCGCATGATTGCGGGTCGCGCCCGCGAGGCTATCTTCCTGTTGATCATCCTGCCGTTCTGGACCAATGCACTGGTGCGCACCTTCTCCTGGACCATGGTGCTGCGCGGTCCCTTCGACATCATCTTCACCTATCCGGCTATCGTCATCGGGCTCATCCACGCCTATCTGCCCTATGCCGTTCTCACCATCTATGTCTCGTTGCAGGCCATCGACGAGCGCGTCATCGAGGCAGCCCGATCGCTGGGCGCCAGCAGGCTGCAGGCCTTTCTCCGCGTCATGCTGCCATTGAGCCTGCCCGGCGTGCTGGCAGGGGTGTTTCTCATCTTCGTGCCGGTGACCGGCTCCTTCATGGAACCGCGCATTCTGGGCGGCAAGGATGCCATCATGCTGGGGCCGATCATCGAAAGCCAGTTCACCGCCACCTTCAACTGGCCGCTGGGGGCAGCCCTGTCGTTCATCATGCTTGCCATCATTCTGCTGATGCTGGCTCTCGGCTATCCGCTGTTGCAGCGGCATATGGTGCGCTAACGCGATGCGCTATCTGGGCCTCACATATCTCGGCGCCATTCTCGCCTTCCTTTATCTTCCTGTCGCCATCATGATGATCATGGCGTTCAATGCCTCGCCGCTCTACGAACTGCCGTTCCGGTTCGATCTGGTCTGGTTCAGGGCGCTTGCGCAAAATGACAGGCTGCTCACTGCGGGCTGGAACAGCGTATGGATCGCGCTTCTGTCGTCGGTCATCGCCACCGCGCTGGGAACGCTGGCCGCTCTTGGCCTTGCCCGCAACGAATTCACCGGAAAGCGTTTTCTGCAGCTCATGTTGTTTCCACCCATCACCATTCCGTGGCTGATCATCGGCACGGCCATGCTGATCTTCTTCTTCTGGACGGGCGTCGGCCGCGGCCTGCATGCCATCCTTCTGGGGCATGTGGCGCTGTCGCTTCCCTATGTGATCGTGGTGGTGGGCGCGCGGCTCGCCGCGCATGGTCCGGAGCTCGAAGAGGCAGCCGCCAGCCTTGGCGCAGCTCCAGCCCAGGCCTTCTTCCGGGTGACAGTACCCCTGTTGGCGCCCGGCATCGTCGCTGCGGCGATGTTTGCCTTCGCGGTCTCCTTCGACCAGTTCATCATTTCCTATTTCCTTGCCGCGCCGGGCACCTCCACGCTTCCGGTCGAGATCTTCACCGCCATCCGCAAGGGCTTCACGCCCGAGATCAACGCCATCTCGTCCATCGTCATCATCGTGTCCATGAGCATCGTTCTCGTCGTGTCGCGTTTCTATAAATTTGGTGGAGACCGTTAGATGACCACGATCAGCGTCACCTCCGTCTCCAAGAGCTATGGTGCGTTCAAGGCGCTCGATGATGTGTCGATCGACTTCGCAGATGGTGAATTCTTCGGGCTGCTGGGGCCCTCGGGCTCCGGCAAGACGACGCTGCTCAGGGCGATTGCCGGCTTCGTGACGCCGGATCAGGGCCGCATCGCCTTCGATGGCGAGGCGGTCGATGCGACACCGGTCCACAAGCGCCGCATCGGCATGGTTTTCCAGTCCTACGCGTTGTTTCCGCATCTCAGCGTGGCGCGCAACCTGGCCTTTGGGCTTGAGGTGCGCGGCGATCCGCAAGCCGAAACGGCGCGCCGCATCGAGCAGTATCTGGCACTGGTGCGGCTGTCAGGTCTCGGTGGCCGCAGGCCGCGCGAGCTATCGGGCGGGCAGCAGCAGAGGGTTGCGCTGGCGCGCGCGCTGATCACCGAGCCGCGCGTGCTTCTGCTGGACGAGCCGCTGGGCGCGCTTGACCGCAAGCTGCGCCAGGAGATGCAGGTGGAATTGCGCGACATCCAGCGCCGTACCGGCATCACCACCATTTTCGTGACCCACGACCAGGAAGAGGCCCTTACCCTCTCTGACCGGATCGCCATCATCAATGAGGGCCGGATCGTGCAATCCGGCACACCGCAGCAGGTCTATGAGCGGCCCGTCAGCATCTTCGCTGCGCAGTTTCTTGGCGATGCCAACATACTGCGCGGCACGGCCGCCGCCGAAGGCCTCGTTCTTGCCGATGGCACCATGATCCGCCTTCCCGCGCAGTCGTCCGGCCTTGCCATCGTGCGGCCCGAGAAGATCCGCATCGGCAGCGGTGCGGCAGCGGGAATGAATGCGCTCAAGGGAGTCGTCATGCAGAGTGTCTATTCCGGCGCAAGCGTAATCTACCGCGTTGCGGTGCCGGTTCTTGGCGAAACGCCGTTTCTGGCCTTCGTGCAGAACGCCTCCGGCGAGCTTCACCAGCCCGGCGCCGCGGTGACACTGTCCTGGGAGGTCGCGCACACCATGGCGGTGGCCTCGTGAGTGGCGGCCTGCTGCACGGCCCGCTGGGGCCGGAAGCCTGCCATGTCGCGATCGACATGCAGGTGTTCTTCGCGTCAGGCAGCGAGTGGGCTGTGCCGGATACGCTGCGCGTTCTGCCGGTGGTCGAGCGTCTCGCGCGGCATGCCCCGGCCAGCACCATCTTCACCCGCTTCATGCCGCCGCGCACCGTCGCAGAGGCGCATGGTCAGTGGCAGACCTACTACCGCCGCTGGTCGAGCGTGCTGCGCCAGGCCAACGACACTGGCATTTACGATTTGCTGCCACCGCTCCGGGAGTTGGCGTCGCCAGCGCAGGTGGTGGACAAGTCAGCCTATTCCGCCTTCGAGTCGGTTGGGTTCTGCGATGTGCTGAGCCGCCTCGGCTTCAAGGCCTTGATCCTCACCGGCATCGAAACGGATGTCTGTGTGCTCGCCACGGCGCTCGATGCGGTCGACCGGGGCCTGCGCGTCGTGATGGTCAGCGATGGCCTGGGCAGTGGTAGCGAG
>NZ_JBIIDX010000082.1:0-15244 GCF_044238155.1 Aestuariivirga sp. | reverse complement strand
GGAGGAAAACCACTCGTCATCAAAAGAAGATGTCTAGAGCCAAAACAGTGAAGCCGCAAGCAGCAATTGCCGCTTGCAAGAACCTAGAACGTGGCGGCAGCGAAATACAGGACTGCGGGGATCGTAATGGAAGAGACGATCACCTGAAGGGTAAGGATGTTGGCAATCATCGGAGCATCGCCCCCCATCTGCCGAGCCAGGACATAGGCACCAGACCCCGTCGGCACGGCCGCGCAGAGAAGGGCAACGCTGAAGGCATCACCCCGTACGCCGAACATGAAGAGCAAGGATCCGACCAAGATCGGCATTAAGACAAGTTTGAGTACAACCGCCAAGGATATCGCAGGCCATTGGGGCAGTGCATCGTTGAGACGCAAACCCGCGCCCACGGTCAGCAGGGCAAGCCCGAGGGCGCCCCGCCCAACCACATCGAGGGTCGTGAGCGGTATGAGCGGAAGCTCAAGCCCACTAATCTGCCATGCAACACCACCCAGAGAAGATACGACGAAAGGGTTACGCGCGATGGACAACAAGAGACGTCTCAAAGAGACCGTCTCGCGACCGATGAACCGGACCATGACAAGAACGCAGAGAATATTGAGTACTGGCGTCATGGCAGCTGCGCCGACAGCAGCGAGGGGAAGTGCGCCAGGCCCAAATTGCAGAGGTACAATTGCAAAGGCAATGAACGTGTGCCAGCGAGCTGAACCCTGTACAAGACTCGTAAACTTGGATGGATCAATCCTGAGTGCTCTGATCAGGGGTTGAGACAAAAGAACCAGGAGGCCGACCATGCAAACGACCGAGACCACCATTGCAGTCGCCATCTGGAACACTGGAACAGACGTGAAATCAGCCGTTGCGATTTCTTTGAAGATGATGGCCGGAAACAAGACAAAGTAGCATAGCTGATCGATTCCGGACCATTGCTGCTCCGGGACGACTGAAAATGTCCTGAGACCATAGCCGGCCAATATGATGAGGAAGACAGGGAGCAGCGCAAGAAAGACGGATGTCATCGAATCGAATCCAAAGCAGCCTGCAGTATCCAGGCGGCTGCAAGCTTGTCGATGACCAGGTCCCGTTTGGCGCGCGATGCATCAGCAGCTATCAGCATCCGTTCAACCGCCGCTGTCGACAGCCGCTCGTCCCAGAATACAAGCGGGACACTGGAGAGACTTGAAAAATTGCGGGCGAATGCTCTTGTTGACTGACAGCGAGGCCCCTCGCTTCCGTCCATGTTGATTGGCAATCCCAACACAACGAGGCCAATGTTTTCCGACCCGATCAGCTCAAGCAGGCGCTGTGCGTCGGCAGTGAACTTTGTTCGCTTGATCGTCTCGAGTGGCGTCGCGATGGAGTGGGTGAGGTCGCCGGTGGCAACGCCAATCGTCTTGCTTCCCAGATCAAGGCCCATGAAACGCTTGCCGGGAGACAGTGCCGCGAACGCGGCTTTGAGTGTCAGGTCCTGTTCGGCCATACTGGTTCACTAGCCGATCCTTGTTCAAACGGGAACCTTTACCTTGTCACCTGCACATGGGTAGCATCTCATGGTTGAGCTACTGATCATGGAGTTCCTGCATGAAGATCACATTCCTCGGCCACTCAGCCTTTCGGCTTGAGACTGGCGTGTCTGTCCTGCTCGTTGATCCATTCCTGACGGGCAATCCAGCAGCGACAATCAGCAGCGATGAGGCATCGATAGGTTGCACGCATGTGCTGCTGACGCACGGACATGATGACCATGTTGGTGATGCGCTCGACATACTGAACAAGACGGGCGCCCTGCTGGTGGCAAATTTCGAGCTATGTTCGTGGCTGCACGCACAAGGTGCGCAGAACTACAGCCCCGGGAACCATGGTGGACGGCTGCGTTTTGATGATTTCGACGTGAATTTCACGCATGCCTGGCATTCCTCGGGCTCCAGCCGATCCTCGGGCCAGATTTATCTGGGTAACCCCGCGGGGTTCATCATTGAGCCGAGGAAAGAGACCGGAAAGACGCTCTACATTGCGGGCGACACCGGCATCTTCGGTGACATGCGGCTCATTCATGAACTTTACAAGCCTGACTATGGTATCCTGCCGATTGGTGACCGGTTCACCATGGGCGCCGAGCAGGCGGCGTATGCCTGCCGGAACTTCTTCAACTTCAAAATGGTGATTCCCTGCCATTTTGGCTCTTTCAAAGGTTTTGTAGACTCCGATGCCTCAGCTTTCCTGAGGGCGATGGGCCCGGATGCGGGCAAGGTGCGGGTGCTCTCGGCTGGCGAGACGGTCTACGTATGACGTCGGGCTGCCTGGGGCTGGTGAGGCCAGAATGCCGGGTCGCCAGAAAGCCAAGTTGCAGGTTGGAGGAACGGGTGCTATTCGGCCCTCTATCATTGTTTGAAGTGGATCTTCCGATGTCAGTTGATCATGCAACGGTCCGGCGTGTGGCGCGCCTTGCGCGTCTCAAGGTTCAGGATGAAGATGTACCACGCCTTGCAGGAGAGCTTAATTCGATCCTCGGTTTCATCGAGCAACTAAACGAAGTTGATGTCTCGAATGTTGAACCGCTCACCTCCGTAGTTTCGATGAAGATGAAAATGCGTGTGGATGAGGTGACTGATGGCCACTTCCCGGAAAAGATTGTAGCCAATGCGCCCGCCCAGGAGGATTCGTTCTTCATGGTTCCGAAGGTAGTCGAGTAACACGAGAGCGAACAGGCAATTCCATGACCACTCTTACGTCTCTCACGATTGCGGCTGCTCGGGAAGGTCTGAAGAAGCGGCAGTTTTCGGCCATCGAGCTTACCGAAGCCTACCTCTCCGCGATGGAGGCCGGAAGGTCGCTCAATGCCTATGTCGTTGAAACGCCGGACAGGGCGAGGGCCATGGCCAGGCAATCGGATCAGAGACTGAGCCGTGGCGATGCCGGCGTTCTTGAAGGCATACCCTTGGGTATAAAGGATCTTTTTGCCACCGAGGACGTACATACCCAGGCATGCAGCCATGTGCTGCACGGGTTCCGCCCGACCTATGAGTCAACCGTCACGGCCAATCTGTGGCGCGACGGTGCCGTCATGCTTGGAAAGCTGAACATGGATGAGTTCGCAATGGGCTCTTCGAATGAATCGAGTTACTACGGTAAGGTGATAAATCCTTGGCGCCGCCGGGGTTCCAATGCAGCGTTGGTTCCAGGTGGTTCATCGGGAGGGTCTGCCGCTGCGGTCGCAGCGCATATTTGTGCAGGCGCCACTGCGACCGACACGGGGGGCTCTATCCGTCAGCCAGCGGCCTTCACGGGAACCGTCGGGATCAAGCCAACCTATGGCCGCTGCTCGCGCTGGGGCATCGTTGCCTTTGCATCGTCGCTCGATCAGGCCGGACCAATCGCGCGGGACGTGCGCGATGCGGCGATCCTGCTCAAGTCCATGGCAAGTGTCGACCCAAGAGACACCACGTCAGTTGATCGTCCGGTGCCGGATTACGAGGCAGCTGTTGGTCGCCCGATCAGGGGCCTCCGCGTGGGTATTCCGCGGGAGTACCGTGTCGATGGGATGCCTGCCGAGATCGATGCCCTCTGGAAAAAGGGAGCTGAGTGGCTGCGCGAGCAGGGCGCAGAGATTGTCGAGATATCACTGCCCCATACCAAGTATGCGCTGCCGGCTTACTATATCGTTGCACCTGCTGAGGCTTCCTCAAATCTGGCGCGTTACGACGGCGTTCGTTATGGCCTTCGCGTTGAGGGCGACGACATCGTGGACATGTACGAGAGGTCGAGGGCTGCGGGCTTTGGACGTGAGGTTCAACGCCGGATCTTGATCGGCACCTATGTGCTATCGGCTGGTTACTATGATGCCTACTATGTGAGGGCCCAGAAGGTAAGAACCCTGATCAAACAGGACTTTGACGCCGCCTGGGACAAGGTTGATGTTGTCCTTACCCCCGCAACGCCCAGTCCGGCCTTTGCGCCCGGTGAGATCACCGATCCCGTGCAGATGTATCTCAACGACATCTTCACGGTAACGGTGAACATGGCAGGATTGCCAGGCATCTCGGTACCTGGTGGACTTTCCGAGGACGGCCTTCCTTTGGGTCTCCAGCTTATCGGCAGACCCTTTGGCGAGGAGACGCTCTTTCAGGCCGCATCTGCGATCGAGCAGGCAGCTGGTTCGCTCCATGCCCCGGTCTGGTGGTAGGCAGCAAGGTTATTTCGGCTGCGGAACGACCCTGAGATAGGGTTTCAGCGTTTTCCATCCACCGGGAAATTTTTCTTTCGCCGCGTCATCCGACAGCGACGCGAGAATGATTACATCTTCGCCCTGTTTCCAGTCGGCAGGGGTTGCCACCGACTTTTGCGCGGTCAGCTGCAGCGAGTCGATGACACGGATGATTTCGTTGAAATTTCGGCCCGTGCTCATCGGATAGGCGACGATGAACTTGATCTTCTTGTCGGGTCCAACGATGAAGACATTGCGAACCGTTGCATTGTCGGCAGCCGTTCTGCCCTTGGCCGTGCCTGAGGCATTGGGATGGATCATGCCATAGAGTTTGGCCACGGCCAGATCTTCATCACCGATCATTGGGTAGTTTACGGACTCGCCGGTAACATCCTTGATGTCCGCCTTCCAGCGGTGATGATCGTCCACGGAATCGACTGAAATTCCGATCAGCTTGACGCCGCGCTTGTCGAATTCCCCCTTCATCCGCGCGACAGAGCCCAATTCCGTGGTGCAAACCGGTGTGAAATCCTTGGGGTGAGAAAAAAACACAGCCCAGGCCCCGTCGATGTAGTCATGAAACCCGATACGGCCCTCGGTCGTGTTTGCTTCGAAGTCGGGTGCGATGTCGCCAATCTGCAGTGTCATGATCACCTCCGTTGTTGGTTCGAATTAGCAGAATAAGCGTTCTTAATAAAGAACAAATAATCCGGCTCTCCGATCAAAGCTGCTTTGCAGGAATCGCAGGACTCCGGCATGCTCTGCCTGTCATTGGAGCACCCTGTCATGAGCCATCTCTCGTCGTTCCCGATCCTTGTCTTTGTACTGGTTGCATATCTTGGGATTGCCGCTCTCGGCGGAATGATGCTGGACGGAGATGCGCTGACCATCAGTCTCGCCTCGGGAGCTGAGATGACACTGCGGGGCGGTGATCTGTTTGTCGCCGGGGGGTTGGTGGCGCTGACCATCGACCTGGCAAAGATGAGCAGGGGTGGCCGCTTGGGTCATGTCGTGCGTGCCGTAGCCTTTGTGGCGGCATTGGCCTGTCTCATGCTGCTGTCCGCAGCCGGAACAGTGACGTTTCTGTTGCTTGGCCTGATGACGCTGGTGGAAATGATCGCAGGCGTTGCGATCACGCGGCACACGCGCTGACTAAGCCTTGATGCGCTCGCCTTTCGGGTCGTAGAAGGGCTGAAGTTGAACCCGCGCCGGGCAACGCTTCCAGGCGAGTTCGATTTCCCACGTTCCACTGTCGATCCAGTCCTTTGTAACCCCTTGCTTGTGGTGCACATAGCCTAGCCCGAGGGACCGGTTGATCCGATGGCCCCATGCCCCTGATGTGGTGGAGCCGACGATTACACCGTTACGGTAGATCGGCTCCTCGTGATAAATCATGGGGGCGGACTGGGAATTGTCTTCGAGGGCCAGGCAGACAAGGCGCTTGTTAAGATTGGGAAGAGCTTTCTGCTTCAGCAATGCCTCGCGTCCGAGAAACCCTCCTGGCTTTTCCCAGGCCACGGCGAAGCCTAAGCCTGCTTCGAGGGGTGTGTCCTCATCGGCGATATCGTGGCCCCAATGCCGGTAAGCCTTCTCGGTTCTGCAGTTGTTCATGGTATGCATTCCAGCCGGTGTAAGCCCGAACTCCTGTCCAGCCTCCCACAAGACTTCGAAGACATGAGCGGCGAATTCGGCAGGCACGTAGAGCTCCCAACCCAACTCGCCAACATATGTAATTCTGCTGGCGCGCAGTCTGGCATAACCGATCTCGATTTCCCGTGATGTGGCGAAGGGAAAGGATGCGGTGGAGAGATCTGCGCCCGAGACTCTCTCGAGAAGCGCCCGTGACTTCGGCCCCATGATGGCGATCATTGGAAGTCCGGAGGTGATGTCAGTAGCTACGCAGTGGGCCTCGGCAGGCGTGTGCCTTTTGAGCCACGCCATGTCGCGTGTCTGGGGCGCCGCGCCAGTGACAACCAGGAACCGATCCTCTGCGAGCCGAGTGACTGTCAGGTCGGCTTCGATGCCGCCCCGGTCATTGAGCCACTGAGTGTAGACCACCCGGCCAGCTTCCACGTCCACGTTGGCGGCCGACACCCGATTCAGGACCTTCGCGGCATCCCGGCCTTCAACTGAATATTTGGCAAAGCTCGACTGGTCGAAGAACGCGCAGTTCGTCATCAGTTGTTTTGCTTCATGGGCCGCGCACGGAAACCAATTCTGGCGGCCGTAAGAGTACTCATACTCGGCCTTGATGCCGTCGCGGGCGTACCAATTGGGTCGCTCCCACCCATTGACCTCACCAAAGACAGCCCCGAGTTGCTTCGTGTAGGAGTAAATGGCCGAGCGACGTACGCCTCGGGCCGTCTCTGCCTGCCGGTAGGGCCAATGCATTGCATAGAGCAGCCCCAGACTTTCAGAGACGCGTTCGCGAATGTAGTTCTTGACGGACTGGAACGGATGAATGCGGCGAATGTCCATGCCGCTCACATCCATTGGCGGATATCCATTTTTGATCCACTGGGAGAGGACCAGTCCCGCGCCCCCAGATGACTGTATGCCAATCGAATTGAAGCCTGCCGCAACAAAGACATTCTTCACCTCGGGCGCCTCTCCCAGATAGTAGCGGACATCGGGTGTGAAACTCTCGGGCCCGTTGAAGAATAGCTGGATACCTGCCGTTTCCAGGAGAGGCACACGGTTGATGGCGCTCGTCAAGATTGGTTCGAAATGGTCCATGTCTTCGGGAAGCGTTACGAAGGCGTGATCCTCATCGATTCCACCCCCGCCCCACGGCTTGGCCTTTGGTTCAAAGGCGCCGACCATGAGCTTACCTGCGTCTTCCTTGTAATAGGTGCACTCGTCAGGGACGCGGACTACCGGCATGTTGCGGGGCAGCTCAGCGATTGGCTCCGACACGATGTAGAAATGCTCGCAGGCATGAAGAGGAATGTTGACCCCGATCGATCGACCCAGGTCGCGAGACCACATACCCGATGCAACCACAACCTTGTCCGCAAGGATCGTGCCATCTGTCGTTTCCACGCCAAAGGCTTGACCATTTTTGACTAGTATCCTGGCAACCTTAACGTTCTCGAATATCTTCGCTCCACGCGTCCTGGCGCCGGCGGCCAGTGCCTGGGTCACATCAATTGGATTTACCTGGCCATCCTTGGGGAGGAAGACACCACCCTTCACGCCTTCCATGTTGTAGTGGGGCAAACGCTCACTGATCTCTCCGGTCGTGATGACCTGCACATCGAGGCCAAAGTTCTTGGCCATGGAGGCGCCGCGCATCAGTTCTTCGAGCCTGCCCTCATTGAGTGCTATCGAGATTGAACCATTCTGCTTGAACCCGGTGGCCTGACCGGTTTCTCTTTCGAGCCCCTCAAAAAGAGTAGTGGTGTATTTGGCCAGCTCAGTCAGGTTGCGGGTTGCTCGCAGCTGGCCCACCAGTCCTGCGGCGTGCCAGGTCGTGCCTGACGTAAGCTGCTTGCGCTCCAGCACCACCACATTGGTTATCCCCTCCCGGGCCAGGTGATAGGCAATCGAACAGCCAACAATGCCTCCACCGATAACCACAACATCAGCGCGCTGGGGCAGGGATCTTGACATCGTATTCCTCCGGTTTTTCCATGGTCTACCAGCCGGCCGGCCCCCCACGGAAGCGCCAGACTGTCTCACGTGCAGCTGCCAGCCGCTCACGAGGCCCCATTTTCCTTTGCGGCCCGAGCGGCTTTCGACTAAATCCGTTCGAAACAACGAACGGATCGTTTCATGCATCAGGGTGACATATCCCCAGCCGACGCTTTCCAGCGGCTCCAGAACAATCCCTCCGCCGTGCTGATCGATGTGCGTACTCAGCCCGAATGGGTTTTCGTCGGCGTTCCCGCCGTCGAACGTCTCATTCGGCTCTCTTGGCAAGTATTTCCATCGATGCAGCAGAACGGAAGCTTCGTCGCGGAAATTGAACAGATGGGTTTGGCGAAGGATACAGAAATCCTCTGCATTTGCCGTTCCGGAGCGCGTTCCGCCTCGGCGGCTTCGGCACTGACACAAGCCGGCTACAGCAATGCGTGGAACGTTGCAGAGGGCTTCGAAGGTGACAAGGATGGCCAGGGGCACCGCGGCACGCTTGGTGGCTGGAAGGCAGCTGGGCTCCCCTGGGTCCAGAGCTGACAGGATCGGGTTTCATGAGCAAGACAACTGATCCCAGCCGCTGGGGCGATGCCACCAAGCTGGTGCGTGGCGGGCTTCATCGCAGCCCACATGGCGAGACCTCGGAGGCGCTCTTTCTCAACTCGGGTTTTGTCTATGACCAGCCTGAGACTGCCGAGCGCCGCTTTGCCGGCGAGGATGATGGCTATGTGTATGGGCGTTATGGCAATCCAACCGTTACCATGTTCGAGGAGCGCCTCGCTCTGCTGGAGGGCGCGGAGGCGTGCTATGCCTTGGCGTCAGGTATGGCGTCCGTTTTCGGAGCGCTGGCCTGCCAACTGAAAGCTGGTGACCATTTGATCGCATCAAGGGCCCTGTTTGGCTCATGCTATCAGGTCGTGACATCCATTCTGCCGCGCTTCGGCATCCGGACGACCCTCGTGGATGGTACTGACCTGGCGGCCTGGAAAAAGGCTCTGGAGTCGGAAACGAAATGCGTGTTTCTGGAAACACCCTCCAATCCAGGGCTCGAGGTGCTTGATCTGGAGGCCATTTGCCGCCTGGCAAAATCAAAGGGCGCCAATGTGGTGGTGGACAACATCTTCGCGACCCCAATCCTGCAGCGGCCCCTGTCTTATGGTGCTGATGTTGTTGTTTATTCCGGAACCAAGCATATGGACGGGCAGGGCCGGGTGCTGGGTGGCGCCATCGTATCAAGCCGAAAATTCAAGGATGAACTGCTCAAGCCGTTTCTGCGGCACACAGGCCCCTCTATTTCGCCTTTCAACGCATGGGTGCTTCTCAAGGGGCTGGAAACGATGAAGCTGCGTGTCGAGGCCCAGAGTGTTGCTGCCCAGACGATTGCCGAGGCCTTGGCTGGCCTGCCCGGTGTGACCCGCGTGCTCTATCCTCATCTCGATACCCATCCGCAGTCCAAGCTGGCAAGAAAGCAGATGAGGCTTGGCGGCACGATGGTAACTTTCGAGATTGCGGGGGGCAAGAGCAAGGCTTTTGACGTGCTGCGCCATCTCGAGATCATAGACATCTCAAACAATCTAGGCGACGCCAAGTCTCTCATGACCCACCCTGCCTCCACAACACACCGGAATATCGGGGCAGAGGCGCGAGCCACAATGGGGATCAGCGACGGCATGCTCCGCCTGTCTGTAGGACTAGAGGATACGGCGGATTTGATCAGCGATCTCAAACAGGCGATCGCGGCTTAAAACCTAGGTAATCGAGCCTGCCACATCCCGGAGCGAAGTTCTGGCGAGCGAACTGTGCAATGCGCACTCGGCCGCCTTAAGCGGCCCGGACAGGACCTTGCCGAGTTGTGTCGCCACAGGGCAGTTCGATTGTGGATTCGTCTTGTGCATGCGGAACACGCTTTCATCCTCGACCGCAAAGTATACATCAGCCAGTGTAATCTCCCCAGGATCGCGGTTGAGTTCGAAGCCACCCGAACGCCCGGCCACTGATCTGACAAGCCTTGCCCTTTCGAGTTCGCTCATCAGGCGGCGTATCACGACTGGATTAGTGTGGACACTGGCTGCTACGAGTGCCGAGCACACCGGGCCCCTCCCGCGGTAGCGAGCGAGGACGCTCATGGCGTGTACTGCGACGACGAAGCGGCTGCTGGACAACATAACTGTAACCTCTGAAGATACATCGGCATGACTGGGCGAAAGGTCAAGCCGCCAGAACCGGCAAGGATAGGGTTTGTTAACTGAGTCCGCCCAAATCTGCTTATTGTTTAGTTTGGAGCGGTCCGATGCGCCATTTTGACCTCACCGTTACTTGTGTCTGTTGCGCCTTGCTGGGCTATTTTGCTTGGCATGCCTTTCAGGGCCAGCGGGGGATGCCTTATCGTGATGCCCTGGCGGTTGACGCTGCCAGGCTTATGGAGAAGAGGGATGCGCTGGTGGCGGACCGTCAGCGGTTAGAGCAGAGGGTCGCATTGCTCCGGCCCGAAAGCATTGATCCCGATCTTCTCGACGAGCTTGCCAGGGGAATGCTCGAACTGGCCAAGCCCAGCGATGTTGTTGCTTTCACACGCTGATAAACCCCGGCGATTTCTTGTACATAAACCGAATTCCGGTTAATTGTTGAATTCATGTGCTAACTCAATCATTTACTGATAGTATGGCCTTCATCAATAGTGGAGGCATGCGTGGCGGTGAAATCGGCGTATATTTCGCGTAAACACGGCAAGGCCGAGAAGGCCAACCTCTCCAACAGCGGCTTCACCGCCGAGGAGGAACTTCACGCATATCGCGAAATGCTTCTGATCCGACGCTTCGAGGAAAAGGCGGGCCAACTTTACGGCATGGGCTTCATTGGTGGCTTTTGCCACCTCTACATCGGGCAGGAGGCTGTGGTGGTCGGCATGCAGATGGCTCAAAAGCCGGGCGATCAGGTGATCACGTCCTACCGTGATCACGGTCATATGCTGGCCTGTGGAATGGACCCGAAGGGCGTGATGGCGGAACTGACCGGACGACGTGGCGGGCTTTCGAAAGGCAAGGGCGGCTCGATGCACATGTTCAGTCGCGAAAAACAGTTCTTTGGCGGCCACGGGATCGTGGGTGCGCAAGTACCATTGGGAGCAGGTCTGGCTTTTGCCAACAGGTATCGCGGGAACGACCATGTGGCGGTGGCCTATTTCGGCGAGGGTGCCGCCAACCAGGGCCAAGTCTACGAAACATTCAACATGGCGTCGATCTGGAAGCTCCCCGTCATCTTCATTATCGAAAACAATCGCTATGCCATGGGAACCGCATCCACCCGCTCAACAGCCATGGCGGAGCAGCTTGGCGCCCGCGGCGCAGCCTTTGGCATTCCGTTCGAGCAGGTCGATGGCATGGACGTAAGGGCGGTGCGTGAGGCTGGCGAGCGTGCCGTAGCCCACTGCCGATCCGGGACTGGCCCCTATATCCTCGAGATGATGACCTACCGCTACCGTGGACACTCGATGTCGGATCCGGCCAAATACCGGACGAAGGAGGAGGTTCAGAAGATGCGCGAGGAACACGACCCGATCGAACAGGTCAAGGCGCGTATCCTCAATGGCAAACTCGCGAGCGAAGAGGACCTCAAGAAGATCGATTCTGACGTCCGCGCTATTGTGACCGAGGCTGCGGAATTTGCGCAGAATGATCCGGAGCCCGATCCTTCGGAACTCTACACGGACATCTATGTGAACGGCTGAGGGAGGAGCGCGCCATGCCATCGATTCTGATGCCTGCCCTGTCGCCAACGATGGAAGAGGGCAAGCTTGCGAAGTGGCTCAAGAATGTCGGCGACATGGTCAAGCCGGGTGATGTCATTGCCGAGATCGAGACCGACAAGGCGACGATGGAGGTCGAGGCGGTCGACGAAGGACCACTCTCGGAAATTCTGGTGCCTGCTGGAACTGAGCATGTGAAGGTGAATACGCCCATTGCGGTCATTGGCGCCAACGAACCGGCCCCCGTTGTCAGGGCCACGAGCAACCATGTGGCGAAACCAGTGATGCCAGCCGTAGCCGTAGCAGCAGTGCCTTCACAAAGCCTCCCAGCAGTCGAGGCGGTTCCATCCGAAACGGAAATGGAAACAATCACGGTGCGCGAGGCCATTCGCGCCGCCATGTCTGAGGAAATGCGCCGCGATTCCGACGTGTTCCTGATGGGCGAGGAGGTTGGCCAGTATCAGGGCGCCTACAAGATTTCCCAGGGAATGCTCGAGGAGTTCGGGCCTCTCCGTGTTATCGACACGCCAATCACTGAGCATGGCTTCGCGGGGCTGGCAGTGGGAGCGGGCTTTGCCGGGTTGAAGCCGATTGTCGAGTTCATGACCTTCAACTTCTCAATGCAGGCGATCGATCACATCATCAATTCAGCGGCAAAAACCCTTTACATGTCGGGCGGTCAGATGGGCTGCTCCATTGTATTTCGGGGGCCTAACGGCGCTGCAGCCCGCGTTGCCGCCCAGCACAGCCAGGACTTTGCGGCATGGTACAGCCATATTCCTGGTCTGAAGGTGGTGATGCCATACACGGCAGCCGACGCGAAGGGGCTGATGAAATCAGCCATACGCGATCCCAATCCCGTGGTTTTCCTCGAAAACGAGATTCTGTATGGCAAGAGCTTCGAAGTTCCTAAGCACGAGGATTGGATTGTACCAATCGGCAAAGCTCGGATCGCCCGGACTGGACGGCATGTCACCATCGTATCCTTTGGGATCAGCATGATCATCGCGCTGACTGCTGCGGAGAGACTTGCGGCAGAGGGGATCGAGGCGGAAGTCGTCGATCTCCGCACCATAAGGCCGATGGACCTGCCGACAGTCATCGCAAGTGTTCAGAAGACGAATCGGTGCGTGTGTGTGGAGGAGGGGTTCCCTCAGTTTTCCGTTACCAGTGAACTGGCAGCGCAAATCATGACCCACGCCTTTGACTACCTCGACGCGCCTGTCGCACGCGTCGCCGGCAAGGATGTACCAATGCCCTATGCGGCCAATCTAGAAAAGCTTGCGCTGCCCAATGCCGATGAGGTTGTCGCTGCTGTAAAGGCGGTTCTCTATGTCTGACCAAGACCATCACCACCATAACCATCACGGCGAAATGCACCCGCATCAGCTGGAACCTCCGCATGAGGTATTCCATGATCCCAAGGCGGGTGAAGTGGCGCGTGCCTGGATCACGAATGGCGGGCTGAGCCTGTCACTTCATGCCATGGCTTTTGGCAAGCCTGAGATCTGGGGGCATGTCCTTGCCGGCATGGCGCAGCAGGTGGCGGCCGCCTGTGCCGAGATGGGGCATGGCAATGCGCCAGATAATTTCGCAGCGATACGTAAGGTTTTGAACGAGGATTTGAACAAGGTTGCAGCTCAGCTGTCGCCGCTTGCAGCCAAGAGCTGAGTTTTGCCGGGGCTTCTCCGCGCCCCGGTTCCTCCTCCAGGATGATTGAGGAAGTCCGAAATGCCCGTGAATGTGCTGATGCCCGCCCTCTCGCCCACGATGGAAAAGGGTAAACTTGCCAAGTGGCTGAAGAAGGAGGGCGATAGAATCAAGTCTGGCGATGTGCTGGCTGAGATCGAGACTGACAAGGCGACGATGGAGGTTGAAGCGGTCGATGAGGGTATTCTTGGAAAGCTGCTCGTTGCAGCCGGTACTGATGATGTAGCGGTCAACACACCCATCGCGGTGATCCTCGGCGATGGCGAAAAGCCCGGTGATGCGCCGGCAGCTTCGGCACCGAAGCCTGCCCCGGCGGCGGCGCCTGCTGCCCCGGCCGCCACTGCTCAATCGCCGGCGCCACCGGCGAAACCGGCAGGCGGGCGCGTATTCGCGTCACCGTTGGCCCGCCGCATAGCAAAGCAGAAAGGCGTCGATATCGCGGCGCTGCTGGGCTCTGGCCCGCATGGCCGCATCGTGGCGAAGGATGTGGAGCGCCCGGGATCAGAAGTGTCAGCACCTGCTGCTTCGGCAATGGCCTCGGCTGCGCCGGCGGCCTCCGACAAGGCGATCCTCAAGTTGTTCGCCGAAGGCTCATTTGAGCTTGTTCCGCATGACTCCATGAGAAAGACGATCGCGAGACGCCTCATAGAGGCAAAGCAGACGATTCCGCATTTCTACGTGTCTGTTGACGTTGGACTGGATCAAATACTCGACGTTCGCGAGCGGCTCAATCTTCAGGCGCCCAAGGACAAGGACGGCAAACCTCTTTGGAAGATATCGGTGAATGATTTCATCATTAAGGCCATGGCAATGGCTTTGATCCGCGTCCCTGATGCCAATGTTGCCTGGACAGAGCAAGCCATGGTTAGACACAAGCATGCAGATATTGGTGTTGCGGTATCAATACCGGGTGGACTGATCACGCCGGTAGTCCGCAGGGCAGATACGAAGGGTCTGGCACAAATTTCTGCAGAGATGAGGGATTATGCCGCGAGGGCGAGGTCGCGCAAGCTGAAGCCCGAAGAGTATACCGGCGGATCAGCCTCCGTATCGAACATGGGAATGATGAACGTGAAGACCTTCGCGGCGATCATAAATCCGCCGCAGGCATCGATCTTGGCAATCGGCTCAGCCGAACGCCGCCCCGTTGTCCGTGGACACGATATCAAGATCGAGCAACAGATGACCATCACCCTCTCTGCTGATCACCGTTGCATCGATGGAGCGCTTGGCGCGGAATTCATCGGGGTCATAAAGGCCTATCTCGAGGAACCAGGCCTCATGCTTGTATGAGATCAACATGAAAACCATTCTCGCCTTCGGAGACTCGCTCACCTGGGGTTTCATCGCCGGAAGCTGGGAGCGGCATCCCTACGACGTACGTTGGCCCAACGCGCTGACGGCGGCGCTCAGTGGCAAGGCGCGGGTCATCGAGGAGGGCCATAACGGCCGCACGACGGTATTCGACGACCCGACCTGCTTTGATGACCGCAATGGTTCGAAGGCCCTCCCGGTGCTGCTGGCCACCCATCAGCCGCTGGATCTCGTCATCATCATGCTGGGCACCAACGACATCAAATTCGCCAACCGCTGCCGTGCCTTTGACGCCGCCATGGGCATGACGCGGCTTATCGAGATCGTGCAGAAGTTTTCCTTCCTTCCGGCATTCAGGGCGCCGCAGATTTTGATCATGTCGCCGCCCGCTCTCGTTCCGACGGCTGATGAATGGTTCAACGATCTTTGGGGCCACGCAATTGAGGAATCCAAGCTGTTCGCAAAACATTACGAGCGCGTTGCTAAGGAGGCAGGCGTTCATTTCTTCGATGCGGGCAGCGTGGCCAAGGCCGATCCAATGGATGGTGGCCACCTCGACGCAGCCAACACCAAGGCCATCGGCACGGCGCTTGCGCCAGTGGTGAAAGGGATATTGGGAATATGAATAGTTTGAT
>NZ_JBIIDX010000081.1:0-15287 GCF_044238155.1 Aestuariivirga sp. | reverse complement strand
CCGAACTCCTTCACCCGGGCCTCGTCTGGCGTGATCGTGGCGCATTTGACGCCGACGCCATGGGTCTTGATGGCATTGGCGGCGTCGATGGTCACCTGGTCGTTGGTCTTGTCGCGGTGCTCGACCGAAAGGTCGTAGTAATGCAGGTCGACATCGAGATAGGGCAGGATCAGTTTCTTCTTGATGAGATCCCAGATGATGCGGGTCATCTCGTCGCCGTCGAGTTCGACAACCGGGTTCTTGACCTTGATCTTCGCCATGGGATGCGCCTTCTTTTGCAATGCGGAAACCGTTGTGCGCTGCCTATAGCAGTCTGCCTGCGGGGCGGCAATTCACACCATGCGCGGAGCTTTTGACTTCCCGGTCTGGCAATGGCAGGGGATGGCATGACCACCTTGCGCGCCTCGGCCGAAGCCAATGCCCTCCAGCATCCGAAATTCGTGTTCTACTGGCTTGCGGTAGGGTGTGCCTCCTTCGCCGTGCAGATCATGTCGGTGGCGGTCGGCTGGCAGATCTACGACATCACCCGCGATCCGCTCGATCTGGGTTATGTGGGCCTGGCGCAGTTTCTGCCCGCCTTGCTCCTGGTTCTGGTCACCGGCTTTGCCGCCGATCGCTTCAACCGCCGCTTCATCATGGCGGCCTGCCTTCTGGTAGAGGGCGGTTGCGCCCTCGGCCTGCTGGTCTTCACGCTGGGGGCGCCCACCAGCGTCACTCCGGTCTTCGGCATTCTGGTGGTCCTGGGAGTGGCGCGGGCCTTTCTCAACCCGGCTTCGGACGCGCTGGCCCCCAATCTTGTTCCCAAGGCTGCCATCGCGCATGCCATTTCGCTGACCACGCTTGTCTGGCAGACGGCCACCATCGCAGGTCCGGTGGCGGGCGGTTTGCTCTATGGGCTGTCGGGCGAAGCGGCCTACGGCACGGCCCTCGTGCTGGTGATGATGGCCGCAGGACTGGTTCTCGCCATCGGACAGGTGCCGCAAAGCGCCGGGGCGGCAGCCGAGACGACGCTCAAGTCGTTGTTCGCTGGCTTTGCCTTCATCCGGCGTCAGAGGGTTGTGCTCGGGGCGGTCTCGCTTGACCTCTTCGCGGTGCTGCTGGGTGGCGCTGTGGCGCTGCTTCCCGTCTATGCGCGCGACATTCTGGATGTTGGCCCGTGGGGACTGGGCCTGTTGCGCGCCGCTCCCGGAATCGGGGCGGTGGCCATGGCGCTCTACCTGGCCCGCCGCGGCATCCGCGACCGTGCCGGTGTCATCCTGTTCGTCTGTGTTGCGGCCTTCGGCGTCTTCACCATGGTCTTCGGTCTGTCGACCTCGGTTCCCCTGTCGATTGCCGCGCTGATACTGATGGGAGCGACGGACATGGTCAGCGTCTATATCCGCGAGACCCTGCTGCAGCTCTGGACGCCTGATGAGGTTCGTGGCCGGGTCAACGCGGTCAACCGGGTCTTCATCGGCGCCTCGAATGAACTTGGCGAGTTCCGGGCGGGCGTTGTGGCGCGGCTCATCGGGGCGGTGGCGGCGGTCGCGCTGGGCGGGGCTGGCACGGTGGCGGTGGCCTTCTTCTGGTCGCGCTGGTTTCCGGAGCTGCGCTCGGCGAAGCGTCTGGACGGGCGCTCCTAGCGCGGCTATCTCCCGCTCATGGCAGGAACCGACAAGACCAGGAATCAGCAGCTTGGACCTGCGCCCGTCGCGGTTCTCGTCAGTCCGCAACTGGGTGAGAACATCGGAACGGCGGCACGCGCCATGGCCAATTTCGGCCTGCACGAGCTTCGCCTCGTCGACCCGCGAGACGGCTGGCCGAATGAGAAGGCGCTCACCTCGTCTTCCGGAGCCAACTGGATCATTGAACGGGCCAGCCTGCATGCCAGCCTTCCAGAGGCCCTGAACGACATGCACTATGTCTACGCCACCACGGCGCGGCCGCGCGGCATGGTGAAGGAGGTGATCACGCCGGAACAGGCCGGTCATGACATGCGCGCCCGGGTGGCGCGTGGCGAGCGCGTGGCGATCCTCTTCGGGCGCGAGCGCACCGGCCTCACCAATGACGAGATCTCGCTTGCCGACGTGATCGTGACCGCGCCGGTCAATCCGGCCTTCGCCTCGATCAACATCGCGCAGGCGGTGCTGCTCATGGGCTACGAATGGTACAAGGATCAGGCCGAGACGCTGGGTCAGCAGACGCCGGAGCTGCCGGCCCTTGAAGGTCCGGGCCTGCAGACGCCCGATACGAGGCTTGCCACCAAGGAAGAGCTCTATGGCTTTTTCGACCAGCTCGAGCAGGAGCTGGACGCTGCGGGTTTCTTCAAGACCGATGACAAGAAACCCGGCATGCTGCGCAACATCCGCAATCTCTTCGCGCGTGCCGCGCTCACCGAGCAGGAGGTGCGCTCGCTGCGTGGCATCGTTTCCTCGCTCACCCGCGTGCATGAGCGCCGGCGCGAGGCTCGCGCCCGCCAGGAGGGCGGGGGATGAGCACCGCCCGCGTCCTGCTCTTTGATTCGGGCATGGGCGGGCTCACGGTGGCGCGCGCGGTGCGCCACGAGCTGCCCTTCGCTCAGCTTGTCTATGCTGCCGACAATGCCGCCTTTCCCTTTGGCGCCTGGCCGGAGGATGCCCTGGTGCGGCGCATCCTGGCCGTCATGGCGGAGCTCGTGGACCGCGTCCATCCTGATCTTGTCGTGATTGCCTGCAACACAGCCTCCACCATTGCGCTCGCCCAGTTGCGCGACCGGTTCAAGGTTCCGTTCGTTGGCACGGTGCCGGCCATCAAGCCCGCTGCGGCGCAGACCAAGTCCGGCATTGTGGGCGTGCTGGCCACGCCGGGCACGGTTCGGCGCGAATATACCCATGGACTGATCCAGAGTTTTGCGGCCAATTGCAGGGTGCTGCTGCATGGTGCGCCGGGCTTGGCCGAGATGGCCGAGCGGAAGCTGAAGGGCACAGCTGTCGATCTTGATGAGCTGAGGGCTGAGATCTCGCCGGTCTTCGTTGAAGAGCAGGGCCGCCGGACCGACATCGTGGTGCTCGGCTGCACCCATTACCCGTTGCTCAGCGATGAGCTGGCAAGGGTCGAGCCCTGGGTGGTGCGCTACATAGACCCCGCTCCCGCCATCGCACGGCGAGTGGCAGATGTTCTTTCGGGCAGCGTAACGTGCTCGCCGTCAGGACGTGTTCCTCCCCACAACAGCGTCCTGCTCACCTCGGACCGGACGGCGGCGGCCGATGCCCTGCCGGCCTATGCGCGAATGGGGTTCCACCTGCCGGAGTTTCTTGCGCTAGCTGCGCCCTAGTCCCATCGTCAGTCCACGGACGAGGTGGCGCTGAACCAGGAGCACGAAGATGAAGGCCGGCAGCAGGCTGGCCATGCTCAGGGCGGCGGTAAAGCCCCAGGTCTGGGTCACGACGAGGCTGAGCTGGACCGGCAGCAGCCTTACATTGACGTTGGTCAGGAACAGCGCCATCAGGAACTCGGTCCACGAAAAGATGAAGCACAACACCGCCGTGGCGGCGATGCCGCCGCGGGTGAGCGGCAGGTCGATGCGCAGGAAACGCTGCAGTGGCGAGGCTCCGTCGAGGGCTGCGGCCTCGCCCACCTCGCGCGGCACTTCGTCGAGGAACGACTTCAGCAGCAGCACCGCGAAGGCAAGATTGGCCGCACCATGGGCAAGGATCACGCCGGTCCGGCTGTCGCGCAGGCCAGCGGCGCTGTAGATCAGCACCAGTGGCACAAGAATGGCGATCGGCGGAAGAACGCGCTGGAACAGCACCCACAGGAACAGGGCACGGCGGCCTGCAAAGCCGAAATTGGAAAATGCGAAGGCGGCGGGCAGGGCGGCTAGCAGGCTGACGGCGGCAGCCCCCACCGCAACGATCAGCGAGTCGAGGATCGCCCGCCTCGAAGCGAACAGCCCCGGACCCTCGCCCAGCAGTGTCACCCGGTAATTGGCCAGGCTTGGTGTGAAGTCCGTCCAGTTGACGGCGTCGAGCTCGAAGATGGCATGGGCCGGCTTGATCGAGGTCAGCCCCCACCATAGCAGGGGAAACAGGAAGCAGCCCACGGTCAGAACGGCCAGGGCATCACGGATCAGGTGGCGGAGGGGGCGGGCAAGGGGCATTCGAGGGGAGTTTGGGCAACTGTAAGGCCCGCCGCAAGGGCGGGCAGCCCGGAGTGCTGATTTGACAGGTAAGGCACCTTCCCCTATACGGCCGCCATCACGGAGCCGCAGGGCTCCGTGTTTGCTTGCCCGCGCCCCAGTCATGGGGCTGTCGGCCGGGAGACCGGCGTCAAGGAGGGTGGGTTCTCATCTGTCGTCACGTGGAGACCTTAAAATGACGAAACGCGCAAACGCGAAATACAAGATCGACCGCCGCATGGGCGAAAACATCTGGGGCCGCCCGAAGAGCCCCGTGAACAAGCGTGAATATGGCCCCGGCCAGCACGGACAGCGCCGCAAGGGCAAGATGTCGGACTTCGGCACCCAGCTGAAGGCCAAGCAGAAGCTCAAGGGCTATTACGCCAACCTCTCGGAGCGTCAGTTCCGCAAGGTCTATGAGGAGGCCAGCCGCATGACGGGCGACGCCTCGGAAAACCTCATCGGCCTGCTCGAGCGCCGCCTCGACATGGTGATCTATCGCGCCAAGTTTGTGCCGACCGTGTTCGCCGCGCGCCAGTTCGTGAGCCACGGCCACGTGAAGGTGAACGGCCGCCGCGTCACTGTCGCTTCGATCCGCCTCAAGGTTGGCGACACGGTGGAACTCTCCGAGAAGGCCAAGGGCCTCGCCTCGGTTCTTGAGTCGGCCCAGCTCGCCGAGCGCGACACGCCGGACTACATCGAAGCCGACCACAAGGGCATGACGGCGCGCATGGTTCGCATTCCCGGTCTTTCGGACGTCCCCTATCCGGTCCAGATGCAGCCCAACCTCGTGGTTGAGTACTACTCGCGCTGATCTGCAGTCAGATTGGAGTACAAAGGCCGCCGGGCTGGTTCCGGCGGCTTTTTCTTTGCCTATGGTTTCTCCTGCGCCAGAATCCGGCGAGAGACGTTCTTGATCACCTTGTCGGCAAGCTCGGAATTGGTCACGCTGATCAGCCCGCCATCGGAACTGCGTATGCGGGTTGAGCGCATCCCGATGTCCTCGATGGTTCCCGTCAGAACGCCCGACTCGATGGTGTCGCCAACCTTGATCGACCCGTCGAGAAACAAGATCACCCCGGCAAGGATGTTTTCCAGCGTGGGCTTGGCGGCCAGCGCAAAGGCGAGCCCTCCCACGCCAAATCCGGCAATGATGCCGTAAACCGGCACGCCTGCAGTGCTGATGCCATAGATCATCACTGCAATCGCCAGCATGGCCGACACCACGCGGGTGCCCAGCCGGATGATGCTGGTGTCGAAGGTCTTGTCCTTGGCTTGCTGGATCGAGGAAAACAGGTTTCCGACCCATTCCCCGGCAATCAGAACGCACACCACGATCGCGCCATAGAACAGGGTGAGGAACAGAAGCGTCATGAGCGTGGCGCTTCCGCCCGAAAGCCCCGCCTGGTCGATGACAAGGCCAGTGGCCTGGATCGAAAAGACCGCGGTCAGCAAGGACTGGCAGAACCAGCGTGGGCCACGGACCCGGATCAATGCGCTGATCAGGGGCGGCGCCAGCAGAACGGTCGCAAGGATCACCGCCGTGATCAGCCACTGAAACAGCGTGTTGGAACCGAATTCCCAGCTCAGGATGCCGGGCAGCCGATGGGCAATGCCTGCCCAGCGCGGTGGTTCCAGTCCTCCCGGCGTCTCCGTGAAATAGTGATAGGCGCTGAAACCGTCGGCGGGGCGGTCGCCGACCCGGATCTGATAGAGCGCCGGAACATGCGCAACAGTTTCGGCGGTGAAGACAACATCGCCCGCGCGAATGCCGGAGTTGATCGTTCCGGCCTGCACATAGGTGCCGGGGATCACCCATAGCCCGTCGCGCAACTGCTTGAACGTCGTCTCGCGCGTCACGTTTTCGGCGCGGAAGATCTCCCAGAGCATCAGGGCCGTCTCGATGCCGGCGGACTCGCGGCGCCAGTCTGGGAAGGCTGAAAGATCCATCGAGTCGAGAACATACTGCTTGAGCAGGCCGATCTCGGCGGACGCCTCGGCCGTAATCGGCGGGTAGAGCCACGCATCGTAGTATTGGCGCGCCCATTCGCGGGCCTCCAGGCGCACGATGCTGCGCTCGACCGCAGTCAGAAATGTTCGCAGGTTCTGTTCGGGTGTCGAGCGGTCGACGGTGACATCCGCAAAGGACGACCCGCCGCTGGTGGTGTGCGCGCTGGGCGATCCGATGCCGGCGAGCAGGGCAAACACGATCGCCAGGGCGCTGGCCAGAAGCCGGCGGGCCTGGCGCCTCGGCCGATCGGGGTCGAGAGCGTCCGTCATGGACTGGCCGGACTCTGCTGGCTGGACTGTGGCTCGACCGGCTGGTCCTGTATCCGCGCCTCCGCGAGGGAGAGATAGAGCGCGAAGAGAAACCCCAGCACGACGGGCATCACCGAAACCGTTCCGCCCTTGTGGATCGCCTCGGGGATCATAGCATGGCTCACCATGGCGAGGATGGCGCCCGCTGCCACGGCCTGCATGACGATGGCGAACAGCGACTCGGAATTGCTGATGAACTGATGCCCGGCCATGGCCGACAGCACGCCAGCGAGGATGACCGATGACCACATCGCGTAGATCGCCGCCGTCGAATAGCCAGCCCGGCGCAGCAGTGTGGCGCTGGCCGCTGATTCCGGAATGCCGCCAAGGAACATGCCCACGATGAGTGTTGCCGAGAGGCTGTCGAAACCAGAGAACTTGGCGCCGATGACCAGGCAGCCGGGGATCGTGTCGAGAATGTTGCCGAAGATGATCGCAAGGCCCACCCCCTTGCCCTTGCTCACGTCCTCGAGTGGCGCGTCACCCTGGCTGGCATGATAGATCCTGGCCCACAGCGAGTGGTCGCTGCCTGAGTCCTTCATGTTGGCGAGCGCGCGTTTGCGGGCGATGTCATGGATCGCCCGTTTCAGGACGTCGTCCTTGTCAGCCAGCAGGTTGAAGCCGGTCCGGTCGATCTCCAGAAGCACGACCGGTGCGGTGGCGATCACCGTCGCGCTGCGCGTGCCGCCCTCGATCAGTGCCATTTCGCCGAACACGTCGCCGCCGGCCAGCGTCGCCATGGTCTGGCCGCTGCGGTCCACGATCTTGACCTCTCCCTCGACGATGATGAACAGCGATTGTCCCTCTTCGCCGACCGTCAGGATGGTGTCGTCAGCGGCATGCTGGCGGCTGTGCATGTGCGGCAGCAGGGTCTTGAGATCGGAGTCGTTCAGATGCTTGAGAAGCGCGCATTTGGCGAGCATGCCGATCTTGGCATCGGCCGGCTTGGTGGCCGCCAGCCTGGTGTATTCGAGCAGCCGCCTCGGAAAGCGCAGGCCCGCGCCATGTGACTCGAGAAACATCGACGCCGTGAAATACAGGATCGCACCCAGCACGAAGCCTCCGGACATGTAGAGCCAGGACTGGTGCAGGCCGAAGCCCTGCTGCTCCAGCGCTTGCGCGCCCTCAAACGAGAGATCGATTGCAAGCGCTGCGATGAGCGATCCGGCCGCAAAGGCCAGGATCGTGGACAGCGCGCGCTCCGGCAGTTTGAAGAACAGGCCGATATAGGCTCCGATCAGCACCGACATGGTGGTGACGAACCCGAGGACGCCGACTGCCAGAATGCCAGATGTCAACTAAAGGCTCCCTTGTGAACGCGTGCTGTCCGCATGGCGACAGATTCGCATGCATTCTGTCTGATGCCGTCAGCCTTCACAAGGCGGGGCAGTGCGATGTGGTCAGTGCAGTGCCCACTCGCCCTTGACGTGGCGCAGTTGTACGGGCCGCAGGATCCCTGCATGGGCTACCCGCACCGTGGCGAGCGGCCCGTCGAGATTTTGGGTCCAGAAATCGAGAAACTTGACCAGCCGCGGAAAACGCGGAGCCAGGTCATAGTCCTGCCAGATGAAGCTTTGCAGCAGATGGCGATAGTCGGGCATGTGATAGGTGATTTCCGCCGTGGTGAGACTCCAGCCCGCCATCTGCCGGGCGAAATCCTGGTCGCTCATGCTCAGTCCTCCGCAGTGCCTGTGACCCGGCGATGCTGCCCAGCCAGGCACTGTCCGTCAACCCGCACGGTTCAATAAGCTGAATTAAAACATATAATTAGCAGCATTTCCTGCCTGCTGCTGCCAGGCCATGGCGGTTCATGGTGCAAGGGCCTGGAGCTTGGCATCGGCCACGGCAAAGCACCCGGCAAGGACCGGGCTGATGGGCAGATCGCGGTAGGCGCCCAGCGCGCCCTCGCGCTGGAGGCGGCCGGCCAGGCCCGGCTCTTCGCCTGATACCACCCAGATGAAGCCAAGCCCGCTTGGCCGCACGACCCGCGCTCCCGCCCGCGTCAGGCTGGCGAAGGCCTCGTCCTGCGCAGTGCCCGGCTCGAAGATGGCCAGCATCAGGCCGGAGGCCTCGGGCGGCAGGGCGGCCTGGCGCATGATGATGGCCATGGCGGCCAGCCATATGGCCAGCACGGCCGCGAACAGCAGAAGCGCCAGCCTGTGCCCGCTCCGGAGCATGGGACTCAGGCCACGGCGAAGCGGGGTGCGCGCTGCTCGCGGATCGGCAGATGCACGAGAAAGGCAAACACGCCCAGCGCCACGCTCAGCCACCACACGATGTCATAGGACCCATACTGGTCGTAGAGGCGCCCGCCCAGCCACACGCCGAGGAACGAGCCCACCTGATGGCTGACGAACACGAAACCATAGAGCGTCGCCATGTACCGCGTACCGAACATCACCGTCACCAGCCCCATGGTGAAGGGCACGGTGGACAACCACAGGAGGCCCATCGACACGGTGAAGGCGAGCGTCGTGAGGTTGCTGACCGGGAGCAGCACGAAGCCTGCCACCAGCATGGCGCGCAGCAGGTAGATGAAGGCCAGCGGCAGGTGCTTGTCGCCGCGTCCGCCGATGATGCCGGCGGCATAGGAGCCGATCACGTTGAACAGCCCGATCAGGCCCATGGCAATTCCGGCCATCTCCTTCGAGATACCGTGCTCCGTCAGATAGGCTGGCATGTGAACCACGATGAAGGAGAGCTGGAAGCCGCAGACGAAGAAGCCGGATATCAGCAGCAGGTAGGAGCCGTGCCCGAAGGCCGAGCCGATCGCCTGTCGCATGGTGAGATCGGCTTCGCCTGCGCTGCGCGGAGCGCTTGATGTGTTCTGGCTCATCAGCGGCCAGGCGAACACGATGATCAGCAGCGACAGTGCCGCCAGAACGACGAGCGCAGTCTGCCAGCCATAGGCGGAGATCAGCACGGCGCCGAGAGGAGCAAAAATGAATTGCCCCATCGAGCCGGAGGCGGTGGCGATGCCGAAGGCCCAGCTGCGCCGCTCGGCCGGCACGATGCGGCCAAGTGCTGCCATCACGATCGAGAATGAGGAAAACGCCACACCCACGCCCACCAGAAGGCCGCCGCCGATGTTGAACATGACGGGTGTCTCGGTGAAGGCCATCATGAGAAGGCCGATGAGATAGATCACGGCCCCGGCCATCAGCACCCGTGCCGAGCCATAGCGGTCGGCCAGCATGCCTGCCACTGGCGTTGCCAGCCCCCACACCAGATTGTGCAGTGCCATGGCGAAGGAAAAGATCTCGCGTGGCCATTCGTGGGCCTCGGAGATTGGCACCGTGAAGAACCCGAAGGTCGATCTGATGCCGAAATTGACGATGGCAACCAGGCAGCCCGCAACGATCATCGCCGTCACGGTCCGGTGCCAGGGCATGGAATGGCTGGATGCTGAGGTCATGCCGGTGGTCTAGTCCCTCGGGCGGCCGGCCTCAAACGCATTCTGCGCATGAGGGGGCCGAACTGGGCGATGGCCACCCCCGCGATGATCAACCCGCCGCCCAGGATGAGCGGCCAGGTGATCCGCTCGCCCAGCAGCAGGATACCGCCAAGTGCCGCCACCACGGGCTGCATGTACAGAAACAGCCCGGCGGTCGAGCTCTCCATGTGGTCGAGCGAGAAGTTCCAGGCCGCAGTGGCGAGGAAGGTCCCGAAGACCACCACGAATGCAACCGCCAGCCAGGCCGTGGCATCCATGCTCACCAGCATGTCGGGCAGGTCGGCGGTGACGAACAGCGGTGTGGGGAGTGCCGCAAGCGCCATCGCGATGCAGGCCACCGGCAGTGGACCATAGCTGATCGAGACCGGACGGATCAGCACGGTATAGACTCCCCAGCACATGGTCGAGAGCGTCAGCAGGCCAAGCCCGATCAACGAGACATCGCCCTGCGGGGTGAGCGTGCTGCCCAGCATCAGCGCGGCGGTTCCGGCAAAGGCCACCAGCATGCCGGCGATCAGCCAGCCCGTCAGTCGCTCGCCTGCCAGCAGAACCGCGAGGAGCGCGATGAACACGGGCTCCAGTCCGAACAACAGTCCCGTCCAGCTGGCAGGCACGTTCTCCATGCCGTAGGCGATGAGGGCCTGGCACCCGAAGTTGCCGACGAGGCTTGCAATCGCAATCTGCATCCAGTCGCGCCAGGCAATCTGGCGCACCCCCGTGAACAACACCACGACCAGCGCAAGCAGCCCGCTCGGCAGCAGTCTGAGCACCATGGTGGTCTGTGGCGAAAGCTCGGTCACGAGGTAGCGCATCGCAACGGGTATGAGTCCCCACATCGTCACCGCAAACAGGATGGCCGCAAGCGCTGCGAGCTTGCCCTTCAGCGTTATTCTGTCGCCGAATTGCGTCACTGCAACACCGGACAGGATCAGGCTGCCGCCGATCACCATGCCTTGCGTGACCCGTTCTCCCAGGATCAGCGTTCCGGCAAGGACGCCGATCGGCGGAACGAGATAGAGAAATGCTCCCGCCGCCACCGCTGGCAGGCGGGCGGCGCCGAAGTTCCAGGTCACCATGGTGAGCGCTGTCACGAACACCACGAGGTAACCCATCTCGAGCCACAGCCGCGGGCTCATTGCCTGCAACGTGTCAAAGGTCGATGGTCGTCCCAGCAGCAGCACCAGCACGAGAGAGGTAATGACGACCGACAGCGCCGTTGTCTGCAGCGATCCGTAGCGCCGTGACAGTGGCTTGCTTGCAACCGCATAGATCGCCCAGCAGGTTCCGGATACGAAGATCATGGCGCAGCCGCTGAGAAACTGCAGTGGATCGCCGGTGAGGCTGAGGTCATTCCATACCAGGAATACGATGCCGGAGAACCCGATGAGCAATCCTGTTCCGGTTGTGAGCGTGAACCGCTCTGCTGCTGCCAGAATGCCAATCAGCGCGATCAGCAGTGGCTGGGTTCCGATGATGAGGCTTCCCGTTCCCGCAGTGATGAGCTCGAAGCCAAAGGCTGAGCCCAGATTGTAGCCGGTGAAACCGATCACCGACACCAGCAGCATTCGCGGCCAGTCGGCGCGCTCGATGCGCCAGGCGCGGGTTGCTGCCAGTACCACCAGGAACAGCGCCCCCACCAGCGCATACCGGATCGCCAGGTGATCTGCGGGTCCGAGCGCAAGAGACAGTGATCTGAAGAATACCGGACTCACGCCCCATACGATCATGGTGAAGATCAGGGCGAGGATGGCGGTCAGTTGCATGGCCTCAGCTCTTCCCCAGCAGGGGCCCGAATTGCACTGCGGCCACGCCAGCCAGCATGATGAGCCCGCCGGCAACCAGGTGGAGCGTCACGGGCTCGTCCAGTATCAGCGCGCCAGCCGAGACCGCCACCACCGGGATGATGTACAGGAAGGTTGCCGCTGCCGAACTCGACAGATGTGCCGCTCCGTAATTCCACAACATGGTGCCGCCGAGGCCCGTTGCCGTAACCAGATAGATCACCTCGAACCATTGCGCGGCATCGAGGCTGCCGATCAGCCGGGGCAGCGGTTCGCTTGCCAGCCCAAGCATCACGGGCGCCGCGATCAGCATGGTGGTGGCGGTGACGGTAAAGGTGCTGTAGCGCTGAAGCAGGGGTTTGGTGGCGATGGTGTAGATCGCCCAGCCCAGGCAGCATAGAAGCAGATAGATCAGCCCACGCACGGAGATCTCCTGGTCTGCCGTGTTGGTGATGTCCGGCCAGAACAGCACGATCGCTCCGGCAATCGCCATCGCCACGCCCAGCAGGACATAGATCGTCAGCCGCTCGCCCAGAAGCACCGAGGCGAGCAATGCAATCATCAGGGGCTCGATCATCGTGACCAGAGTGCCAACTCCGGCCGGCACGAGTTCGAAGCCGGCATTCACGAACCAGTTGTAACCGGCCATGCCCGCCAGTCCGGCGACCAGAAACCGTCCCCAGTCCTGCCGCGCGATGTGCCAGCCGCCAAACAAGGCGAGCCCGGCGACATTGATGATTGTGAGAAGCACGTAGCGAACCGCCAGCGAGTTCTCGGGGCTGAGCGACAGAGCCAGCGTTCGCATGAACACCGGCGAGCAGCCCCACAGGAACATGGCGGCCGTCAGGGCAATTATGGCGCGAGCGCGGGTGCTGAGCATGAAACGTCCGGTGGCAGGCTCCTGCCTGCCCGAACTGGCAGCCGAGGTCAACCGGCGCCTGCTTGCCTGCCATGCTGTAACCGGCTAGCAGAGTGGTGATGAGAGCACTTCTCGCGAGCCTCTTGATTTTGTGTTGCGCGGTGAATGCTGCGACTGCGACCGTTGCCGAAGATATCGCCGCCGGACGTGCGGCGCTTGAACGCCGGGATGTGGTCGCGGCCATGTCCGCCTTCACCGCGGCGCTGGAGGCGGATCCGGGCAGTGCCGAGGCTGCCTATGAGCGCGGTCGCCTGCTGCTGCTCATTGGCGAACCCGCAAAGGCTGTCGCCGACTTCACCAGCGCCATCATCTCGAGGCCGGAATTCGGCCGCGCCTATGTCGGTCGCGCCGAGGCGAAACTGCTGCTCAAGGACGGGCAAAGCGCCATCGCCGACTTTGACCGGGCAATCGAAGTCTCTCCCGCCGATGCCGATGTGCATGTCGCGCGTGCAGCGTTCCGCCTCAGGATTGGCAACCTGCCGGGCGCCAGGGCTGATCTCATCGCCGCGCGTGCAGTGGCTGATGAGGCCACCGCTGCCCGGATCGACAGCATGCTGAAGAAGTTGGGTGGCTAGACAAGGCTGCCTTTGGCAGCTGCTCTGAGCCGCCAGAAGCTGAACGACGGTCATCGAGGGCGCTGCTGCCGCTGTTTCAGGCACGTGCGACGAAGCTGTCGATCACCCGCTTCTCGCCTGCCTTGTCGAAGTCGATGGTGAGCTTGTTGCCCTCGACAGCACGGATCAGTCCATAGCCGAACTTCTCGTGGAAGACCCGCTCGCCCGCGGAATAGCGCACGGCTTCGCTGTCACGAGCGGTCATTTCGCCAGCGCCGAAATGGGGGGGTGACCTGGCTGCCGTGCCCGCGCTCCAGCGCGCCTGCGCGCGTTGCCAGCCGGGTGTCTCATAGCTCGCGCCAAAGGGCTGCACGGCATCCTCGAAGCGGCTCTTTCCATAGCTTCCCAAAGGCTGCCCGCCATAGCTGGTGGTCATCGCTGCCACTTCGACGTGCGCCTCAGGCAATTCGTCAATGAAGCGCGAGGGCAGGGCAGATTGCCAGAGATTGTGAACCCGCCGGTTCTGGGCAAATGAAATGAAGGCGCGGCGCTTGGCTCTGGTAATGCCGACATAGGCAAGACGGCGCTCTTCCTCCAGTCCGGCGCGCCCTTTCTCGTCGAGCGAGCGCTGGCTGGGGAAAAGGCCTTCCTCCCAGCCCGGCAGGAACACCGTTCCGAATTCGAGGCCCTTTGCGGCATGCATGGTCATGATGTTGACCTTGTCCTCTTCTGCCGACTGCTCGACATCCATCACCAGCGCAATGTGCTCGAGGAACCCGGCAAGGTTCTCGAACTCACCCATCGAGCGCACCAGCTCCTTGAGGTTGTCGAGGCGGCCCTGCGCCTCAGGGCTTTTGTCCGCCTGCCACATGTCGGTGTAGCCGGACTCGTCGAGAACGATCTCTGCCAGCTCCGTGTGGTCCAGCGTGTCCGCCATCTGCCGCCAGCGGCCGAAGCTCGTCAGCAGTTGTTGCAGGGCGCCGCGCGCCTTGGCCGGAATTTCGCTCCCGAGGCTCACGGCCTCTGCTGCTCGGTAGAGTGAGGTGCCCTGGGCGCGGGCCAGCGCATGCATGCGCTTGACCGAGGTCTCTCCGATGCCGCGCTTGGGCACATTGATGATCCGCTCGAAGGCAAGGTCATTGTCGGGCGAGGCCACGATCTTGAGATAGGCCAGTGCATCGCGGATTTCGGCACGTTCATAAAAGCGCGGGCCACCGACCACCCGGTAGGGCACGCCCAGCGTGATGAAACGGTCTTCGAACGCCCGCATCTGGAACGAGGCCCTGACCAGGATCGCCATGTCGTTCAGCCGCTCGCCCTTGCGCTGCAGGCTTTCGATGTCATCTCCGATGCTGCGAGCCTCCTCGTCGCCGTCCCAGTGGGCGCGCAGGCTGATCGTTTCTCCATCCTCGCGGTCGGTGTGCAGCGTCTTGCCCAGCCGGCTCTCGTTCTTGGCGATGAGGCCCGATGCCGCGCCCAGGATCTGAGGTGTCGAGCGGTAGTTGCGCTCGAGCCGGATGACCTTTGCACCTGGAAAATCCTTCTCGAAGCGCAGGATGTTGTCCACCTCCGCGCCCCGCCAGCCATAGATCGACTGGTCGTCGTCGCCAACGCAGCAGATGTTGCGGTGGCCCTGCGCCAGCAGTCGCAGCCACAGATACTGCGCGACATTGGTGTCCTGATACTCATCGACCAGCATGTACTTGAAGCGCCGCTGATAGTCCTTCAGCACTTCCGGGTTTTCCTGGAAGATGCGCAGCACCTCCAGCAGCAGGTCGCCAAAATCGGCTGCGTTCACCACCTTCAGGCGCTGCTGATATTCGCCATAGAGCCGCGCCCCGAGCCCGTTGGCGAAGGCCTGGCCTTCGCCATGCGGCACGCGTTCGGGCGTCAGGCCGCGGTTCTTCCAGCCATCGATGAGTGCGGCAAGCTGGCGGGCTGGCCAGCGCTTCTCGTCAACGTCATTGGCCTCCAGCAACTGCTTGAGAAGCCGGATCTGGTCGTCGCTGTCCAGAATCGAGAAGCCGGACCGCAGCCCCGCCAGCTCGGCATGGTTGCGCAGGATCTTGACGCCGATGGCGTGAAACGTGCCCAGCCAGCTCATGCCCTCGACAGCCCCGCCGAT
>NZ_JBIIDX010000208.1:0-4400 GCF_044238155.1 Aestuariivirga sp. | reverse complement strand
TAATGATGCTTCTGAGTTCTTCTTCGCTTCTGAGTTCGCCTAAACGGATATCTCTATCATCGCGGCTACGTAAGAGGAGAGCCTCAATTTCGGCAATGCTTTTAGCAGTCCGAATTCGCCCCTGATCTATATGCTCTAACACGGTATCATCGGCTACTCCACGTTTGATGTTTTCGTCGCCATGATAGCAAGAATCGATGAACTTGTGCGAGATAAGGATAGAGCCACCAGGTTTCATGCGCCGCTTGAGCTTTATGAGCAGCAACCTCTGCGCCGACGGTGCTAGGAAACGCAGTACGCTGTGCAAGACGGCAATGTCAAACTCACCCACCAAGTCATCCCGAAGAAAGTCAAGGACCTGGGTACGGAGTTTGAGGTTGTACTCCTGCGCATAGGCTGCGCACAGCGCGAGCGGTGTTTCGCAGCGATCAGCTACAGTAAAGTGAATATTCTCGATTACATCGCCTCCAATCGCCGCGGCGGCGTGCGCGCAAGTGGAGAGGATACCAGTATCTGCTGCACCTGCAATTAGCAGTTTAACGATGCGGCCGGAACGCTCTTGCAGAAGTGGTTTCAGTGCAGAGACGATTTGCGGTCGATCAACATTTATCCCTTTCTGAAATCTAGCCGTCCGGTGCAGCACAGCGCGAATATGGTAGTCTTCGCAACCACGACAGAGCATCGGAGCGATGCGTAATACCCGTTCAGAATTCAGAAAGAGATTCTCTCCACAGGCATTGATATCTAGTAGAGAAAGATTTGATTTGACTAGATCAATCATAACGCTAGTCACTTCGCATTTTTCATTGTTTAAATCAAACTTTCCCTTTTAAATCAATCGATGCTTCTTTAGCTTGAGAAGGATAGAGAAAAATGCTTACACGGCGCACAGCCATCCTGTCGCTGTCTGCAGCAGTGACATCTCTCGCAACTGGTTCAGGGCTGTCGCTAGCGGAGAGTTCATTTGATGGCCAGACCATAACATACATCGTCGCCACAAAAGCTGGCGGTGGTTATGACACCATGGCGCGGCTGGTGGCAAAGTATCTTGAGAAGTACCTTGAGGGCACCGGGGTTCGGGTCAAGAACGTATCGGGCGGAGGTCATGTGGTTGGCGCCCTTGAGATATTCAACGCGGCACCTGATGGATTGACCATAGGAACATTTAACTCCGGTCTTCTTTATGCGCAGTTTTTGGGCCAACTCAAGCCGCCACTGGATCTTCACAGGTTCGAGTGGATTGGCAAGGCCGCCGTCGAAACGCGCTTGCTCGTATCAGGTGCAGATACACCATTCTATACGTTGGACGACCTTCGCCAAGTCGGACGGCCGATCAGGTGTGCTGCCTCGGGCGTGAGATCGGCATCCTATTTCGATACTGTCATTCTTGCCAGGGCACTGGATTTTGCTGTGAAAATCATTCCCGGCTTCGAGGGCAAGGAGGGTGAACTAAGCCTCATGCGTGGTGAAGTCGACTGCATCGTCGGCTCGGGAAGTGCACTCTTGCCCTTCGTGAGGAATGGTTTCGGTCGCGCCATCGTCCAAGTCGGGGGCGGCACGGGGTCCACAATTCCGGAAGCCAAAAACTTTGCTCGTACTAATGACGCCAAATCACTCATTGACCTGATCGGTTTCCAGGCCCAATTGTCGCGCCTCACTGCTGCCCCACCCGGTACAAACCCGCTTCGACTGGCGGCGCTGCGCAAGGCCTATATGGAGGCGCTGTCGGATCCGAAATTTCTCGAGGAGGCTTCAATGCTAGACCTGCCAATCGCCCCGATGGACGGGAAACATGTGGCAGCTGCCGTCAAGCAAGCGCTGAACCCCAAGCTCGAACTTATTGCGGAAATCAAAAAACTCCTTCCATCAGAATAAGGCTCACGAATATCGTAGGCAGAGTGAGAGAGCATCTTTGTTGACAGAGAACATTAAGGCGTTCAGCCAACTTTCCAGCCTAATTTCACTCGATCTCATGGGGTTGTTACTGCTCGGCTGCGTTGTCGGTCTATTTTTTGGCATCATGCCCGGGTTGGGCGGCAAGCTAGGCATTGTCTTCCTCATACCCTTCGTCTTCGGTATGGAGCCCATATCAGGGGTGGTGTTCCTGCTTGCTATGCATTCGGTTGTGCACACCAGCGGCGCAATTCCAAGTATTCTACTCGGAATTCCCGGAACCGGTCCTGATGCCGCTACTATCGTCGATGGCTTTCCCATGACGCAGAGGGGCGAGGCAGGCCGTGCACTAGGCGCCACATTGATGGCGTCCGCCGTTGGTGGCGTGATTGGGGCAGTCTTCCTTAGTGTTTTACTACCACTAGCCAGTTCCATTGTGCTGGCATTCTCCCCAGCAGAATTCTTCTTTCTTGCATTGCTCGGCACCACCTTCATGGCCACGCTGAGCGGCGATAACCTTACGAAGGGCCTTCTGGTGGGACTTCTCGGCTTCGCACTATCCTTCGTGGGGCCAGATCCGCTGGGTGCAGAACCACGCTTCACCTTCGGCCTTCCCTATCTGTGGGATGGCATAGACTTAGTCGCCTTGACCGTCGCCGTTTTTGCGATCCCAGAAATGATTGCAATGGCTGCAGGGAAACAAGACGCCATTGGTGTGGCACCCACCGTCTCCAGATATGGTTTTCGTGAAGTATGGCAGGGTGGTGTTGATGTGTTTCGACACTGGTGGCTAGCGCTGCGTACATCCATTATTGGGGCATTAATCGGGCTTGTTCCAGGTCTCGGCGGTGATGTCGCATCGTGGGTTTGCTATGGCCATGCGGTGCAGAGCTCGAAACATCCCGAGCGCTTTGGCAAGGGTGAGGTCGAGGGGGTTATCGCGCCTGAGACCGCCAACAACTCAAAGGAGGGGGGCGCTCTTCTGCCAACGATCTATTTTGGCATTCCAGGAAGCTCAGGAATGGCGATTCTGATGGGGGCCTTCGTCATACTTGGTATCCATCCCGGCCCCGACATGCTGACCCACGGCGAGAGCCTGGTTTGGGTAATGATCTGGACACTTGCTCTAACAAATATTCTGGCGGCAGCGATCCTGTTCGCCGGCACACCCTATCTTGCTACGCTGGCCACCTTGAACCCGCGACTGATGCTCCCATTCGTGAGCGTGTTCTCAATGATTGGCATCTACCTTAATGCCGGCAACTGGCGCAACTTCCTTGTCATGGCCTTATTTTCGGTACTTGGATATTCGTTTCGCAAGTGGCACTGGCCGCGGCCGCCGCTGATGATTGGTCTCGTTATGGGACCACTAGTAGAGACATCCTTCCACAAGGCCGTGGCACTTTGGGGATTTAGCTTCATTTTCAGGCCGCTATCGTTGGTCATGCTGGGTCTCGCGCTGCTTAGTTTTCTTTTCTATCTGCGCCGCCGCCCGAAGATGGCCTCGTGATGGAAAGGACGGCACGGATACTATTCAGCGGCGGACTCGGATTAGTGTTCATAGCAATCGCAGTGATGTCGACGCAGCTGTCCTACACGGCCCGATTGCTTCCACTGATAGTAAGTATACCTGGCATCCTACTGAGCGCCATCGCAATGCTGCGCGAGTTCAGAGACACCCCTGCCAAGGTCGAGAAGTACAAACAGGGTGGAGCTAGGGAATTTAGGGCCGCCTCATGGATATTTGCTTTTTGGGCTGCAATCCTGCTGTTCGGCTTCATCTTCGGAGCGCCAGTGATTACTACAGTCTATTTTTTCCTTGAACTGCGGAGGGGTGTGGCTGGATCCATTCTTGGCGGGTTAATCTGCTTCGGGGTTACCTATGGAGTGTTCGAGCGTCTGCTACATGTGCCTTTGTTCCAAGGCTTGCTAATACCGCTGCTTGCATCTCCCGTGAACTAACACTCACTCAAAGCTCTCGCCTCTCTTGATCGACTAGCCTATCCCGGACTTCATGTATCTTCGGCCAGGACCATTACGCTTATGTTATGTATAGTTGTTTTTGCATGAGTGGATGACTTATACTGTTTCAATTCACTTTCGATTTGATTAGAGGCCCGCAAGGATCCCGCTTAATCGCAACGAATACTGGCGACAATCGCCTCGAAACATGTTAGTGTAACATCGTTTCTGTAAATTCTCAGTCTTCCCTCTCATCGCCCCTTCTTCGGCGCGTGGGATTTCGGCCTTGGCAGCAGGCGGCTCTTTTGGGGCAATCTTTACCACCCACGAAGGAGTCGACAAGATGGCACAACACGTAGAACGTAATCCTCTCGAAGCCGCTTACGCGGCCTTGCTGGCCAACGGCCTGGATGGCGCCGGAGAGGCGCTGCGGATCCTGGTCAACGTGTCCGTCGTCAGATAATTTGAGACGTTTGGGTGCGTGATCGAAGAGAGGATCTGGCGCATCTGGGTTTGATGTTATGCGGCCTTGCCGCGGTGTTGCA
>NZ_JBIIDX010000080.1:0-15437 GCF_044238155.1 Aestuariivirga sp. | reverse complement strand
CTCATCTGCTGGTTGAGGATATTGCAATCGATGGCCTCCATGCCCGCATCTATCGCCCGCCGGGCGAGGCGCCGAAACCCGGCGTTCTCTATGCCCATGGCGGCGGCTGGGCCTGGGGAAGCTGCGAAACCCACGACGACATCACGGCCGAAATCGCCGATCAGGCCGATGTGGTGACGGTTGCCTTCGACTACCGGCTGGCACCCGAGCATCGCCACCCGGCGCAGATCGAGGATGCTGCAAGGGCGCTCGACTGGATGCGCAGTGCAGGCCGCGCCCTTGGCATCGACCCCGGCCGCATCGTGGCGGCGGGCGACAGTGCGGGCGGGCAGATCGCCGCCGGGCTTGCACTCAAACTCAAGGCTGCAGGCCAGCCGCAACTGCGCGGGCTGGTGCTGATCAACCCGGCTCTTGGCGGCGACACCGAAACCGCCTCCTATCTTGCCCATGCCGCGTCCCCCACGCTGCAACGGGCCCACATGGTGGAATATCTCGACTTGTTCCTGGGTCCTCGGGGCTCTGCCAACTGGCAGGACCCCATCGCCCTGCCAAATCTGGCACAGGACGTGTCGGGTTTGCCGCCTACCTTCATCAGCGTGGCCGGCCATGACCCACTGCATGACGATGGCGTGATCTTCCGCGACAAGCTCAAGGCTGCCGGGATTGCAGTGGCGCTCCGGCACGAGCCGGCGCTGGCCCATACATATATCCGGGCGCGCCATGCCAGCACCGCTGCAGGCGCGGGCTTCGCCGCCATCATCGAAGCCGTCCGCCACCTCGGCCATGAAGGATCATTGCCGCAGGCCTGATGGCACACCCAAGGGGCGGTTCCATAAGTGCTCCGCTTGCTCTAACCTGTTGGCGATGGACCGCAGAAACAAATATGACTGGTTGCAGGATCCCGGCATCCGGGAGTTCCTGATTGCCGGTGAGCGCTTCTATCCGGCGGATGCCGTGAATTTCACCATGGCGGAGCAGCGCGCTTTTTATGACCGCTATTGCGCACATTTCCGCAACCCCCGGCCAGACGGCGTCAGCGCCGAGGATGTGATGCTGGGCGGCGTGCCGTGCCGCCACTACCGCAAACGGGATGCAGCACCTGCTCCACTGATGATCTACCTGCATGGTGGCGGCTTCGTGCTGGGCAGCCTCGACAGCCATGACGACATCTGTGCCGAGCTTTGCGATGGTGCGGCAATCGAGGTGGTCGCAGTCGACTACCGGCTGGCGCCCGAGCATCCTTTTCCTGCCGCCTTCCAGGATGGATGGTCCGTGCTGCAGGCGGTGACGGACCGGTACTCACAGATCATCATCGGCGGCGACAGTGCGGGCGGCAACCTTGCGGCGGCACTGACGCTCAAGGCCCGTGACGCGGGCGGCCCGGCACTTCGCGGCCAGGTGCTGATCTATCCGGGGCTCGGCGGCGACTTGAGCCGCGGCTCCTTTGTGACGCAGGCGAGTGCCCCAGGCCTTTCCACCGCAGATGTGATCTTCTACCGCGACACCTATGCGGGCGGCGGCAGCAAATATGCCGAGCCGCTGCGCGAGAGCGATTTTTCCGGACTGCCACCCGCCTTTCTGGTGGCCGCCGCCCTCGATCCACTGCATGACGACTGCCTCGACTATGCGGCACGGCTCAGCGCTGCGGGCGTCGCGGCGCGGGTGCGCGAGGAACCGCTCCTCGTCCACGCCTTCCTGCGGGCCCGGGGCATGAGCGCGCCCGCCCGGGAGAGCTTCGACGCCATCACCGCCGCCTGCGCCTCACTCGCGCACCACGGCCTTCTTCCGACCTGATCTTTCCAGAGGATTCGCATGACCATCACGACCATCACAGAGTTTCCGCGCAAGGTGACGGAGATCGAAAATCTCTGGATACCGCTCGCCGACGGCACCAAACTCGCCGCCCGCATGTGGCTGCCCGAGGACGCCAAGGACAATCCGGTTCCGGCGCTGCTCGAATACCTGCCCTATCGCAAGCGCGACGGCACCCATGTGCGCGATGCGCTGACCCACCCCTATTTCGCCGGCCACGGCTATGCCGCGATCCGGGTCGACATGCGTGGCAACGGCGAATCCGACGGGCTGATGACCGACGAATACGCCAAGCAGGAGCAGGATGACGCGCTCGAAGTGATCGCCTGGATCGCCAAGCAGAAATGGTGCACCGGCAAGGTCGGCATGTTCGGCATTTCCTGGGGCGGCTTCAACGCACTTCAGGTGGCCGCGCGCAAGCCACCGGCGCTGAAGGCGATCATCACCATCTGTTCCACCGACGACCGCTACGAGGATGACGTGCACTACAAGGGTGGCACGGTGATCAACGAAATGCTGGGCTGGGCGGCGACCATGCTGGCCTATTCCTCGCGGCCGCCGGACCCCAAGATCGTCGGCAACCGCTGGCGCAAGATGTGGATGAACCGGCTGGAGAACGAGCCCTTCCTGGTGATCCCGTGGCTCTCGCATCCGCACCGCGACGCCTATTGGAAACACGGCTCGGTCTGCGAGACCTTCGCAGCGGTCGACGCCCCCACCCTGATCGTGGGTGGCTGGAACGATGCCTATTCCAACGCAATTCCGCGGCTGATGAAGGGGCTGCGCACCACCAGGAAGGCGATCATCGGGCCGTGGGCGCACAAATATCCGCATTTTGCAGTGCCCGAGCCGCGAATCGGCTTCCTGCAGGAGGCACTGCGCTGGTGGGACCAGTGGCTGAAGGGAGAGAGCACCGGCGCCAACCGCGACCCGGACTACCGCTACTACGTGATGGAGCCGTGGAAGCCAGGCACGTTTCCTGAGCGCATCAACGGCCGCTGGCTCTCTGACAGCTACTGGGGCATCGGCCACGTGGACACCAAGAAATGGTGGCTCAACTCCGGCGGCATCGGCCCCACCGCAGGCACTGAAACCCCACTCAGCATCTGCTCGAAACAGACGACTGGCGCCGACGGCGGCGAATATTGCATCATCTGGCTCGGACCCGAATTCCCCGGCGACCAGCGGCGCGACGATGCACAGTCGATCACCTTCGAGTCTCCCGCGCTGGTCACCGACATCGACATCGTGGGCCAACCCGCGGTGGAGCTTGAATTCTCGGCGGACAAGCCGGTGGCGCACATCGCGGTGCGGCTCAATGATGTGTGGCCGACGGGCGAAGTCTCGCGCATCACCTATCACCTGCAGAACCTGTGCATGCGGGACAGCCGCGAGACGCCGATGCCGCTGGAACCCGGCAAGCGCTACCGCATGAAGATCAAGCTCGACGATATCGCCTGGCGGGTGCCGAAGGGCCACAAGCTGCGCGTTTCGATCTCGACCAGCTACTTCCCGATGATGTGGCCCGCGCCCGAGCCAGTGACCCTCACGGTCTATGCCGGAAAGTCACAGCTGCACCTGCCGATCCGCAAGGAGGTGGCAGGCGAGGCGCCGCTGTCGTGGAAGGGATCAGAGGCGGCCCCGCCCGCCGACATGACGGAACTGAAGAAACCGTGGAACAAGCGCGAGACCACCATTGACGACAAGACCGGCGAACTGCGCATCGCGATCGAGGATGACTTCGGCGAATATGAACTGCATCCGCACGGTCTGATCGTTGCGGGGGCAGGCCGCGAGAGCTACTCGATCCTGTCCGACGATCCGCTGTCCGCCAGAATGGAGACTCACTGGACAGAGGAGCGCCGCCGCGGCAAGTGGCACACCCGGACCGAAACCTACGGCCGCATGACAGCCACCAAGACGCATTGGGTGATCTGGGGCAAGATCGAGGCCTATGAGGGCAAGAAGAAGGTCTTCGAGAAGGAATTCAACGAGCAGATCCCGAGGCTGCTGCAGTGAGGAGCACACCCATGATGCCAGCAGCCAGTTTTCGCCTTGCACTGTGCGCGATCATCACAGCTGCCGTGGCCGCCACGACGGCGGATGCCGGACGGTTTGTCTACCAGGCCATCAGTGGCATGGCGCCGGTGAACTGGAGCGTGTCAGGGCGCTGGTTCCTGATGGTGCTGTCCGGCCAGCCCTTCGTGCCGGACATGGCGGCCGCCCCTGCCCTGCCCCACGAACTGCTGGCCGGCCACGCAGCCTACTACACCATCTCCCTTGTCTTTGCGGCAGCCTATCTCCTGCTGCTCGACAGGGTCTGGAAACACCCGCCAAGCCTGCTCAACGGTCTCGCGTTCGGCTGGGTGACGATGATCTTCCCCTTCTTCATCCAGATGCCGGCCATGGGAATGGGGGTTTTTGCCTCCCATACCGCAACCCCCCTGTTGATCGTGCTGCGCACCCTTGTGCACCATTCGAGCTTCGGGCTGGGGCTGGCGCTGGGCGCGATGGCCGCAGGCCGGATCATGGGGCCATGGCACAGGGCCGCATAAGCCACGCCGATGGATGCTTCAAAGGACAAGGAATTTTATCCTTGACTTTTATTCCTATTTCATGCTAGTCCTCCTCCCATGTGGGAGGGACTATGCCAGCTGCTGAACGAGCTTGCCCATGAAGGCCTCGCATTTGCGCAGCTCGCCGTGCTCGATCCACTCGTCAGGCTTGTGCGCCTGTTCGATGGAGCCCGGCCCGCAGATCACCGCCGGAATGCCGATCTGCTGGAAGAGGCCCGCCTCGGTGCAGTAGCTGACCGCGTGGGTCGAATTGGCGTTGGCGAGGTGCAGCGCCAGAATTTCAGCCGGCGAGTCCTGCTCCGGCGCAAGGCCGGGCACCTGATTGACGGTTTCGGTGGCGATGCCGGTTTCCGGCGCCACGGCGCGCATAGCGGGCTCAAGGCGCTGCGCAAAGGCCTCGAAGCGCTGCGGCACATAGGCCGGATCAGCGGTTGGCAAAAGGCGCGTTTCCCATTGGAAGGCGCAGCGGCGCGGAATGATGTTCTTGGCGGTTCCGCCCTCGATGACGCCCACATGGACGGTGGAATAAGGCGGATCGAAGCGCTGGGTCGGGTCGCCAGCGGCGATCAGGTCCTCGCGGATGCGGCCGATCTCGGACAGCAGCTCACCCGCCACCAGAATGGCATTGACACCATGATGGGTGAGCGAGGAATGCGCCTCATGGCCAGTCACTTCGGTGGCGAAGGTGACAGCGCTCTTGTGGGCGTTCACCACCTTCATCGAGGTGGGTTCACCAACGATCACCGCACGCGGCTTGGGAAGATTGTCGCGCATGTGGGCAATGAGCGGACGCACGCCCTTGCAGCCGACCTCCTCATCGCAGGAAAAGGCGAAATGGATGGGCGAGGTGAGGCCCGCCCTGAGGAAGTTCGGCACCTCGGCCAGGCAGACGGCAATGAAGCCCTTCATGTCACAGGTGCCGCGGCCATAGAGACGCTCATCGCGGCGGGTGAGGGTGAAAGGCTCACTGGTCCAGGGCTGGCCATCGACCGGAACCACGTCGGTATGACCCGAGAGCACAATGCCACCGGCAATGTCCGGCCCGATGGTGGCAAACAGGTTGGTCTTGCGGCCTGCCTCATAATCGACGCGGATGTGCCGCACACCCCAGCCATCGAGATAGTCCTCGATGAAGGCGATGAGCGGAATGTTGCCATCACGGCTGGTGGTGTCGAAGGCGACGAGACGCGCCAGCATCTCCTCGGTGGAATAGATCTGTCCGGTCATGCGGCCTCAGTTGATGGCGTGCTTTTCGTGTGGGCTGTCGAGCGAGAAGGCGGGAATGTCGACGTTGAGGAATTCGCCCGAAGCGAGTTGCATCTGATAGGCGCCGACCATGAAGCCCGAGGAGGTCTTCAGGGGGCAGCCGGATGTGTAGCTGTAGCTGTCACCAGGCTTGAGCGTGGGCTGTTCGCCCACCACGCCTGCTCCACGCACCTCCTGCACCTGGCCAAGCGCATCGGTGATCTTCCAGTAGCGGGTGCGGAGTGTCAGCGTCTCACGGCCATGATTCTCGATGGTGATGGTGTAGGCCCACACGTAATGGCCTTCCTCCGGCTTGGACTGGCCGTCGAGATACTGCGGGCGGACGATGACCTTGACCCCCATGGTGATGCGCTCATACATGAGGTCAGTTTACCCGATCGGCTGGGGTTTTCCACAGCGAAGCTTGCCAAGGGCGCGGACTTTCCTCCATGTGGTGTGGATGAACAGCGCCTCAGACCGCCAAGGCATACTGCCCGCCCGCCGCATTGCCGCCTATTGCGAGACTGGGCTGATCAGGCTGGCGAAACCCGCCGCGCCAGACCAGATCCAGCCGGCAAGCCTCGACCTGCGGCTGGGGCCCTGGGCCTACCGGGTGCGGGCTTCGTTCCTGCCGGGCAAGCGCTGCACCGTGGCACAGCGCGTGGCAGACCTGGCGCTGCACCGAATGCCGCTCGGCGACGGCGCCGTTCTGGAGACGGGTTGCGTCTATATCGTGCCGCTTCTGGAGGAACTGGCGCTGCCCAAGGGCGTGGCCGCGGCGGCAAACCCCAAGAGTTCTACCGGACGCCTGGACATCTTCACCCGCGTCATCACCGATCATGCGCAGGAATTCGACAAGGTGCCGGAAGGCTATCACGGCCCGCTCTATGCCGAGATCTCGCCGCGGACCTTTCCGATCCTGGTGCGCGAAGGCTCGCGACTGTCCCAAATCCGCTTCCGCCAGGGCCCACAGCTGGCATCCGACCAGCTGATCCGCGAGTTGCACACCAGAGAGGGGCTGATCTCATCCGGCGATGTAAACATCGACAACGGACTGGCGCTGTCGGTTGATCTCTCGACGCTCGACGACGACGGACCGGTGGGTTTCCGCGCCAAGCGCCATGCCGGGCTGATCGATGTCGACCGCAAGGCTGCCCTCAACGTGGCCGATTACTGGGAGCCGATCTGGCAGCGCGGCTCGCTGGTGCTTGACCCCGACCAGTTCTACATTCTCGCCTCCAAGGAAGCGGTGCGCGTTCCACCGGCCTACGCCGCCGAGATGACGCCCTTCAACCCGCTGGTGGGCGAATTCCGCGTGCACTATGCCGGCTTCTTCGACCCCGGCTTCGGCCACAGCGCAGGCCACGGCGAGGGGGCGCGCGCGGTACTTGAGGTGCGCAGCCACGAGGTGCCGTTCATCCTCGAAGACGGGCAGATCATCGGGCGGCTGGTCTATGAGCCGCTGACCGAAGCGCCCGAACAGGTCTATGGCCAGGGAATCGGCTCCAACTACCAGAAACAGGGGCTAAAGCTGTCAAAGCATTTCAGGGATTTCGATCCGGCACGGCGGTGAGGCAGCCTAACCCCTCATCCATTGCGGTTGCCTGCCGGCGAAGGCGTGAGAGAGAGGCGCCAGCTCGCGCCGGTTTCTGGAGTCAAAACTGCCCAGCAGCAGCGCCACGACGGGCTTGTCGTCGATGGCACCAAGCGTGGAGCCGCACCGCTTGCAGAAGCTGCGGCTGGACTGGCCCGACGAGCGCCAGAGGGAGGGTTTTCCACCGCGCCCAGTCCATGTCACCTTGTCTGCCGGGAATTCGACCCAGTGCAGGGTCAGTGCGCCTGAGTGACGCTGGCACATCGTGCAGGAACAGGCATGCGGCCTGAGCGGTGGCCCAGCCGCCTCGAACCGGACATCACCACACAGACAGCCACCCTTGTAAATCCTCGCCACAGCAAGCTCCAATCCCGGGACGACAGAATGAAGCATCAGGCCCGGGCTGTGAAGGGCCTCGCCTCTGGCCTTCGAGACGTTCCGACCGCGGGCCGCGCACGGTTGCCTGCCACTTCAGATCTGCAGCAATCAGCATCATGCTCCTCAGCCAGGCAGGCAACAATCCGGGGGAGCGGTGACGTTGCGGTCACTATAGCAAGATTGACCATTGCAGCATCGACATCAAGCTGCAGCGCAGCAAACGCTCATGCTGAACGATCCGCACCATTCTGATTTTCTTCGAAACGGACTATCGCCTCGACCACCAAGGACTGCTCCTTCTTGGTCAATCCCGGAAAGCAAGGAAGCGTGAGAACGCTTGAGCACCACTCTTCAACAGCGGGCAGGCTGACCGCAGAATGCCCCCATGGTGCAGCCTGTTTATGCAAAGGTACAGGGAAGTGAACTTTCGTCTCAACCCCGCAGGCCCTCAGCCAACCAGCTAGCCGATCTCGATCCTTCAACTTTATCACAGCCAAGTGATTTAGGTCGCCACGCGCATTCGAAACGTAATTTATGGTCTGCGGGAGATCGGACAGATAGCGCTGGCCTATTTCCTGGCGGGCCGCGATCCATGACGGCAATGCTTTGAGCTTGACACTGAGAATTGCAGCCTGCACCTCGTCCATCCGCGATGTCATCTGACGTCCATCACGAAATACATCATCGCGACCCGCAAGATCACGCATCAGTTCGGCCAGCCCCTGATCATTGGTTGTGATTGCCCCGGCATCTCCCAATGCACCAAGTGTCTTTGTCGGATAGAAGCTCCAGCACGCGACTGCATTCTGGTGCGGCCTCCATCCGTGTGCGTGAGCTGCATCGTAGAGCCTGCGCTCAACTTCACGACCTTGTGGCAACCTGCCGTACAGCAGGACTGGCACCGTTTCTGGGGCGTGGGAGAGAATTCGCCCATCCGGCTCCACGTCACTCAACTCGAGATGCACGCCAGCCCGATACAGAGCAATTGCCGTGAGCGGCAACGTATTACCCTGTATGACTGCGCGCTTCAGACCAAGTCCAATGGCAGCTATGGTCAGGGCGTCTGTTCCGCTAGCGCACGAGACGCAGTATGCCTGACCACAATACTCAGCCCATTCAGCCTCGAATTTTTCTGTTTCACGACCTCGCAAGAACCAGCCACTCGTCATCACCCGATCCCAACAGGACGAAAACTCAGACAGGAGAGGCTCGTGAATTCTTCTTAAATCATTGAGCGGAATCACGGCGACCATTGAATGTTCCCCTATCAATTCTTTCTGACGATCGCGAGTCCGGGTATCATGGTGTCATCGATGCCAAAGCTCCAGTTTGATGGCAATTGTTCCAGAAACCATCGGACGCCCGTTTCTTCTTTCCATTCAGGAATACGATCCAACACAGCATTGTTGACAAGCAACATGCCGCCAGCCTCAAGACGCAACATCAGTTTGTCTCTGAACCGTTGCCAATCTGCAGGTGAATTGCCATGCAGATCCACGACTATGAGACCATATGACTTTTGATGATTGCTGAGATATTCGACAACGTCTGCAATAACTACGTGAACATTCATTCCCGCCAGATTCTGACGTGCGCCACGATCAACATGATCAACTGTGGTGACCTCGAAGCCATTAGCCGCAAGAATGGAGGTCAGATGTCCTCGCGATGTACCGATCTCAAGTACGTCTCTCGCTGGTTGATCTAGTGCATAGTGAAGAACTCTTGCGGCAAGAGAGGAGTCGAGCGACCAGCCCGGCACACCCCATTGACCCAACCCGCCAAGCCAGCGGGCGGCATGCACGGAATCGGGTTCGGGATAAACCGGGATGGTACCACTCCGAATCAGCGAGTCGAAATGGTGGTTTCGCTGCCGGAAGGCATGGCCAAAATGATATCCCCATGCTCGTCCTTTTTCGCCGCTGAGTCCGAAGTCCAGTTCATGCTCAAAAGCGCGACCAAAGGGGAATTCATTCAACGGTATCGGCGTTGCGCCGAAAGTCTGGAAGCAAGCCGCGATGACACCCTGCTCGCACATATCGCTTCGACCATCGTGTCCGGCAGCCAAAGGCCTGTCCTGGAGAAGGCGAAGAATAGCATCCATGTATCGCAGACCAGGCGGAAGGGAGACGAGGCCTGAATAAAGTGCAAGCTGATGGTCGACGAAATCAGCGTATCGCCCGTAGATGTGGGGGCCTTCCCTTTCAACCTGTGCAACGCGCAAAACATCATCGCCAGACACCCAAGACTCAAACCAGGGCGGTTGACGAATTATCACCATGTCGCCATCCAGAATCCACTCAGGTCCATCCGGCCTCACTCTTTCAGGAAACCACTTCCACCAATAACCAAAGTGTTCCGGCGGGCACCCCGCAGCCTGCAGAACGGCCGAAAGCGCTGGATTGTCGCTTGCCGAGACGGGCCACCATTCCACAGGCTGATTGGCGAGAGAGACTATATGCCTGAGCCTTGCAGGATGGATGTCATTGGTGCAGAGGCAATAGTCAACACGATCGCCAAATAGACGGGTAGCGTGAGCAATGGCGGCCCGGGTAACGTCATCATCAAGTCCGTTACCCTTGATCCAACGTATGACCGGACGGTTGCCAAGCGAAAAATGGCGTCCCTTCAGACGCGAATGGCTCTTGAGGTCAGTTCGCGCGAGTTGCTGTGCATGCGTCTTCGGCCCTCCCAAAAACCGTCTCAGAGATTCCTTGAATTGCTCGGCAGCTTTCATCATGGCGGCGTCTCGGTTTACTCTTGTGGTCAGCGTTCAGCCTATCAGATCGACCGCGGTAGCTGAACTTACGGCCCTTCTAGCTCGCAGTTGAACACCATGGATGTTTATATGGCAATGATGACATTACTGGCGGGTCCGGCTCCACGTCTTGTCGTTGATATTTCACAATATCACAAACATACTCATTCATCTCTACTGCTCCTCCCCACCATCATCTGGACAGTGACAAACCGACATCTTTCTGACCGGGGTTGGAGAATGGAGCAGCGGGACAGGCTTCACTGCGACCGCAGGCCGAGCATGGGTGCCCGCCACTTCTGATTGTTCAGGGAGACAGTTGTTTCAACAAGCCTGAATCAAAGTTCGGAGAGGTGATCAGCATCAATGGTGCAGTGAACCTTGGCCGGGGCAGTAAGGACTTCGATCCGGTGCGGCGGTAAAGCAAAAACCGATCCGGCAGGGGCGCAAGACCACGACCCTGCGCTCTGAACCAGTGCATATGAACAGGAATTTGAAGATGGTGGCGTGTGGCCAGGCCGCCACACGCCACCCTGACCAGATTGCTCAGCGCAGCAGCACGATGCCGGCAGTGACAACGAGGAAGGCAGCAACCTGCAGAATGAGCAGCTTCCTGTCAGTGGCCTGGACCGCCCTGATCACCCCGGCATCGGCGTCTGCCGCTGCCCTGTAGGCGAAGATGGCACGAATCAGCGTGAGAACGATCAGGGCGTAGACAACGAGGTAGATCTTGTCCATCAGGATGAGATAGCCGAGATCAGGCAGGTTGTCGGAGTAGCTCTTCTGGAGGAAAATCGAAGTCAGCAACGCACCGGCCGGAAGTGTGCTGCGAACATCCAGATCCTGTGGCCTGATCAGCAAGGAGGAAAGCGCGGCCCCCAACACGATGAACAACGGCAGCAGGAGTTTCCAGAAGAAGAAGCTCAGCGGGCGGGAAATCTCTATGCTGAACTGAGCCGCGGAATAAGCCGATGGCGTTTCCTCTTCGCCAAACTTGGTGCCGTAGTCATGGGTATATATCTGTGAGGTCCAGCCACCAAGCTTCCAGCCCGGAATCTGCAAGCTGTCACCGATACCACTGCCCTCCTTGTCGATGACATAGGAGACGACGTCAGCGCCGTTTGTCGTATCCTCAACCATGATGCTGAGTTTCTGCCTGTCGAGCGGGTAATCAGCGAGTGAGAACGGTTGCACAAATCGCCCCTCAATACGCATGATCTGGTACTTGGAACCGTCGGGCAGAAGCTTTACCTCCGACAACAGATTTTCCTGCTGCTTACCCCATTCTTCAACCATGTTGGTAAACTCGATAGTTCCCGTGGGGTCGATATCGCCTTTCCAGCGAAGCCATATGTAAGTATCGACGTAGTAGGTGTTGCTCGACATGTCGAGCTGATAGACAGAAACCGGATAGAAGCCGATCTTGACCTGCTGTGCGGAGGCTGGCGGCGTATCGACGGGTATATAACTGCCCTTCTTTTCAGAGCTGGCCTGTGCCGGAGCCAGCGCCAGAAAACAGGCTGTCAAGACAGCCAGAAAAGATGTGATTATTTTCATGTCATTCCCCACTTGGACTGGTTTCACTATTCAATGTGGCACGTTCATGCTGGATGCCAGACCCAGTTACAACTCTTTCCTGACAAAGCAGACAGCACAAAGACGCAATGAGGGCACCCTGACGGCGCCCCTCCGCCGGCGTTCACCGGTCAGGTATCAGAGCCGCGGTATTGTTATCCATCCCATTGAGTTCATCACTCTCAACGATATTAAACGCTCCGACGATCGCCTCGTGCGCCATCCCGGCGGAGTTGTCAATGTCATGGGCCCCATGCTGAGCCTCCCATGTGATGCTGCCCGCTGCCTCCGTGGCCTCATGCGCGTCGTCAAGCGACTGGTGCGCAGCCTTGCCATCCTGCAGCAAAGCTGTCTTCCAACACCGGTGTGTGGCTCGGCCTCTACCGAAGCACCGACTGGTCCGATCAAGGCGCCTCGTCTCCGCGGCATGCTTCAAGACTTCAACTTTTGCTGGCTATCGCGGTCTACCGCGGTCATCGACGTTATCTTCCCAGATCAATGGCGCCACGAAACAGGTTTTGTCGCACGATCGCAGATATCTGCACATCCCACTTGACTCACGAAATTGCGAGTCGACTGTTCATCACGACGCACTCAGCCAGCCGCCCCTGACCGACGATGCCCAGGGACTCATTTAACTCAGCTTGACGGGCGGACGCCTGACACCATAGCTATAGACGTGAGCTAACTTTGGGACGGAGCAGGCTTCCAAAAACCGTCCGATGACGCTTTTCATGGTGAATGAGAATGGCTGAAAAGACCGGCGAGTGGCCTGCACCGCGGGATGGAGCGGGCGATGGGAATCGAACCCACGACATGCAGCTTGGGAAGCTGCCGTTCTACCACTGAACTACGCCCGCGACAGGCAAGAGATTAGTGGAGCGGGAGCGGGGCGGCAAGGGGGTGGGGGCTGGGGAGTGACCCACACACCTGACTCCCAACTACGAACGGGAAGGCAGGGGCTGTGACATGTGGTACTTCACAAGACCATGAGCCGTCGAGGATAGGGAGTTCGGCCATGTTTCCGCTGCGAACGGTGAATCTCACGATCAGTCTGTGCTCTCCGGATGATTGTGCCGATTTCATTGCGTTGGAGCATGACGCTGATGTGATGCGGTTTCTCAGCGGTGGTCATGGGGAGGACGATCTTGGCGACACGTTTCTGAAGCCGAGGGGAACCGAACCATATGTGTGGACCGCACGCCGGACGGCAACGGGTGCGTTTGTGGGCTGGTTCTGTCTCTGGCCGGAGAATGTACAGGTGGCAGAACTCGGATATCGCCTTCGCCGAGCCGAGTGGGGCCAGGGCCTGGCGTCGGAGGGCGCTTATGCCTTGGTCAAATGGGGATTCAGCAGTGCTGGGTATGACAAGATCTTCGCCAGCACGATGGCAGCCAATCTTGCCTCACGGCGAGTACTTGAGAAGGTCGGTCTCGCGCATGTGCGTACTGTTGCGGTCGATTGGGCCGACGCGATACCAGGCGGTCACATGGGAGAGGTTCACTACGAGGCCACGCGTCTGAACTGGCCTCCCCCGCATGGCATGCCCTGACAACCAAAGACCCCGCTGTCTAGCGACAGCAGCGTTTCAGCAAAGCATGGTAAGATTCGATTTTTGTTGCGGGAACCAGATTTGAACTGAAGACCTTCAGGTCATGGGCCTGGAAAGCTGCCGTGCTACCTCTGAACGACGCCCGCGATGGGGAAGAGATTGGATGAGCGGGGCCAAGGTGGCAAGGGGTGGCAGTCCGATGCATGTGGTAGCAAGCTGGACGTTACTCCGCCTTACCGTGAGGTGATGCAAGGCCATGACGACAAAGACCCCCAGTTCCCGGGTGTCGGGTTCTCGGGCTAAACTCAGTCGGCGTAGATGCCGGCCTTCTCGATCACGGCCTTCCAGCGCGGGATCTCAGCCTCGAGCCTGGCCTTGAGGGCTCCGGGCGTTGCGTCCGCGGCGTAGGATGGCTCAGCGCCGAGTTCCGCGAAGCGCGCAACAAGGTCCGGGTCAGCCAGCGCCCTCTGCAGAGCGGCGGACAGACGCTCGTTCACCGCAGCCGGAGTTCCCTTCGGCGTAAAGATACCATGCCAAATCGAAACGTCGAAGCCGGCAAGGCCGCTCTCGATTGCGGTGGGCAGATCAGGCAGCACCGCGAGCCGCGCGGGCGTCGTCACCGCATAGGCCTTGATCGTGCCATCTTTGATGTGCGCAGTCGTGTTGGTGGTCTGGTCACACATGAAGTCGACCTTGCCGGCGAGGAGATCAGTCATCGCAGGGCCCGTTCCCTTGTAATGAACGGTTTTCAGTTCTGTCTCGATCGCGCTCATGAACAACATGCCGCAAAGATGCGAGGCTCCGCCGGTGGTGGCATTGGCCATGGTCACCACCGCCGAATTGGCTTTCAGATAGGCGATAAGGGATTTGACGTCTCCGGGCGGAAAGTCCTTGCGCGCCACGAAGGACATGGGCACGTCTGTCACCAGACCTATGTATTCAAAGGCGTTGAGTGTGTCATAGGTCAGGTTGCCATAGAGCGTGGCGCTCGTCGCTATGCCGACGTGATGGAACAGCAAGGTGTAGCCATCGGGTTCGGCGGCGGCTACCTTGGCGGCACCCAGCGTGCCGCCCGCACCAGCGACATTTTCCACCACGATCTGCTGGCCGAGGTCTGCCGACATCTTTTCAGCAATCAGCCGCCCCACCGTATCCGTAGGCCCGCCGGCCGCGAACGGTACCACAAGGTTGATCTGCCGCTCAGGATAGGATTGTGCGGAAGCCCCCGATACCGAGAGAACTATGCCAGCCCCAAGGCTGAGAATAGTCTTGTAGAGTGCCATGAGTTCCTCCCAGAAATGAACGGCGATGTCGAATCCGCCTGGCAGGTTCTTCAAGGCCGCCGCGGTCAGTTTCGGTATAAGCTCTGCCACACGGGTCGGCAAGCACTGAGAGAACGAGACGGCACGACATTCATAACGTGGGAAGCGGTAAACCAACAGTATTGTTGAAGGTGCAAGTTGACTTCAGGTCGAGGCGGCATGCGACATCCCCTCCGGCGAAGAGGAACTGCAAAGAACATTTCAGGGTGCGACAGAACCAGGAAGGTGAGCCAGAAGCCATGGCTTTCAATTCGCAATTCACAAGCCGCAACCTTATTCCTCTGCCTGGGCTTGGCATTCTGTTTGTCTAATGCAAATGAAAGATTGACATTCTACTCAGCTTACGTGCTTACTCCAAGTAAGTGGGAGGACGCATAATATGATCAGAATGAAAAGAATTGCTGCTGCTGTCGTCGTTTGTGGATTGGCCATTGGTTCATCGGCTCAAGCAGCCGAGATACTGATTGATCGTTCAATCACCAAGACTGAGGTGCTGGGCGCTCAACGCGCCTGGTGTGCCGCTCTTGTAGACATCTCCAAAGCCTATGAAACAGGTGGTCAAAGCGCTGCCAAGGCTTTGGCAGAAAAAGTGATCGACAGTGCTTATGCCTATGACAAGGGTGGT
>NZ_JBIIDX010000207.1:0-4450 GCF_044238155.1 Aestuariivirga sp. | reverse complement strand
TCGCAGCTTCCCCAGGCCCAGCCGCCGCCATGGGCATAGAGAACGCCGGGTTTCGGCGCCTCGCCCGGCGGGCGATAGATGCGGGCATGGAGGCCATCGATTGCAATATCCTCAACCAGCAGATGAGCCGGCCGGCTGGCGCGGTTCAGACGATAGTTTTCATCGCGTGCGATGCGCCGTCTGGCCATCGGCCAGTCGGGGTCCCAGGCCGGGCCGAGCTTCGCGGCCTCTGCGAGGTAGCGTGCCATATCGGCATCGAAGGGTTCGTGGCTCATGGCGCTATGCTCCGGGACATGAATCTGTCATATCGGCCACTGATCCTGCCGCAATGCCGCCAATCCGTCCATCGGTACTCACCATGTGGCCCTTCAACCGAACGCCCGACGCCCAAGACCTGGTGCCTGCGCTGGCCCCCGAGATCCGCCTCGCGGATGCCGCAGATGTCATTCATGCCTTGTCGGAGCCAGCACTCATCGTTGACGGGCAGGGTATGGTGCGGCTCGCCAACAGCGCGGCCGCCGAGGTGCTGGAGGTTGATCCGGCGGGGCTTCACCTGTCGGCGTCGATCCGTATTCCCGCCGTGCTCGAGGCCGTCGCCGCCGCCACCGCCGGGGAGGATCGGGTGAGCGTGGATTACGAGTTGCGTGGTTCGATCCTGCGCGTGTTCCGCGCCCAGGTCTCTGGCCTCGGTGCCGGGCGCGGCGCGCTCGTGGTGCTGCGTGATCTGACGCGGGAACAGCAGATCGAGCGCATGCGGGCCGACTTCGTCGCCAATGCCAGCCATGAACTGCGCACGCCGCTCGCGGCGCTTTCGGGTTTCCTCGATACCATCATGGGTGCGGCCCGCCATGATGAGAAGGCCCAGGTGCGTTTTCTCGGTCTGATGCGCAGCCAGGCCGATCGCATGCGCCGTCTCATCGACGACCTGCTGTCGCTGTCGCGCATCGAGATGAACGAGCATGTGCGGCCCGCGGGCGAGGTGGATCTGACCCAGGTCGCTGCGCATGTGCGTGACGTGCTCTCCGGCATGGCGCGCGAGCAGGACTGTGAGGTGATGATCAGCGAGACCGGCCCGCTCACCGTCACCGGCAGCCGCGATGAGCTGGTGCAGGTGGTGCAGAACCTGGTCGAGAATGCCCTCAAATACGGAAGCTCCGGCAAGCGTGTTGAGATCAGGCTGGGCCGGACAGGCGACATGGCTGAGCTCAGCGTGCGGGACTTCGGCCCCGGAATTGCGGAAGAGCACATTCCGCGCCTCACCGAACGCTTCTATCGGGTCAATGTTCAGGATAGCCGGGCACGTGGCGGAACCGGCCTCGGCCTGGCCATCGTCAAGCACATCGTGAATCGCCATCGTGGCCGGCTGAGCATCGTCTCCAGATCCGGACACGGCAGTGAGTTTTCTATACGAATCCCCCTTAAAGCGTAGCCTTATCAATTTCTTAAGTCGTCATACTTCTGTGACCTTCTGGTCACATAACCGTTTTGACACAGACCTAGCTTGCCCCTGCCCTCAGACAGGAGAGATCAAGATGAAACGTTTGCTCATTGCTACCAGCCTTGTCGCGCTGACAGTCGCGCCCGCCTTCGCGGCGCGCGACCAGATCCGCATCGTCGGATCATCGACCGTTTATCCCTTCACCACGGCCGTCGCCGAGCAGTTCGGCAAGAAGACCGGCATGAATACGCCGGTCGTTGAGTCCACCGGGACCGGCGGTGGCATGAAACTGTTCTGCGAAGGCGTAGGCGAGAATACCCCGGACGCTTCTAATGCTTCGCGTCGTATCAAGAAGGGTGAGTTCGAGGACTGCCAGAAGAACGGCGTCACCGAGGTCGTTGAAGTGCAGATTGGCTTCGACGGCCTGACGCTGGCCCATTCGAAGTCCGGCACGCCGATGAACACGTCATTCAAGAACCTGTTTCTCGCCCTCGCCAAGGAAGTGCCCGGCGCCGACGGCAAACTGATCGCAAATCCTTACAAGAACTGGAATGAGATTGATCCTTCGCTCCCCGCAGTCAAGATCGAGGTTCTGGGTCCGCCACCCACCTCGGGTACCCGTGACTCCTTCCATGAGCTGATGATGGAACGTGGTGCGCTCGAGATCGAGTCCCTCGCCCAACTGAAGAAGGATGACGCCAAGGCCTTCGAGAAGATTTGGAAGTCGGTGCGCGAGGACGGCGCCTATGTTGAAGCCGGTGAGAACGATAACGTGATCGTACAGAAGCTCGAGGCCAATCCGAGCGCATTTGGCATCTTTGGCTTCTCCTTCCTCGAAGAGAACGCTGCCAAGCTGGTCGGTGTGGAACTGGGTGGTGTCAGCCCAACCTTTGAAACGATTGCAAGCGGCGACTACAAGGCTTCGCGTCCACTTTACATTTATTTCAAGAAGCAGCACGTTGGTGTGATACCCGGTCTTGCGGAGTTCGCGGCCGAGTACGTGTCGGACGCTGCTACGGGAGAAGATGGTTATCTCGGCGAGAAGGGTCTCGTGCCGCTTCCGGAAGACAAGCACGAGGCAATCGCCGCTGCCGTTGCGGCGATGACTCCCATGACGGGTGACGGGCTGAAGTAAGCTCGTTTCCCTTCACAGGCTGGGGCGGGGCCGCGGATGTACCGGCCCGCCCCGGTCAACACCGTTGAAGGCCAGACAAAACGGGGCACGCATGACCGGGATCTATTTTCTTCTGCTTGCTGTGCTCACCGCTTCGGCGTTCTTCATCGGCAGGTCGCGCGCCACAAGTGTGGGCAATCCATCCGATCTGCATTCTCTGCCTGCCTATCATGGTTTGTTTGCCGCAAGCTGCGTACTCTTTCCGATGTTGGCCCTTATCGCTGTGGGTGCGCCCCTTGCTGCGCAGTGGGCGGAGACGGCTGGGCTGTCGGGCTTCGATGCCAACCTCATTGCTGATCCACTGAAACGCGCCACGGCGCTGCGGGACGTGCAGAACCTGATGCGCGGCCAATATGCCGGAGCACCGACACCCGAACTGGTGGCGTCGGCACAGGCGATGGCTTCCGCGCTCACCCTTGGCGCCTGGGGCTTGGTGGTGCTTGGGCTCGCCACCGGGCTTGGCGGCCTCTATTTTGCGCTTCAGCGCATTGGGCTTGATTTTCGCGCTCGAAACAGTTTTGAGCGCATCACCGCAATGATCTTGCTGGCCTGCTCCGGCGTGGCCGTTCTGACAACCATCGGCATCGTTTTTTCGGTGATGTTCGAGACCATGAGATTTTTCAGCAAGGTACCGGTCACTGATTTCCTGTTCGGTTTGCATTGGTCGCCACAGACGGCGATCCGAGCAGATCAGGTTGGCTCCTCTGGCGCCTTTGGCATCGTGCCGCTGTTGGCGGGAACTTTTCTCATCACCATCATTGCCATGCTCGTTGCCGGTCCGATCGGGCTTCTGGCTGCCATCTACATGGCGGAATATGCCTCCGAACGGGTGCGTGCCTGGGTCAAGCCAGTGCTTGAGATTCTGGCTGGCATTCCCACCGTCGTGCTAGGATTCTTTGCTGCGCTGACCATGGCGCCTCTGATCCGCGGCTGGGGCGAAGCTGTGGGACTGTCGGTCGCATCTGAGTCGGCGCTTGCTGCTGGCATCGTCATGGGAATGATGATCATTCCGTTTGTCTCTTCGCTCTCGGACGATGTGATCAACGCCGTGCCGCAATCGCTGCGCGATGGCTCATATGCGATGGGCGCGACGCAGTCCGAAACCATCAAGCGCGTTGTGCTGCCGGCAGCCCTGCCCGGCATCGTCTCAGCCTTCATGCTGGCAATCTCGCGCGCTGTCGGTGAAACCATGATCGTGGTGATGGCAGCCGGTCTGGCGGCGAACCTTACATTCAATCCGCTTGACGCGGTGACCACCATCACAGTTCAGATCAAGACCATCCTCGTCGGAGACCAGGAATTCGATTCTGCCAAGACCCTGTCTGCTTTCGCGCTGGGCTTCGTGCTGTTCTTCTTCACGCTGGTTCTCAACTTCATCGCATTACGCATCGTGCAGCGATACAGGGAACAATATGACTGACATAAGTGCAGTAGATGCCGCTGGCTCCGTCAAGCAGCGAACCCGGAATCCGCAGATCGCGAAGCGCTATGCGGCGGAACGCCGTTTCCGTCTTTATGGCTTGGTCGCCATCCTCGTGACTGCAGCTTTTGTCGGCGGACTGCTGATCAACATCGTACTGAAAGGTTTGCCGGGATTTTTCGAACACAGACTGGTCTTGAAACTGAATGCAGCTGCTGAGGCTCTCGACCCTCAAAACACCGGCGACCCCGGGAAAATCCGGGCTGGCGATTTCGATGGATTGATCCGCGCCGCCTTGCGCGCTGCCCTGCCCGGTGTCAGCGGCCGGGCAGACCGGAAGCTGCTCAATGGCCTTTTGAGTTCGGGCGCAGCCGATGATTTTCGGAACCTCATCGTGGGAGATCCCGCGCTGATCGGC
>NZ_JBIIDX010000079.1:0-15557 GCF_044238155.1 Aestuariivirga sp. | reverse complement strand
GGGCTCACGCGTGGCATGCGGCTTGCCGATGCACGCGCCCAGCTGCCCGAACTCCTCACTGAAGCGCACGAGCCTGACGCCGACATGGCAAGCCTGCTCGGCCTGTGCCGCTGGATGGAGCGCTACAGCCCCTGGGTTTCGCCTGATGCGCCTGACGGCCTGCTGCTCGATATCACCGGCATCGGCCATCTGTTCGGTGGCGAGGCGCGCATGATCACCGGCATGACCTCGCGCCTTGCGCAATATGGTTTCAGCCTGCGTGCCGGGCAGGGCGCTACGATTGGCGCTGCGTGGGCGCTGGCACGCTATGACGCGAGAGATCTCGCGAGCTTGCCCGTCGAGGCGCTGCGCATTGACGCCACCGCGGCAAAGACGCTGCGTCGCCTTGGTCTCAAGACGGTGGGCGCCCTGCTTGCCATTCCCCGTGCGGCACTGGCGCGCCGCTTCCGTGGCGAAAGTCTTGGCGAGAATGTGCTGATCCGGCTCGACGAAATGATGGGGGCGCGCGAGGAGCCCCTGAACCCGCTCAATCCACCCAGCTCCCTGATCGTTCACCGCGCCCTGATGGAACCCGTCATTCATGCGGCCGGGCTTGAAAACCTTCTCGAAGGCCTTGCCATTGCGCTGGGGCAGGATCTTGCGCGTGAAGGCAAGGGAGCACTGCGGCTCATCCTCAAGCTGTTCCGCAGTGATGGCTCGCGCCTCAACGTGCCGGCGGGCTTTTCGGCGCCCACCCATGATGCAGGTCACATGCTGCGGATCCTCAAGCCCCGGCTTGAAGACATCGACGCCGGTTTCGGCATTGATGCCATGACGCTGGAGGCGCGCGAGACGGCAGAGGCGCCGGTGCGTCAGCATGGCTTTCTCGGGGATGACAGCACGCTCGCCCTCGAACAGCTCAATGACCGCGTGCTGAACCGCCATGATGCGCCTTTTCTTGTGCTCGAAGACGCAGCAAGCCATATTCCTGAGCATGCCGAAACGGCGAAACCCTGCCTTACGCTGCGGCCGGGTGCTGCAGCGCGCGTCACGTCCACCGCCCGGCCGCTGCTCATCTTCGAGATGCCTGAGCCCGTGGCAGTGGTGGCCGCCGTGCCCGATGGCCCGCCGATGCGCCTCACCTGGCGGCGCGTTACCCGCCGCATCGTCAAGGCCCAGGGCCCCGAACGCCTGGCACCCGAATGGTGGCGGGCTGACCGCAGCGCCCGCCCGCGCGACTACTATGTTGCAGAGGATGCCCAGGGCCGCCGCTACTGGCTCTACCGCGAGGGCCTTTATGGCGAGCCGGATGGCCCGCCGCCCAAATGGTTTGTACACGGACTATCTGCATGACCGCCTATGCCGAGCTGCAATGTGCCAGCAATTTCTCGTTTCTGCGCGGCGCCTCCCACCCCGAGGAGCTGGCCGCGCAGGCCCGTCACCTGGGGCTTGCCGCGCTGGCCCTCACCGACCGCAACACGCTCGCCGGCGTGGTGCGCGCCCATGCGGCGGCCAGGGACGCTGGAATTTCCTTCATCGTGGGCGCCAGGCTCGATCTTGTGGCAGACGGGCTCTCGTTTCTTGCCTATCCCGCGGACCGCGCCGCCTATGGCAGGCTCTGCCGGCTGCTGAGCCTAGGCCAGCGCCGGGCGGAGAAGGGGCAATGCCTGCTGACGCTCGAGGATGTGCATGAGCATGCCGAGGGCATGATCTTCGCGCTGCTGGCCGATGGTGCTGGCCGCCTGGCGGAGATCCGCCAGCGCCTCAAGGCACCGCTTTATCTGGCGGCGAGCCACCACTATGGCGGCAATGACCGGGCGCGGCTCAACCGCCTTGCTGAACTGGCGCACCGCCACCGCACCGAATTTCTTGCCACCAACGATGTGCTCTATCATCACGCCAGCAGGCGCATCGTCCAGGACGTGGTGAGCGCGATCCGCGAGGGCGTTGCGGTGGCGCAGGCCGGTCAGCTGCTTGAGGCCAACGCCGAGCGCCACCTCAAGACGCCGGAGGAAATGGCAAGGCTGTTCCGCGATCATCCGCAGGCCATCGCCAACACGCTGGCCATCGCCGGGGCCTGCCGTTTCTCGCTCGATGAGCTCCGCTATGAATATCCCGAAGAGCCCGTGCCGCCCGGCACAACGCCGCAGGCCCATCTCGCCCATCTTGCCTGGGAGGGAGCGGCGCGGCGCTACCCGCAGGGCATTCCGCCCAAGGTCGGGCGCAGCATCACGCGCGAGCTGGAGCTGATCGGCAGGCTCAACTATGCGCCCTATTTCCTCACCGTACATGACATCGTGCAGTTTGCCCGCAGCCAGGATCCGCCCATCCTCTGTCAGGGGCGGGGTTCGGCCGCCAACTCTGCCGTCTGCTATGCGATCGGCATCACGGCGGTCGACCCCGGCGAGATCGAGCTGCTGTTCGAACGATTCATCTCGGAGGAGCGCAAGGAGCCGCCTGATATCGACGTCGACTTCGAGCATGAGCGGCGCGAGCTGGTAATTCAGTACATCTACGCCCGCTATGGCCGCGAGCGCGCCGGGCTTGCCGCCACCGTCATCAGCTATCGCGGCCGCTCGGCCCTGCGCGAGGTGGGCAAGGCCATGGGCCTGTCGGAGGATGTGACCGCAGCACTGGCCGGCATCGTCTGGGGCCGCATGAGCGAGGAGATGCAGGCCGGGAGGCTCAAGGAGGCGGGCCTTGACCCCGATGACCCGCTGCTCGCCCGGGTGATTGAGCTTGCCGATGAGCTACAGGGCTTTCCACGCCATCTCTCGCAGCATGTCGGTGGCTTCGTGCTCACCAAGGGCCGTCTCGATGAAACCGTGCCGATCGGCAATGCTGCCATGGCGGAGCGCACCTTCATCGAATGGGACAAGGACGACATCGACACGCTGGGCATCCTGAAAATCGACGTGCTGGCGCTCGGCATGCTCACCTGCATCCAGAAGAGCTTCGGGCTGATCGCCGCCTGGTATGGCCTTCGCTATGAGCTGGCCACGCTGCCGCGCGAGGACGCGGCGGTCTATGACATGCTGTGCAAGGCGGACTCCGTCGGCGTCTTCCAGGTCGAGAGCCGGGCCCAGATGAACATGCTGCCGCGGCTCCGGCCGCGCTGCTTCTATGACCTCGTCATCGAGGTGGCGATCGTGCGCCCCGGCCCCATCCAGGGCGACATGGTGCATCCCTATCTGCGGCGCCGCGATGGGCTGGAGCCCGAGGATTATCCCGCCCCGCACCCCGATTTCGGACCGCCCGATGAATTGCGCCAGGTGCTCGGCCGTACCAGGGGCGTGCCGCTGTTCCAGGAACAGGCGATGAAGCTCGCGATGGTGGCGGCCGAGTTCACCGCGGGCGAGCTCAATGAATTGCGCAAGGCCATGGCCACCTTCCGGCGCCGTGGCACCATCGGCAGGCTTGAGCAGAAAATGGTCAACCGCATGGTGGAGCGCGGCTATGATGCTGCTTTCGCGGCGCGCTGCTTCAGCCAGATCAAAGGCTTTGGTGAATATGGATTTCCCGAAAGCCATGCCGCAAGCTTTGCCCACCTCGTCTATGTCTCGGCCTGGCTCAAGCGCCATTACCCGGAGGTTTTTGCCGCTGCCCTGCTCAACTCCCAGCCCATGGGCTTTTATGCGCCAGCCCAGATCGTGCGTGATGCACGCGAGCACGGGGTCGAGGTGCGGCCCGTCGACATCACCTTCTCGGAGTGGGATTCGACGCTGGAGGAGCCAGCCTCCAACACCTCGCGCGCTGCGCTGCGGCTCGGCCTGCGCGAGGTGGAAGGCCTGCGGCTTGCTGATGGCTTGCGGCTTGTTGAAGTCCGTACACGAAGTAAAAATCTGTCAATTGCAGCATTGCATGCGGCTGGCGTTCCTGCAGCAGGGCTCGAGAAGCTTGCCGCCGCCGATTGCTTCCGCTCGCTGGGTCTCGACCGGCGCGCCGCGCTGTGGGAGGTGAAGGCGCTGTCGCGGTCCGACCCGTTGCCGCTTTTTGCCTTCGCGCAGGCGCTGGAGCAGGGCGCGGAGCCTTCCGTGGCGCTCCCGGCCATGCCGCTCTCGGAGCATGTGGTGAACGACTATCAGACCGTGAAACTGTCGCTCAAGGCGCATCCCATGCAGTTCCTGCGCGGCCGCTGCGAGGCCCGCAAGGTAACGGACAATGACCGCCTCAAGGCGCTGCGCAATGGTGCGGCTGTCAGCGTGGCGGGCGTGGTGCTGGTCCGCCAGCGCCCCGGCTCGGCCAAGGGTGTGGTGTTCGTGACGCTGGAAGATGAGTTCTCCGTTTGCAATGCGGTGATCTGGCCGCAGGTTCTGGAAAGTCACCGGGCCGTGGTGATGGGCGCCAGGCTCATGCTGATCCGTGGCCGCGTGCAGAGGACGGGCGGCATCATTCACGTGGTGGCGCAGCGCATCGAGGACTGCTCGGATTGGCTTGCCTTGCTCAGTGAAGAAGGGCAGTCACTCAAAACCTCGCTGGCTCGGGCCGATGAGGTTGTGCGCCCGGGGCCTGAGCCCTACCGGCAGGTGCCGCCTGCCCGCCATCCGCGCCAGCAGCGGGTGATTCCGAAGAGCCGCGACTTTCACTGACCTGCTGGTTACCGGTTCATCCACCAGATCGCGGCGTTGAGCACCGCGGCAAAGCTGACCCAGGCGAGATAGGGCACGAACAGCCAGCCCGCCAGGCTGGAGCGTGCGAAAAACGCCAGCATGGTGAGCGCCACGCCAAGCCACAGGAAGACGACCTCGATCAGCGCCAGGCCAGGCGAGCGTGCTGCGAAGAACAGTAATGTCCAAAGCAGGTTCAGCGCCAGCTGCACGAAGAACAGGATGAGAGCGGGCCTTACCTGTTCACCGGTTTGCCATACCAGCCAGGCTGCCACCGCCATCATGATGTAGAGCAGCGTCCACACCGGGCCGAACACGGCATCGGGGGGTGTCCATGCGGGCTTGGCGATGGTCCGGTACCAGCCGTCGATCGACGCCGTGCTGGCAAGCCCGCCCAGCATGCCAACCGCAAGGCAGAGCAGGATCAGTAGAGCAAGCACGGCCCATTTGTTGCGCAGCATGTGTCTCACATCATCGCGTTGGTTGAGCCCAGCGAGCCGAGGAACAGGATCGTGCCCAGACAGGCAATCGCCAGACCGCCCGCAAGCCGGAGGGCGATGGTGAACCCATCCAGCAAACGAGCATTGCCGCGCATCATACGCGCTGCCAGCTTCTTTGAATAGACGGCGATGGCGGCAATCACCGACACGGTGATGAAGGTGCCGGCCGCCATGGCAAAGGCCGATGCGATGCCTGCCCAGTAGAGCCCCAGTCCGCTGGCGAACAGCAAAACCAGAATGGCGCCGGTGCAGGGCCGCACGCCAACGGCAAAGGAAAGAGACAGGGCGCGGGCCAGCGACCAGTCGCCCTTCACCTCCTGAGCGGAGGGCAGATGCGCATGGCCGCAGTCACAGTCTGGGCCATGCACATGGCCGGATCCCGCAGCCACATTGCGCAATGGCTGAAAGCTCGAAAAATCATCAAGCGCAACAGACTGGCGCGTTGCCACCACGGCAGGCAATGCCTTGCGCGTCGGCGCCAGAAGCAGAACGCCTGTCCACAGCAGATAGGCGCCGAGAAGTGCAATGAATGCGTAGCTCGCACTTTCGAGAAGGCCTGCCAAGCTGCGCGCGGTCGAACCGACACTTGCCACCACGAGGAGCAGCGCGCTGACCAGCACTATGGCGGTCAGCGCCTGGATGACGGCGCTCATCAGCGAAATCAGCACGCCACGTTTCAGCTCATTCTCGGTGGCCAGCAGCCAGGCCGAGATGACGGCCTTGCCGTGGCCGGGCCCTGCGGCGTGAAACACGCCATAGGCGAAGCTCAGCAGCATCAGGGTCCAGGTCGCAGTCAGCGGCGAGGCCCCCTTCATCTGGCGGAGCGCGGCTGAAAGCCGGCCGTAAAACGCCTGCTGCTTGTCGCGGGCCCATAGCATGGGGTCTTCCAGAAAGGCCACCTCTTCGACCGTGCCGTCCTTGTTGCGTGGCTGCACCAGCAGCTTGCGGCGGTCGATCTTCGGCGGTGCTTCTGCCTGCTGGGCTGCCGGGGCGGTACTCGTCTGGGCGCTGGCCTGGGGCAAAACGGCCAGTGCCAGGCACAGAACGGCGACGAGGCCCATGAGCAGCCGCATCACGTGCTGCACTGAACCGTCACCGGCTGGGCGAACAGTGCGCCGAAATCCTCTTCGTTCTCGGGCTTCCAGTCACGGCCCTTGGTAGCCAGCATGGCGCGGGTCTGCTCGAGCTCGGCATCGGTTGGCACCGGTTTCACCACCAGCGTGCAGGCCTGTGGCATGGCGCCCAGAACCGTGACGGGTTCATCGCCTGCATAGTCGAAGGCAATGAAGAAATCCGGGTCATAGACCTTGGCCACGAAGGCGCCCTTGGTGGGATCAAGCGGTGTGGCGAGTGGCACCTGCATATGCAGCTGCAGCTTGCCGTTGGAATAGATCTGTCCCGCATCCGTCGCGGGGCCCAGTGCCTGCTTCTCGCCGTTGAAGCGGATCACGGTGAAATAATCATAGTCCCTGAGCGACTCCATGTTCTCGCGGGTGAGCGGCTCGAGTTCAGAGGGGGCGTAGTCGCCATCGCCGTTGGCATCGAGGCCATCGAGCGCCATCTGCGCATACCCATCATCGAAGGTCCACATCAGGTTCACGGCAGTGATCAGTCCCTGATCATTGAACACCACATCTGAGCGCATCTCGATCCAAACATGCGGGTGGGCGAGCGCAGGTGCGCAGCTGGCAGCACAGGTCAGCGCCAGACAGGCCGAACTCATAACCCGCCGTAGGTTCATTTCTCCCCGCTCCTTCGACTCGGGTGAGGAATGATGTGGCAATGCGGCGAAAAAGTGAAGCGCTGGCGGCCAGGATCAACCAGACAGACATTCACCAAAGCCGCTGGCCAGGTCTTTGAGCAGGGCCTGATAGGCATCGGGCCCCGGCGTCAGCTGCGCGCCCAGCGGATCCAGCACGCCCGGGCGAGCCGTCGTTCCCTCGGTCACGGTGCTGACCAGCCTGTCATCATACTGCGGCTCGCGGAAGACGCAGACTGCCTTCACCGCATCGATCTGATGGCGCAATTCGGAGATCCGCCTCGCGGAGGGTTGCTGGGCGGAGACGTCGGCAATCGCCCCGGCGGGCGTCAGCCCGAAGCGAGTCTCGAAATACTGGAAGGCATCATGGAATACCACATAGGGCCTGTCTTTCACCGGCTGCAGCCGGGCTGCGATGTCAGCGGAGAGCAGCGTGAGTGATTGGGCAAAGGCCGCTGCGTTGGCGGCATAAACGGCGGCATTCGACGGGTCGGCCTCCGAAAGTTTCCCCGCGACGGCGACTGCCATGGCCTTGGCGTTCTCTGGATCGAGCCAGACATGCGGGTCAAACGCAAGCACGCTCCCGGCATGGTCGTGATCGTTGTCATGACCCTCGCCATGGTCATGGCCGTGGTCGTGATCGTGGGCCGCCCACGCGCCGCCTTCGCGAATGGGAAGCCTGGCAACGCCGGGCGCCATGGCCAGTTCGACAAACTGCTTGCCGTTGACGGCGTCGCTGCCGCTCAACTGGGAAAGCTTCGCCTCGAGCCCCTGCCCGACGATGAACACCAGATCGGCCTTGCCCAGCGCCGCAATCTGCTGCGGAGTGAATTTGGCGCGGTGCTCGGAGAGGCTGCCCTGAAGCAGCAGTTCCGGCTGGCCGGTATTGCCCATGACGGCAGAGACGATCGCGTGAACGGGCACCACCGAAGCAATCACCCTCGGCTGGGCAAGGACGGGGATCGTGCCGAACAGCAGCAAAATGGCGGCCAGGCTAAGGCGCATGCATGACTCCAATGTAATGTTATAATATAACATATCATTAGAACTCTGCTGTGGTCAAGCCCTGCCGGATGCTGCGGCCCCACGGCGAATTGCCAGGCCGCCGCTGACCTGTCAGAGAAGGACCATGGCCCTGGATGTCTCGATCGGCGCGGCTCTGTTTGCCGGCGCGCTGAGTTTTCTCAGCCCTTGCGTTTTGCCGCTGGTGCCACCCTATCTGTGCTTCATAACCGGCACATCGCTTGAGGAACTGGTGGACCATAAGGCCCGCCCTCAGGAGGAGCGGCGGCGCACGCTTCTGGCCGCGCTGCTGTTCGTGCTCGGCTTCTCCACGGTGTTCGTGGCGCTGGGCGCCAGCGCCTCGTGGCTTGGTGGCCTGCTGCGCACCGAACTTGCCCGTCAGGTCGAGGTTCTGGGGTTTTCCTTCAATCCCGTCACGGCCGTGGCGGGCCTTATCATCATCGTCATGGGGCTTCACTTCCTCGGCTTGTTCCGCCTGTTGTGGATTTCCAGAGAACTCCGCTATCAGCACGATGCCCATCCCGGCGGGCTTGTTGGCGCCTATCTGATCGGCCTTGCCTTTGCCTTCGGCTGGACTCCATGCATCGGCCCGGTTCTGGGCACCATTCTCACCATCGCGGCCAGCGAACAGGATGTGGCCAAGGGCGCCGGGTTGCTGGCCGTCTATTCGGCAGGGCTTGGCATTCCCTTCCTCCTGGCCGCGGCGGGCATCGGCACCTTCATGGGTTTCATGGCGCGCTTCCGCAAGCATCTCGGCAAGGTGGAGAAGGTGGCCGGCGCCCTGCTCGTCGTCTCGGGCCTCATGTTCATCACGGGTGGCGTGCAGGCCGTGTCCTACTGGTTGATCGAACGGTTCCCCTTCCTGCTCAATCTCGGCTGAGTCACTGACGCAACTGTTGTCTTGACGGGGTTTTGCGCGCATCATCTCCAGGATCATGCGGGAGATGGCGGCATGACCAAGCTTCACGGTATCAGGGCCTGCGTATTTGACGCCTATGGCACGCTGTTCGACGTGCATGCGCCTGTGCGCAAGCTGGCCGCCGAGCTTGGCGGCAAGGCCGAAGATATTTCGCGGCTGTGGCGCCAGAAGCAACTCGAATACACCTGGCTCAGGAGCCTGATGGGCGTGCATGCCGATTTCTGGCATGTGACCTCCGAGGCGCTCGACTATACGCTCGACCAGCATGGCGTCGCCGAACCTGGCCTCAAGGATGAATTGATGGCGCTCTACCTGAAGCTCGACGCCTATCCCGAAGTGATGGAGGCGCTGGAGACCGTGAAATCGAAGAGCAAGCTCACGGCCATTCTCTCCAATGGCAGCCCGTCGATGCTCGAAGCCATTGTCAGCCATGCCGGCCTCGAGCGCTTCTTCAACCTTGTCCTCTCGGTCGAGGATGTGGGAATCTACAAGCCCAGCCGCCGCGTCTACCGCCATGCGATGCAGAAGCTGCAGATCCATGACGCACCGGCGGTATGCTTTATTTCCGCCAATTGCTGGGATGCGCAGGCCGCTGCCCAGTTTGGTTTCCAGGCAGTGCGTGTTGACCGCTTCGGTCTCAGGGACGATCGCATTCCCGGCAGGCCCGCCGCCTATATCCCCGATCTTGGCGGCCTCGCGGCTCTTCTCTAGCGGCGCGCCTCGATTGCATCCCAGATCAGGCTCGCGATGTCGGCGCCGCCAAATCGCTTCACCTCGCGGATCCCGGTGGGTGAGGTGACGTTGATCTCGGTGAGACAGTCGCCGATCACGTCGATGCCGACGAAGATCAGGCCGCGTGCCTTCAGATCAGGGCCGAGCGCCTCGCAGATTTCCTGTTCGCGCCGGGTGAGTGTCGTGGGCTCCGCCCGGCCGCCCACATGCATGTTCGAGCGGTTCTCGTTCACTGCCGGGACGCGGTTGATGGCGCCTGCCGCCTTGCCGTCCACCAGGATGATGCGCTTGTCACCCCTGCGCACGTCAGGAAGATAGCGCTGCGCGATGAAGGGCTCGCGGAAGGTCTGGGTGAACAGTTCGAGAAGGGCGGAGAAATTCTGGTCGCTCTCGCCCAGCCGGAACACGCCTGCTCCGCCATTGCCATAGAGCGGCTTCAGGATGATGTCACCATGGGCGCGACGGAAGGCCGCCAGCTCTGCGGCATCGCGTGTGATGATGGTTTCCGGCATGAACTGACGGTAGTTCAGCACGAAGAGCTTTTCGGGCGCGTTGCGGACTTCGGCAGGATCGTTCACCACCAGGGTGCGTGGGTGAATGGCCTCGAGCATGTGGGTGGCTGTGATGTAGCCCATGTCGAAGGGCGGGTCCTGGCGCATCAACACCACGTCGCAGCCGCCCAGATCGGCGCGGCGCTCGGCTGCCAGTGTGAAATGATTGCCTGACTCGTCGCGCACCGCGATGTCATGGCCTGTGGCGAACAGGGCGCCGCTCTCGAGCGCCAGCGTTTTCGTCTGGTAATAGAACAGCCGGTGGCCGCGCGCCTGCGCCTCCAGCATCATGGCGAAGGTTGAATCGCCCGCAATGTTGATGGACTGGATCGGGTCCATCTGCACCGCAACACTCAGCACCATCTCATTGGTCTCCGTCGAAGGCGTTCTCGATATGCCGCGGCCAGTGGTAGGGGCTCAGCGCCACGATGTCAAAACGGCAGGCCGTCGAGGCAGCCAAGGGGTGGCGTGCGAGGAAGTGCTGGGCTGCTGCGGAGATGCGCCGCGCCTGACGGGGCGATACGGCCTCGATGGCCTCGGCGGGGGTCTTGCGTATCTTCACCTCGATGAAGGCTGTCACCTTCCCCCGCTGCATGATGAGGTCAACCTCGCCAACTGGACACTTGTACCGCAGCGCCAGACGCCGCCAGCCCTTGAACCGCAGATACCACAGCGCGGCGAGTTCCGCCGCGCGGCCCCGGTTCTCGGATGTCCGGCGGTCATGGACCATCGCGCTCCTTGCGCGCCAGGATGCGCTGGTAGATCTCGGCCCGGTTGAGCTTGAGGCGTTTCGAAATGTCGGAGGCCGCCTTGCTGGCCGGCAGACTGGCGAGCGCCTCGGTAATGGCTGCCTCGAGGTCGTCCTCGGAGACGACATCCTGGGCAACGGGCGGCGAGACCAGAAGCGTGATCTCGCCCTTCACCGCCGGCCGTGCAGTGAGCCTCGCGGCGATGTCCGTGGCTGTTCCGCGCAGTACCTCCTCGTGGAGCTTGGTCAGTTCACGCGTCACCGCGACCGTGCGGCCGGGTAGCGTGGCCGCAACATCATGGAGCGCCTCGATGATGCGGTGCGGGCTTTCGAAGAACACCAGCGTGGCCCTAGTGCCGGCGAACTCGCTGAGAACCCTGCGGCGTTCGCCCGGCTTCTGTGGCAGGAAGCCCGCAAACAGGAAGCGGTCGGTGGGCAATCCGGAAACTGCAAGCCCCGCCAGTACCGCCGAGGCCCCAGGGCAGACCGTCACCGGAATGGACAGAGCTAGGGCTTCCGTCACTAGCCGGTAGCCGGGGTCCGAGACCAGCGGCATGCCGGCATCGCTGATCAATGCGATCGTTGCTCCATCGCTGAGCCGGGCAAGGATTGCCGGCCGGACCTTCTGGGCATTGTGTTCATGATAGGGCGAGAGCTTGGTGCGAATGGCGAAACGCTCCATCAGCTTGCCGCTGGTGCGCGTATCCTCGCACAGGACGATATCGGCGGCAGCCAGCGTTGTCAGCGCGCGCAAGGTGATGTCACCGAGATTGCCGATGGGTGTCGCCACCAGATGAAGTCCGGGCGCGACCGGATCTGCCTCGAAGCGGTGCGCGCCTATCGTGTAGCTGGGGCGGGCGGGGTTCATGGGTCGACGTTAGTGTCAGACCGCCAGCTCTGCAATCACGGCATTGAGCAGCTTGCGGCCCCGCGCCGTCGCTGCAAGGCGCTGGCCTTCCAGCGTCACGAGATCGAGCTCGGCAAGGCTGGCCAGACGCGCGGCATCGATGCCGCGTCCGGCGAGCGCGCCGTAGCGCGAAAGATCCACGCCCTCGGCAATGCGCAGCGCCATCAGCAGATATTCCTGCGCCTGCTCCTCCGGCGTCACCGCAACGTCGCTGACGATGCCATGATCTTGCGTCTCGACCAGACTGCGCCACGTCTCGGGATGTTTCTCGGCGATCAGCGCCCGGCGGTTTCTGCCACTGGCCAGGCGGCTATGGGCGCCAGGTCCCGCGCCTGCATATTCGCCATAGCGCCAGTAGAGCAGATTGTGGCGTGACTCATCGCCGGGCCTTGCGTGGTTGGACACTTCATAGGCGGCAAGGCCCGCCTTCTCCGTCAACTCCTGGGTCAGATCATAGAGCTCCGCGGCGGGCTCTTCCCCGGGCGTGACGAGACGACCCTGCGCATGCAGATCGAAATAGGCGGTGCCGGGCTCGATCGTGAGCTGGTAGAGCGACATGTGCCCCTGCTGCTCGGCAAGCGCGTGCGAGAGTTCGGCCTTCCAGGCATCGGGGGTCTGGCCGGGCCTTGCATAGATCATGTCGAAAGACACGCGCGGAAAGATGCTGGCGGCCAGCCTGAAAGCAGCGATGGCTTCTGTAGCGGAGTGCTGGCGGCCCAGTGCGCGCAGATCAGCGTCAACCAGCGCCTGCACGCCCACTGACACGCGGTTGATGCCCGCTGTACGGTAGCCGCGGAAATTTTCCGCCTCGATCGAGGTCGGGTTGGCTTCGAGCGTCGTCTCGACATCGGGAGAAACACGCCACAGAGTGGCAATGGCGTCGAGCACATGGGCCACTGCGGCGGGCGGCATCAGCGAGGGCGTGCCGCCGCCGAAGAAGATCGACGTGACGGTGCGGCCGGGCGTTTCAGTGGCGAACCACGCGAGTTCGCGCGCCAGCGCGCCTGCGAAAGACATTGTGTCAACGGGTGCGTGGCGGACATGGCTGTTGAAGTCACAATAAGGGCACTTGGCCTTGCAGAACGGCCAGTGCACGTAGATTCCGAAGGCGTCAGAGGAGGTCACGGACGAGACTGTCCAGCGCCCTGGCGCGGTGCGAGATCTTGTTCTTCTCCGCGGGCGTCAGCTCGGCGAAGCTGCGGGTCTCACCGTCCGGCACGAACACCGGGTCATAGCCGTGGCCGAGCTTGCCGCGCGGTGGCCACGCAAGCGTTCCGGCGATGCGGCCCTCATAGATCCGGTCCTCGCCATCGGGCCAGGCGACGCACAGCGTGCAGACGAACTCGGCACGGCGCTTCTCGGGAGTGGTGGCCCCCCGCGCCTGCAGCTTCTCTTCGACAAGGCGCATGGCCATGGTCCAGTCGCGACCTGGCCCTGCCCAGTCGGCGGTGTGTACACCGGGTTCTCCACCAAGCGCCTCCACGCACAGCCCGGAGTCATCGGAAATGGCGATGAGGCCGCTTGCCTTCATTGCCGCATGCGCCTTGATGCGGGCATTGCCGGCGAAACTGGCTTCGGTTTCGGCAGGCTCCGCAAGCCCGAGATCGCCAGCCGACACCGCCTCGATGCCGTGAGGCCTGAACAGAGCGCGAAACTCCTCGAGCTTGCCCCGGTTGTGGGTGGCGATCACGATCTTCGTGCCGGCGAGCCCGCGCATCAGGCAATTGCTGCCCGCTGCGCGGCGACCAGCTCTGCGATGCCCTTGCGGGCGAGGCCGAGCAGCTCCATCAGGCTGTCCTGGGAGAAGGGCTCGCCCTCCGCCGTGCCCTGGATTTCGACGATGCCGCCCTGGCCGGTCATGACGAAATTGGCATCGGTTGCGGCAGACGAATCTTCCGGATAGTCGAGGTCGAGCACAGGCACCCCGCCATGAATGCCGCAGGAAATGGCGGCGACATGGTCTTTCAGCGGCCAGGCCTTGAACATGGCGCGCTGCTCCATCCATTTCAGGCAGTCGAACAGCGCCACCCAGGAGCCGGTGATCGCTGCGGTGCGGGTTCCGCCATCGGCCTGCAGCACGTCGCAGTCGAGCGTGATCTGGCGTTCGCCAAGTGCGACCAGATCAACCACGGCGCGCAGGCTGCGGCCGACGAGGCGCTGGATTTCCTGGGTGCGGCCGGATTGCTTGCCGGATGCCGCCTCGCGCCTGGTGCGCTCATGCGTGGCGCGTGGCAGCATGCCATATTCGGCAGTGACCCAGCCCTTGCCGCCGCCCTTGAGCCAGGGCGGTACCTTTTCCTCAAGCGAGGCCGTGCACAGCACATGGGTGTCGCCGAAGCGAACGAGGCATGAGCCTTCCGCATGGCGGGTGAAGCCGCGGGCAAAGCTGACGGGGCGCAATTCGTCCGGTTTCCGTCCTGATGGACGCATGATGTTCATTCCTTGTTCCCAAGATCTGGCTTCTAGCCCCTCGATTGACCCGCGCCAACTTGATTTCTACATTGGGTCCATGAGCATGATCCCGCCCAAGTCCTTCGCCGATGAGCGTCTCTCCGGGATCGCCGGGCTCGACCAGCGCTCGCGCGATATCTTCCGCCGCCTCGTCGACACCTATCTCGAAACCGGCGAGCCGGTTGGCTCGCGCACCATTTCGCGCATACTGCCGCAGAACCTGTCGCCCGCCTCGGTGCGCAACGTGATGATGGACCTCGAGGATGCAGGCCTCATCTTCTCGCCGCACACCAGTGCTGGACGGGTGCCAACGGAACAGGGCCTGCGGTTCTTCGTCGACGCGGTCATGGAAGTGGGCGCCATGAGCGCAGACGAGCGATCGCGCATCGACGCCCAGATTGCCGCCTCCAACCGCCAGCGCCGGCTTGAGGATGTGCTGGGCGAAGCCACCACGATGCTTTCCGGCCTGTCGCACTGCGCCGGCGTCATCCTGGCGCCCAAGATCAATTCGCGTCTGAAACACATCGAGTTCGTCAATCTCGGCCCTGGCCGTGCACTGGTCATCCTGGTGGGCGAGGACGGCAGCGTCGAGAACCGCGTGATCGAGGTGCCGCGGGGGCTGCCGCCCTCAAGCCTCACGCAAGCCTCGAACTATCTCTCGACCCGCTTTCAGGGCAAGACCATCGCCGAGGTGCAGCTCTTCGTGCGGGACGAGATGCAGAACCTGCGCCGCGAGCTGGACGAGATTTCCGCGCGCATCGTCGAGGCGGGCATCGGCCAGTGGTCGGGCGCCACGGACGCCGACGACAAGACGCTGATCGTGCGCGGCCAGGCCAATCTGATCGAGAATGCCACCGCCGCGGCCGATCTCGAGCGTATCCGCAAGCTGTTCGACGACATCGAGAACAAGAAGGAGCTGGCGCAGCTCCTGGGCGCCGCCGAGATCGGCGAAGGGGTGCGAATCTTCATCGGGTCCGAGAACCGGCTGTTCTCGCTGTCCGGAAGCTCCATCATTGTGGCGCCCTACCGCAACGCCGAGGAAAAGATCGTCGGCGTGATGGGCATCATCGGCCCCACCCGCATCAATTATGCCCGCATCATTCCCATGGTTGACTATACGGCCAAGGCAATCGGGCGCCTGCTCACTTGATTTTTCGGTCGAGGCAGCCGATATGCCAGCCGGGCACGATATCAAGGAATTAGAGTCATGGCTGATGACAGCACAGCAACCGAGCAGGCCGCTGCCAAGGCGCAGGCGGCCGGCGAAACTCCGGATGCAACGAGCGCGGAGGAACTTGCCGAGGTGCTTGCCATCGATGCCCGCGAGCTGGAAATCGCCCAGCTGCGCGAAGAGGCTGCCCAGCTGAAAGACCGGCTGCTG
>NZ_JBIIDX010000206.1:0-4497 GCF_044238155.1 Aestuariivirga sp. | reverse complement strand
CGCGTCTTCGCTTCAAGGCACTGCAATCGTTATCGACGGGGATACCATCGAGATCCACGGGGAGAGGATCCGGCTCGATGCCATTGACGCACCCGAAGGCCGGCAGCCCTGCCTTGATGCCTCAGGCCAGGAATACCGTTGCGGCCAGAAATCCGCCTTCGCCCTCGCTGACATGATGGGGCGCTCGGTCATCAGATGCGAAGCGACGGGGCGCGATCGCTACAAGCGCATCATTGCCGTCTGCTTCAAGGGTGAGACCAACCTCAATGCCTGGATGGTTGCCCAGGGCTGGGCGGTTGCCTATCGGAAGTATGGAAACGATTACATAACCCAGGAAGACGAGGCGCGGCTCAACCGCCGGGGGATGTGGGCCGGTTCCTTCGAAATGCCCTGGGACTGGCGGGCGCGGAACAAATGAGCTGCAACGACGGTATAGCAGCACAGGAGGCGTCGCAGGATGTGCTGGCAGGACTCGCTGAGCGCGTGACGTTTGAAAATGCCGAGAGCGGCTTCTGCGTGCTGCGCGTCAAGGTTAACGGGCACCTCGACCTCGTGATGCTGGTGGGTCACCTCGCGGCGACATCCGCCGGGCAATGGATCATCGCGACAGGCGAATGGTTCAACGACCGGACGCATGGGCTGCAGTTCAAGGCGCGTTTCTCAAGACCACGCCGCCCACCACGGCTTGGGGATCGAGAAGTATCTCGCCTCCGGCAGGATACGGGGGATTGGCTCAGTCGAGGCGAAGAAGATGGTGAAAGCCATTTTGGCAGTCGAGCAGCCGCGAGATCTGACAAGTGCCCCAACGATATTGCCGTTTCTATGTTAATGATTACGCAAATGATTCCAATGCTATCAAAATACTTTACAAACCTACATATAATATAATTAGAGATTTGGGATCAATATCAACTTCTGAGCTTCCCAGATTCTGATGATCAACTTGATACCGTCGTTTTTTGCCGGCCTGATGAATGTGGGTGTTACGATTCCTGACCCAGCGCTCAGCAGACGTCATGAACGCATACACTGCTAAGAGTCTTAAGTCTTTGAGTGAGCCTCTGTTGTGATAGTTGACGCGTCCAGTTGATTGGAGCGATATTGGCTGAACTCATCGCAAGATACGACTGGGTTTTGAGCGATAAAGCAATGAAAGAAACGGATTTGTTAGCATGCAGTAACGATACAATTTTACCGACAGACGTGTCACGCGCGCTCGCAAGTTTGGGCTCATCACTAGAGTTTGAATACGACCTCACTCACCTGCGTACAGCTGAGGCAGCATTGGGATCGCTTTCTTGCGATGGGAAGACTATCAGCAAAGCCATACTAAGCGACGCTGTCGAGTATGCGAGAGATGTGCTAGGCTCTAAGGCCTATGCTCCCTGGCTCTGGGTATACGCCGCGTCGACTGGAGGCTTTCGTGAGGGGTGGATTCCGGATAATTATTATGGTCGTTGGGTTGTCCCGAACCTCAAGGGTGACTACGGTCCGCTGGCCGGCCGCCGGGCTTCGTCAAGTTTAATTTTTGGCGGTTCCTTCTCGCCCGACCTTGCATATCAGATCAACGGTCGATTATTTGATTCTGGCCTGCGACAAATCAGTGGTGCCGAATTGAAGGAGCGCGTACTGAACGGCATCGATGAGGTGGTGGTCAAACTAGATCGATCAAAGCGGGGAAATGGCATATTCTTTATCGATGTCAGCGACCTGGAAGTCGAACGACTTCAAGCGGCTGGAGATCTAGTGCTACAGCGCCGGGTACGTCAACATGCGTCCTTTGATCAGTTCTTGTCGGGTCCTGTATCGACACTTCGTTTAACGACGGTCGTCGATGAACACGGAGGGACTCACCTTCGATCCGCCATGTTACGGCTTCCACTTTTCGGCCAAACCCACGTGATGACAGTGCCAGGACTACAAGTGGCCGTTGAGTTGCGGACAGGCTACCTCTTAGAAAGCGGTCTTGGAAGCGACTGGCGCTGCCATTCCACACATCCCGATTCCGGCTTCCTATTCAGTGGTTTTCAAATACCGAACTTTGCAGCGTGCAGAGAGGCCGTTCTGTTGCTCCATTCCAAGGTCCCCTTTCTTCACTGCGTCGGGTGGGATATGGCAGTTGATGAGCAAGGAGCTCCCGTGCTTCTTGAAGTCAACGCCAAGCACAACGGCATCACCTTCGCGGAGGCTGCCACCGGGCCTTGTTTTTCGGGCCTCCGCTGGGAGCAGCTTTGGCAATCCGGAAGAGAGTACACTGAGAGGTCAAAACTATTGAAGCCTGCCGCCTGGCAGCCAAGAGCATCATCATGATTCAATATCTTTGCGTGGAGCGCTTCGCAGACTTCACGATTAATAAGGCACTGTCGAGCGGGATCCTACCTCGGGACAGGGTTACCTTCCTCAGCTATGAGCAGATGTTCCATGAAAGACAGGTTCCGGCCGGTACCTATGTGTTCACGGATTTCGACCGGCTGACGCGATATGAATTGGAATGTGCTTCCGAGGCATGGCGGATTCTGCAAAGGCACTCCGGCATGGGGCTTATGCTTAATGCACCGCACCGTGTGCTCGAGCGGGTCGCCCTCCTGCAGGCCCTTCACCGCGCCCGCATCAATAACTACGGCGTCTGGCGTATTGGTGATGGCATTCTTCCTGATCGATATCCGGTCTTTATTCGCTCCGAGGACGACTGCGCCGGACCCGAAACAGACCTCATTCCTAACGAGTATGCCTTGATGCATACAATTGCCCTATTACAAGAGAGGGGAACGCCTCTACGTGGCCGCATAGCAGTCGAATATTGCGCGGAGCGCCACATGGATGGCTACTTCAGGAAATATGGTGCTTTCAAAATTGGCAAAACCATCCTGCCCCACCACGTACACTTCTCACCCCACTGGATCGTCAAGGCTGCCAATGCCCGGCGCGACGCCGTGAATGACGATCCCGGAAAGATCAGCCTGCCATCTCACGAGCGTGAGGAACTCGATTACGTAATGGAAAATCCACACCACAGGGAGTTGGAAACGATTTTCCAGATTGCAAGCATTGACTTTGGTCGGATCGACTACAGTATCGTCGGTGGGCGCATTCAGGTCTACGAGATCAACACGAACCCTACCCTGCCTAGCGCTGGAAGACCGGGAGCCGCGCCACACCGCCAGATCACGAGGGAACGTTTTAAGGCCGCTTTTTTGGCGCTGGAGCCGTACCCGTTGCCCCAGAGTGCGCTTATTCCTATTGATCTGGCTAAGCCACAGCGCCAAGACATGCGAGCCCCCAGGGCAAATGGGATCACAACATAAACTGTTCTAACTAAGTTATCCCTCTCTAATCCGTCCGCCGTGAAGAAACTATCTAAAGGCGAACCGCAGTGTGCCTGCAGCGTGTGACCGGAACGGAAGCAATCAAGCACAGAAGAAGCCTCCCCCAGTTGAGGAGGATGCGGAAATTATATTTAGCGGGGGCAAGCCTGAAATTAATGGCGTTGCACTGGCGAGCGGTGAGGTAATTGCAGTCCATGCGGTGGCCGTCCTTTATTTGCCGATGACGGAACCAATGGCTGAGCAGCGGCGTATCCCGTGCTTTGTAGTGGCCGTCAAGGGCCGCATCTGAAGAGAAGTGTAGACCTTGAACCTGTGGGAGAGGTGGTGCATCACTTCCGGGGTGATTGACCTCGGTGAGGACGCAGCTGATGTCGTTTCTGATGCTTTGCGTTATGTTCGGAATGATGCTTGCCAGCGTGTGGTTGTCATAAAAGTTGCCCGGCACTGCGCTGGCATGGACGACGCGCCATCCGCCCTTCGAGCACTGGAGCGTGGTGGCAATCGAGAACCTCACGCTGAACTCGCAGGGCGTACACGCCCTTCGTTTGCCGAAGCACTCAACCTCAGGCGCATGCAAGGCCGTAGATCTTGCCTACCCTTTTGGCTCTTCCGTTATTCAAGTACCCTACTCGCAAGGTAGAGGGTCTCGCGGAGGAAGTCCTACAGACCATACTCGCCTGCAATCTGTTGGGAGATGTCGCGAATGGTGCAGTCGAGGTAGGTCCGGAGGGTGCGAAGAGCTTTTTTGCTCGCTTGAGCTACCTTGCGCCAGCATAGCGCTGGTGCCGGATAAGAGCGAACTTACCAAACTACGTATAGGATTGGCTGTGATCGAGCTCTGTCTTCATCCTCTGCAAATTTTTCGACAGAGCGAGCCACGCATCGTGACCGCGGTGACCCGCGAAGCAATTTTGCAAGAAAGCCAGAGTTATCGATTCGCCTTCCTGCAAGATCGAAGACTTCGGCCACCCGGATCGGATTTTTTAAACGAGAGGTTTAGGGATTTTTCAACGGATGCCGCAGAACAGTACAGGTTAACCTGCGACAATCACACCTTAGCACTGGACTTACCTGATTTGGACGATCACCCGATATGTCTTCATCTTATTTGTGGGGGTAACCTGAATATCTCTCGAAACGTGCTGCAGCCTAACAATACTGAGGCCCGCAT
>NZ_JBIIDX010000003.1:0-48534 GCF_044238155.1 Aestuariivirga sp. | reverse complement strand
TTTTAAAATTGAGTCAATTTCAAAAACCTGCCATGTTGCGACAATGTCCGGCCTCCGAGAAAAGCAGAAAGCCCTGCGTCATGACCGCATATTGGAGTCGGCGGCGCGCCTGTTTCGCGAGCATGGGTATGAGGATGTGAAGATGGAAGCGATCGCCGCGGAAGCGGAGGTGGCAATCGGCACTATCTACAATTACTACCAGAACAAGGGCGATCTGCTGGTAGCCATCGTCTCACTGGAGGTCGAGGAGGTTCTGAAGGCTGGCGAGGCGGTCATCGCTGATCCGCCCAGCGGGCTGGAGGCGGCGGTGGATGCCTTGATCGGCGGTTATGTGGCCCACTCGTTGCACTACCTGTCGAAGGAAATGTGGCGCCAGGCCATGGCCATTTCCACCACGCAGCCGAACAGCCCCTTCGGCGAGACCTACGCTGCCCTGGATGTGGCTCTGGCCCGACAGACCTGCAGCCTGCTGGCCAAGCTTCAGGATCTCGGCCTGCTGAGACCGGAAGCCGACGCTGCCAGCATCGGAGAGGTCATCTTCAACAATACCAACATGAACTTCGTGATCTTCGTCAAATCCGAGCAGATGAGCATGGACCAGCTCCGGGGCCTCCTTCACCGGCAGCATTCGGCCATCCTGCTTGGTTGGATACCCTCTACCCGGCCTTAGGCCCGCTCTGGCCCCCGGCAACGCCGGAAGCTGGCGTATTTCCACAATCAGCCTCTTTCTGCTATCAGAAGGTAACGATCGGAGGAGAAAGTACCGATGAACAAACCTGTGAACATGACAGGCGCAACTGCCTGGGAACCGTCACCCAACAATCTCGAGCCGTTCTGGATGGGCTTCACGCCCAACCGCGCCTTCAAGAAGCGGCCGCGGATGATCGCCCGTGCCAGGGACATGCATTACTACGACATGACTGGTCGGCCCATTCTGGATGGTTCGGCGGGTCTCTGGTGCTCCAATGCCGGCCATTGCCGGGAGCCGATCGTCAGTGCAATCCAGAAGGCTGCGGCTGAACTCGATTTCGCTCCCACCTTCCAGTTTGGCCATCCCAAGGTGTTCGAACTGGCGTCTCGGCTCGCCACCATGGCGCCGGGCGACCTGAACTACGCATTCTTCTGCAATTCTGGCTCGGAAGCCGCGGACACGGCGCTGAAGATTGCGCTGGCCTATCACCGCGCCAATGGCCAAGCCAGCCGTACCAGGCTCATCGGCCGCGAGCGCGGCTACCATGGCGTCAATTTTGGCGGTATTTCGGTGGGTGGCATGGTCGCCAACCGCAAGTGGTTCGGGGCGATGCTGGCTGGCGTAGACCACCTGCCGCACACCTACAACCGCAAGGAACAGGCCTTCACCAAAGGTGAACCGGAGTGGGGCGCGCATCTCGCCGAAGAGTTGGAACGTCTCGTCGCGTTGCACGACGCCTCAACGATCGCCGCCGTGATCGTTGAGCCGATGGCAGGGTCCACCGGCGTTCTGCCACCGCCCAAGGGCTATCTCAAAAAGCTGCGCGAGATTTGCGACAAGCATGGAATACTGTTGATATTTGATGAGGTTATCACAGGGTTTGGCCGCCTTGGCCATGCCTTTGCTGCCGAGCGTTTCGGCGTGGTGCCCGACATCCTCACCTTTGCGAAGGGCGTAACGTCCGGTACCGTTCCGATGGGCGGCTGCATGGTGCGCCAGGGCATCTACGACAAGTTCATGAACGGGCCCGATCATGTCATCGAGCTCTTCCATGGCTACACTTACACCGGCCACCCCATGGCGGCAGCGGCAGGCGTTGCCACCATGGACGTCTACCGTGACGAGCAGCTGTTCGAAAACGCCAGGAAGCTCGAAAACACCTGGGCGGATGCGGCTTTCACACTCAAGGGCCACCCGCTGGTGGAGGATATCCGGACGCTCGGTCTGGTTGCCGCGATTGACCTGAAGCCGCTGGAGGGTTCGCCGGGGCTCCGGGCCTATAAGGCGATGGAAAACGGGTTCCACGATGTGGGCATGATGGTCCGCATCACAGGCGACACGATTGCCCTGTCACCCCCACTGATGATCAATGCCAACCAGATCGACGAGATCTTCTCTGACAAGATGCCCAAGATCCTGGCCTCGGTAGCCTGATCCGGGCCCGGAAATTGACCTTGCAGGGGCCGGGGGCGACGTTCCCCGGCCTTTTCTGTTCGCAGCCATCAATCTGCGCTTCCAGCCCCGGCCAAATCGTGCGATTCCCGAATCGGGCGCTGGCATGCAATAAATTGCACCGAATAGCGCCCGGCTGGCGCAGGTGACGGGGGCAGAACGCGCATGTCTCGACACATGGTCCCGGTGACTCTGGGGCTCTCAGTTTTTCCGCTTTCGGCGATTGGCATCGCAGCCTTTGTGCTGACCGCGCCCTCGACGGGCGCCTGGCTGATGTCCGGCGCCATTTTTCTTCTGGCATGTGGAATGGTCCTGGCTGGTGGGTCTTTCATTGTCGTCCTGGGTCAGCAGCAGGATTCTCTGGCAGCCCAGCAGTCGGCCCTTCGGGACGTAACCGCCAGCAGCCTGGAGGCCATGAAGCGTCTGTCTGTCCTCGAACAGCGCGATGCTTTTGATCCCCCGGCGAGCCCAAGGGGAGAAGATACTGCTGCTGGAGGTGGAACGCCGCGCCGTCAGCCCGGGGAACCGCCCCGTTCGCCGCGCCCAGTCGTATCATCCTATGCGCAGAAGCAATTCACGGCCGAGAAGGCCGTGGCGCCGAAGAGGTCCGTTTCCAGTCCCATTGTCGAAGCCCCCGCAGGACGCGATGAACTGACCCTCTGGCTGGAGCCGATCGTCGATCTCAAGGATGGCGTGACGCAACACTATCGCGCCCTCATCGGCCTCACCGACAGCCGCGGAAAGACCGTGACGCATGACGAGGTCACGCAAAAGGCGGACCATAGCGGCCTTCGCCCCTCGATTGATGCCCGCCTGGTCAGAATGGCCATGCCGGTGTTGAGCCGATTGCGCAACCGAAATCCCGGTTTGCGCATAATTCTTCCGCTTGGCCGGCAGACCCTCAGCGCGCGCGAGGAGGCAGGAAGGCTGTTGTCTCTGCTGCGACATGAGCCCGATCTGGCGAACGGACTTGTGTTCGAGTTCGCGCAGCAGGACCTTGGGCGGCTTGATGCTACGGGTATAGACAATCTTGCGCGGCTGGCACGTGCTGGTGCGGCGCTGGCCTTGCGTGAAGTCTATGTGGGTGGGCTTGACCTGGCAGCCTTGCGGCAGCTTGGCGTGTGTTATCTGTCATTCCCGCCCTATGCCGCAGACGCGGGCTCGGGCCCAAGCGCTTCCTGGACGAAACTTGTCACGACGGCGAGATCGTTACAGATCAATCTTGTGATTGATGGTATTGAAAACCGCCAGCAGGCCGTTGCCGCAGGCAAATATGCCCAGTTCGGGAAGGGCCCATACTTCGCGCCCCCTCGCAAGGTGCGCGCTGATGCTGGTCAAGGGCCGATCTCCCAGCGCAACGCCAGTGCTGCCTGAGCCTGCCCACGGCATGAGGCAATTTTCTGCATCCTACCCGGTCTGGTTTTGTGACATCTGGGGTGTGTTGCACAACGGCTTGACGCCATTTGCCAAGACGGTCGAGGCTTTGATGCGGCACCGCGCGGAGGGCGGATCGGTCATTCTCGTCACCAACTCGCCGCGAAGCCATTTGGGTGTTGCCCGGCAGCTTGCTGAGATCGGCGTCAATCCTGAGGCATATGATTGCATCGTTACCTCAGGTGATGTCACTCAGGTGCTGATGCGGGTTCATGGGGGCGGCGGAGTGTTTCATCTTGGCCCTGAGCGTGATCTGTCAATCTATGCTGGTACGGGTGTAGAGCGCGTGCCAATGGAACAGGCCGAAGCCGTTCTGTGTACCGGCCTGTTTGACGACGTCAACGACGATCTCGACAGCTACGCCCCACTGCTGGATGACATGCAAAAACGCGAGCTTGCGATGATCTGCGCCAATCCTGACAAGATTGTGAGGAAGGGCGACCGGATCCTCTTTTGTGCTGGCAAACTCGCAGAACTCTACGCTGCGCGTGGCGGTGAGGTGCTGATGGCAGGCAAGCCATTTTCACCGATCTATGATCTGGCGTTCTCAGAGGCCAAGCGCCTCATGGGTCGTGAACTGGCGCCGCGGGACGTGCTGGCGATTGGCGATGGGCCGGAGACCGATATTCGAGGTGCAGCCGATTATGGCCTCGATTCAGTTCTTGTTGCAGAAGGTGTGACAGATGCAGCTCTGGGACTGGATTTGGCGGAAGCCCAGGTTCTGAAGAAAGTGCCCAACGCGCGCATTGTGGCAACCGTCCGCGATCTGTCGTGGACGTGAGAAGGAACTGATATGCAGATAATTACGGGCCTTTCGCCCGTCCATCCGGACTGCAAGGGTGCTGTTGCCGCCATTGGCAATTTCGACGGGGTGCACCGTGGTCACCAGACGCTTCTGGCCCAAGCCAAGGAACAAGCGTTGCGGCTCGGGCGGCCTTGGGGTGTCATCACCTTCGAGCCTCATCCGCGCAGTTTTTTCCAGCCAACGCAACCAGTCTTCCGGCTGACGCCGGAGCCACTGAAGGCGCGGCTTCTTGCTGCTCTGGGTGCCTCGTTCCTGGTGGTGCTGCCGTTCGGAGAGGCGCTCGCCGAGCTTTCGGCAGAGGATTTCGTGTCCAGTCACCTGGTCGAACGGCTCGGCGTGGCTCATCTCGTCATGGGTTACGATTTTCATTTTGGCAAAGGCCGCAAGGGAAGTCCTGACACCATGGCTAGGCTCGGAGGGCAGATGGGCTTCGGCGTGAGCATTGTGGATCAGGTAACGGATGAGGGCAGTCCGCATGCGCCTTTTTCCTCGAGTTCGATCCGTGAGGCTTTGCGCCACGGCCGTGTTGCAGCTGCAGCCCGTGAGCTCGGCTATCACTGGACGGTGCTGGGCACGGTGGTGAAGGGGGATCAGCGGGGCCGCACCATCGGCTTTCCCACGCTCAATATCGTGTTGGACAAGGGGGCTGATCCATTCCGCGGCATTTATGCCGTGCGCGTTCGGGATGCCGCAATGAAGTCTGCGGCCGTCTGGACGGGCGCCGGATACTTCGGAGATCGTCCGACCTTTGACACCGGGCGTACCTTTCTCGAAGTCTATCTGATCGGCTTTGAAGGCAATCTGTATGGCCGGGCTTTGCTTGTGGAATTCATCGATCTCATCCGGCCCGACAAGCGATTTTCATCAATCGATGAACTTGTCAGCCAGATGAATGCTGATTGTGAGGAGGCGCTCGGGCGTCTCCGCCGGCTTGCCGAAGATGATCCGGTCGCTGCCTTTCCCCTGGGTAGGCTGCAAGCTGAGGGGCAAATCTAACTTTTCGCCCGAGCGCAGCTCGGTCCGGAACATTGGTCGTTTTGAAACCGAAGCCCACTTACCGCCATGATAGACTAGTTCTGGACCGCCCTGGCCAGTCGGCGTTGATGTCCATCCACCCAGATGATCGCCAGTCCGGCGAGCGCCACCAGCGCCATGCCGGCGATTGCCAGAGAATTTGGAATCTCGCCGAACACGAAGAGACCGGCCAGAACGGCCCAGATCGTCAGGGAATACATGAATGGGGCCACGGTACGTGCCTCTCCGAGCTGATAGGCCATATAGAGCAGCAGGTGTCCGGCCATGCTCAACGCACCCGCCAGCACCATGAGCATCAGAGCCCATCGCTCCGGCATCACTGCATCCTCAAATGCCAGGGTTCCCACAGCGCCGGTGGCAGTGAGGCAGAGGAGCACCGTCAGGGTCGCGATGAGTGGCGAGACATCACGGGGAACATTCGGGGTAAGCAGGTCGCGGAGAGCTGCGGCAATTGCCGTGAGAAAGCCGAGGCTCGCCATTAGCGAAACAGCGCCACTTCCTGGCTGCGCAACCATGAGTGCTCCTGTGATGCCAAGGAAGATAAGAACAATACGCACGGCCCCGAGCCTCTCGCCGCGAAACACCCAAGCCCCCAGAAGAACCAGCAGAGGGCATGTTTGGGCAATCGCCGTCAGGTCAGCAATGGCCACATAGGCAAGCGCCAATGTGAAGCTGACATTTGCGACGGACTCCAAAAGGCCGCGTGCCACTAGCCACTTGTTGAAGGTGCGTGGCAGCTGCCCTGCCTGACCCATGGCCAGGATGAGTCCAAGGCAGATCACCACCGCCACCAGGCCCCTAATCAGCATCAACTGAAACAAGGGAGCATTTGCCAGAGCCAGCTTTACGCAACTGTCGGACGTCACCAGTGTGCCCATTGCCATGACCATCGCAAGAACGGCACGAAGGTTGTTCGATGCTAACATATTGATTGGCTCGCCCGGTCAGTGTGGTCTTCGCATAGCACTGCGGTTCAGCCGCGCAAGCCGGAACACAGCGGGGCAGGCATGCGCCAGAGTTACCGCCCGGTGCGGGACGGATCGAGAATACGATGGAGGTGAACGATGAAGTAACGCATTTCAGCGTTGTCGATCGTTTCTCGCGCCTTGGTCAGCCACGCTTGGTAGGCAGTGGCATAATTGGGATAGAAACCCACTACCTCGAGCTTGGCAAGATCGCGAAAGGTGACCGAGTCGACATCATCAAGTTCACCGCCAAAAACAAGGTGAAGAAGCTGATCGTCTGGAGTGTTGGCGGTCATGGTCCTGATGTCCTCAGGGCAGTGATCAGCGCAGCATGGCGCCTTGCGCCGGCGGCAACGAGACCTTGCTGCCATGGCTCAGCCTGATTGTACACGTAACGTCGGCCGTCGGTGCTGGAGACGGTGCCTCCTGCCTCGATCACCAGCAGTTCTCCAGCTGCCAGGTCCCAGTCATTGCGCGGTCCCAATGATACGGCGCCGTCGAGGCGGCCTGCAGCCACCGCGGCGAGGCGCAGCTGGAGTGGCAGCGCGCCACTGCTGTCACCCGAAACCCCCGCAGGAGAAAGCTGGGCTAGCGCCTTCCGGCTTCCAGCGATCCGCGCCCCCTCGAGTGTTGGTGGGTCGGCCATGGCCAGCGGGGCGCCATTCAGTGTTGAGCCTTCACCCGCTCTTGCCAGGAAAACATCGCCGGTGATTGGCTGGAACACGGATGCCAGCACCGGGCGGCCGGCAACAACAAGGGCCGCGGCCACACACCATTCGGTACGGCCTTCGCTGAAAGCTCGCGTGCCATCAATGGGATCAACGATCCATAGCCGATGACACCCGAGCCGATCCGGGCCGTCCGGCGTCTCTTCGGAAAGCACGCCATCACCGGGCCGGGCGGACCTCAGCCGCGACTGAATGAGTTGATCGATCGCCAGATCGCCTTCTGTCACTGGCGTACCGTCTGGTTTCGTCCAGCGCTGCAGGTCGGGCTTCCGCGCGAGGGCGAGGCCCAGTTCGCCTGCTGCCCTCACGGTTTCCAGAAGAAGGGCTGCATCATGATCGAGGTTATCAGACCCCCGCAATCGTCAACCCCTCGACCAGGCAGTTGGGAGCATTCACCGAGGATCGGAACTCAAGGTTGTTTGCTGGTTGAAGTGTCCTGAACATTGCCTTCAGGTTGCCCGCAATCGTGATTTCACTCACCGGATAGGCCAGTGCTCCGTTCTCGATCCAAAAGCCGGACGCGCCGCGGCTGTAGTCACCCGTGACACTGTTGATTGAGGATCCGAGCAACTCGGTAACATAGAGGCCTTGTGTCACGCCACCAATTTGGTCCTCTGGCGCCAGGTCCCCGGGTGGAAGATAGACGTTTGACGAAGAGGGCCCGCTGCGGGAGCCTTGGCCGGTCGGTGCCAGGCCAAGTTGACGAGCCGCGCGCAGATCAAGAACCCAACCCGTCAAGATCCCGGCGTTGATGAGATTCCGGCGATGGCAGGCCAGTCCCTCGCCATCGAAGGGTCGAGAGCCCAGCCCACGCCGGATGAAGGGATCTTCGACGATGTTGATCCCGGGCGCAAACAGGAGTTGGCCAAGATCATCTTTCAGGAAGCTGGTGCCACGGGCAATCGCTGCGCCGTTGATGGCGCCGAGCAGATGGCCGACAAGGCTGGATGCCACGCGACGATCGTAGATGACGGGAACGGACTGGGACCTGACCTTGCGTGGATTGAGTCGCTTTACGGCACGCTCGCCGGCACGCTGTCCGATCACCTCTGGGGAAAGCAGGTCAGCGAAATGGATGCTTGAGGAATAGTCGTAGTCCCGCTGCATGCTGGTGCCATCGCCGGCGATGACAGATGCGGAAAGTCCGACCCCGGTCCGGCGATAACCGCGCGCAAAGCCGTTAGAGATTGCAATGCCCCATGAGACCTCCGAGCGTGAAGCACCTGCGCCTCCTGACTTGGTTACGCCGCTTACGCCAAGTCCGGCGGCTTCCGCCCGATAGGCCAGGGTCTCCAGTGTTGAAGTCTCGGGTAGATCAGGCGCAGCCAGGTCGAGATCTGGAACCTCCGTGGCAAGCTGGTCTGGATCGGCAATTCCGGCATAGGGGTCCGGCGGGGCGAGGCGCGCCATCTCGAGGGCCGTCGCGGCAAGACGCCGGATCGCCTCACCTGTCAGGACGCTACCTGAGATACTGGCGGAAGACTTGCCCGCATAGACCTTGAGGCTGATGTCCTTTGTCTCGGACTGCTCAACCTTTTCGATCTTCCCGTTGAGCACGGAAACATCGGTCGAGCGGCCATCGGCCGCGACGGCGTGCGCGGCATCGGCCCCCAGCTTCAAGGCTTCGGCCATGGCCGTGCTTGCGATGGAAAGGAGGTCTTCGGTCATGAGACAAGCGAATCCAGAAACAGGCCCAGGGTGATGATCAGGCCAAATATGCGGTTGGAACGGAAAAGTTCAAGGCAGCGGGTTGAATTCGCCGCGTCAAAGCGTGCCAGCTGCCAGCCGGCATGAAGGGCGGCTCCAGCCACTCCAAGATGCGCAAGCAGACTGCCGCCCGCGTACCAGATGGAAGCATCGATCAGCACAAGCGCTGCGGCAAAGAACAGTGCAATCCAGTATGTGCTGGCGTCACCGAACCTGATCGCCGTGGACTTGAGCCCGATCAACTCGTCGTCATCCTTGTCCTGGTGAGCATAGATCGTGTCATAGGCCAGGGTCCAGGCGACGCCGCCTGCGTAGAGCAAGAGCGGAGCAATGGATAGCCCGCCATGCACCGCCGTCCAGCCGACCAGCGCACCCCAGTTGAAGGCCAGGCCCAGCACAGCCTGAGGCCAATAGGTAATGCGCTTCATGAACGGGTAGACAGCCACGATCAGCAGTGAAGCCGTTCCCGTGATAACCGTGAACCAGTTGAACTGGAGCAAGATGGCGAGCCCCGCGATACACAGAATCAGCAGGAATGCAAAGGCAGCCGTCAGGCTGACCTGCCCCGCGGGAATGGGCCTCATCTGCGTCCGGGCCACTCGGCCGTCAAAATGCCTGTCGGCAATGTCGTTGAATGTACAGCCCGCCCCCCGCATGATGACGGCTCCGGCAAGGAACAGGGCTGCAAACCACGGGCTTGGAGGCCCGCCGCCATCTGCAATCTGCCCAAGGCACAGGCCCCACCAACATGGTATAAGCAGCAGCCACCAGCCAACGGGCCGCTCCAATCGCATGAGCCGCGCATAAGGGCGCACAGCAAGAGGCAGGTGCCGGTCAGCCCAGTGGTTCGGTTCCGCGTCCGCAACATGCCGGTCGGCGGGGGTTGAGGGGCTTCTGGCGTCGATCATGAGCGCGGTGTACATCAGGAGCGCCATGAAGACCACCCCTCGCCTTCATATTGAGGATCAGCTTGCCGCCGGGCTGGCGATCACGCTTTCGCGTGAGCAGGCTCATTATCTCACGTCCGTTCTGCGCCTCGCGGCAGGCGATCCGGTCAGGGCTTTCAATGGCCGTGACGGCGAATGGCTCTGTTACCTTGCTGACGTGACGCGCAAGGGCGCATCTCTGCAATGCGAGCGGCAGTCCGCAGCAGCGGTGCCGCCACCCGATATTGACTACTGCTTCGCTCCCCTCAAACATGCCCGGCTGGACTATGTCGTGCAGAAGGCAACCGAACTGGGGGTGCGACGCCTGCGGCCAGTAATCACGCAACGGACAATTGTGGAGCGGGTCAATCTCGACCGTATGCGCGCCAATGTCAGCGAAGCAGCCGAGCAATGCAATCTCGTTTTTGTGCCTGAGGTTGCAGAGCCCGAAAAGCTTGCCGAACTCGTTGCCCGGCGGGATGCCAACCGCGCCCTTGTCTACTGTGATGAGACGATGACCCCAGCCAGCCCTCTTTCGGCGCTTGCGGATTTGAAGCTTCCTGTCGCCGTTCTCGTTGGTCCGGAGGGTGGTTTCACCGACGCGGAGCGTGACTTGCTGAGGTCAACGCCCGGTGCGAGGCCCCTATCGCTCGGTCCGCGCGTCATGCGGGCAGATACGGCCGCTGTCGCTGCGCTGACGCTGCTGCAGGCGGCTCTGGGTGACTGGCACTGAGCGTTGCTGTTCCATCTGGCCAGTTTATGGTCTAGATCATTTCACCCGAGTTTGACAGGAAACAGACCGTGAGCGGACCCACCCCCGACACGCCCAAGGCCCGACTGCCCATCGAAACCAGAGCACAACTCATTGAGGAGTTGGCCTCAGGCTGCAAGCCGAAGGCGGCATGGCGGATTGGCACAGAGCATGAGAAATTTCCTTTTCTGACGGACACGCTGGAGCCTGTCCCCTATCATGGGTCGCGCTCCATCAAGGCGCTGCTTGAGGGCCTGAGGGACCGTTTTGGGTGGACTGGCGTCTACGAGGGTGACAACATCATTGCACTCTCCGACCCCAATGGCCTGGGCAATGTTTCGCTGGAACCTGGTGGCCAGTTTGAGCTGTCGGGGGCACCGCTTGCCAGCGTTCATGAGACCTGTGAGGAAGTTCATGAACATCTCTCGCAGGTACGCGAGGTCGGCGACAGGCTGGGCATCGGCTTTCTTGGCTTAGGCGCCTCGCCACTCTGGAGCCGTGCCGAAACGCCGGTCATGCCCAAGGGACGTTACGGCATCATGGCACCCTACATGGACAGGGTGGGAAGATATGGCCGTGACATGATGTTCCGCACCTGCACGGTGCAGGTGAACCTGGATTTTTCGTCTGAATTGGACATGGTCCAGAAGCTGCGCGTCTCGCTTGCCTTGCAGCCTGTTGCGACTGCGCTGTTCGCAAATTCGCCCTTCCTGGATGGAAAGCCGAATGGCTACCTGTCGTTTCGTTCGGAAGTCTGGCGCGATACAGACAATGCACGTGCCGGCATGCTGCCTTTCGTCTTCGAGCATGGCATGAGCTTTGAACGCTATGTCGACTATGCGCTGGACGTACCCATGTATTTCATCATGAGGGATGGAAAATACATCAATACAGCCGGAGAAAGCTTCCGTTCATTTCTGCAGGGCCGCCTGCCGCAACTCCCTGGTGAAAAGCCTGTCATCAAGGACTGGGCCGATCATCTGACTACCATTTTTCCGGAGGTGCGCCTCAAGAAATACCTTGAAATGCGCGGCGCTGACTCAGGTCCCTGGCGTCGATTGTGCGCGCTGCCTGCACTCTGGGTTGGGCTTCTCTATCATCAACCGTCCCTTGATGCTGCCTGGGATCTCGTGAAAAGCTGGACCGCGGAAGAACGCCAGGCCCTGCGTGACGACGTCCCGCGGCAGGCACTGAATGCAAGGATTGGCTCGCGGACCGTGCGGGAGATCTCTGCCGAGGTGCTGCGCCTGTCGCGTGCCGGGCTTGATGCCCGCGGACTCTCCGGATGCAAGGGGCGAATGGAATCAGCTTTCCTCGACACGCTTGATGAAACAGTCGCGACCGGCAAGACAGCCGGAGAAAACCTTCTCGCGCTCTATCATGGCAGCTGGCAAGGCGATGTACGCCGCGTGTTCAGGGACTTTGCCTATTGAGGCCGCTCTGCAGCGCTTTGTTTGACGATTCGATAAGCTACAATAACTGCCGCAACACCAAAAAGGACTGAGCCTATCGCTGTTCCAGCGAGAATGCCCTCAGGGCCGCCCAGCCATGCGCCGGCCAGGGCAAATGGGATCGTTCCGAATGTAGCCTTTCCCCAGTTGAAGGCTGTGGAGAGCTTGGGACGGCCAAGATTGTTGAAGGCCGCATTCGCAACAAATTGCGCGCCTGCAAAAGCCCAGCTCACGCCGATGAAGGTACAGAAGAACACGACGATGTCGACGCTGCGCCCTGATGCATTGAACCCCTCGGCTATCTCGTGGCGGAACAGCAGCAGCAGGGAGGATGCGCCAAGTGTATAGATAGCGGAGAACAATAATCCGTCCGTCAGCGTTTGGCGCACGCGGTCATGCTTTCTTGCGCCATAGTTCTGACCGATAACCGGTCCGACCGAGCCTGCCAGTGCGAAGATCACGCCATAGGCCACGGGTATCAGCCTGCCGACGATTGCAAAGCCAGCCACCGCTTCATCGCCGAACGCAGAGATTTCATGAGTCATGTAGGCGTTGGCGAAGGGTGTGGCGACCTGAGTGAGTATAGCTGGATAGGCTATGCCCCAGAGTGCCGGAAAATCCCGGCGCAGGCCCGAAAGCCGCAGCGGATTGAGGAAGCGATGGACTCTTGCAACGCTATAAAGTCCGATTGAAAAAGAGACGAGATAGCCCAGCACTGTCGCGATTGCCGCGCCTTGAATGCCAAGCCCCAAGCCAAAAATGAAGAGAGGATCCGCACAGGCTGTGACGATTGCCGTGGACAGGGTAATGTACATGGCGCGTCGAGCATCACCGAGTCCGCGCAAGATGAAGGAACAGCACAGCGCGCCGCCAATCAGGACATAGCCCGGCGTCATGGTCCAGATGAAGACTTGTGCGAGGCGTTTGGCTTCTCCCGTTGCTCCCAGCAGCGAGAGCAGCCCGCCCGAACCAAGAGCGATGGCCAGAGTGATGAGTCCAGAAACGATGAGCGAGAAGAGCAGGGCGCTTGTGGCATACTCACGGGCTCTTGCGACATCGCCTGCACCGAGGTTGCGGGCCACCAGCGCCGCAGCGGCAATGCCGGTACCAATTGCCACTGAGAGGTTCACAAACACGACGGTGCCAGCATAACCGATGGCCGCGGTCACGGCTGTTTGCTTGAGCAACGATAGAAAGAAAAGATCGATCAGGTCGACCAGAAACAATGCCATGAGCCCCACCGCGCCGGTGAGGGTCATCACGGCCACGTGACGCATCGTGGAGCCGGTGATGAACGGCGCTGCCCGTACAGCTGGGGTGTTGGTTGTCATGGAGAAAAGCCCAGCGCCTGAAGTTCAGGCAGTAAACGCTCATAGCTCCGAAAATGATGTGCGAGCATCCCTGCAATCCTGGCGCCCTCGACATTCGAACGCTTGTCGTCGATGAACAGGCACGCCTGCGGTTCAACTCCCATTCGCGTCATCAGGCTGGTGTAGACTTTCGGATCGGGTTTCTTGCTGCCAAACTCGAACGAGTGATAGTGCTCGCTGAAAATCGCGTTGATCTCCGGTGCGATTTCAGCGAGAGCCGCCTTCGTCATCGGGCCATTGTTGCTGAAAATCGCAATTCGTGCCTGTCGGCCGATACGTTCTGCCAGAGCCAGCATGTGGGGCCAGGGCTGCATGGCCTCTCGACGCGCTGCCACCCATTCGGCGCGGGTAAGCGGGTGGTCCAGGCGGCGCCCGAACTCCTGCAGATATGAGCCGGGGTCGCTGTATCCACCGGTATCCGCCTCGTCTTCAAAGCCTGAATCCCAGATTGCAGCGCGAATGTCGCGTGGCACAAGGCCGGTGATGCGCGACAGTACCCTCAGCCGTTGCCCGAGATCGTAGCGGCAAAGCACGTCGTCCATGTCGAAAATGACAGAGAGTGGCTTCATGGTCTCCTAGGAGGCTGTGCCGCCGACGGTCAGCCTGTCGATTCGGAGAGAGGGCTGTCCAACGCCAACCGGTACTCCTTGACCGTCCTTGCCGCAGGTGCCGATTCCTGGGTCGAGACCCATGTCGTTCCCGACCATCGAAATTCGCGTCAGGGCGTCGGCGCCGGCGCCAATCAGCGTTGCACCTTTTACGGGCATCGTGATTCTGCCGTCTTCGATCAGGTAGGCTTCTGTACAGGAGAACACGAATTTTCCAGAGGTGATGTCGACCTGGCCCCCGCCAAAGGATTTGGCGAACAGGCCACGCCTGATCGAACGCTGAATCTCCTCGGGGTGCTTGTCGCCCGACAGCATGTAGGTGTTGGTCATGCGCGGCATGGGTGCGTGCGCATAGGACTGACGGCGGCCGTTTCCAGTCGGAGAGGTTCCCATCAACCGGGCGTTCATGCGATCCTGCATCAGACCGACGAGCACGCCATCCTCGATCAGCGTGGTATACCGAGATGGTGTCCCTTCATCGTCGATGGTGATCGAGCCGCGCCGATCTGGCAGTGTACCGTCATCGACGATGGTAACCCCCGGTGCAGCCACACGGCTGCCCATCATCCCTGTGAACACACTTGTCTTCTTGCGGTGGAAATCGCCCTCAAGACCGTGGCCGACCGCCTCATGCAGGAGAATTCCCGGCCACCCGGGTCCAAGCAACACATCCATTTCACCTGCCGGAGCCGGCCTTGCCTCAAGAGCGACGAGACTCTGGCGCAGCGCCTCGCGGGCCGCCTCCGTCCACATTTCGTCGGTAAAGTAGGTTGAGGGCTCGCCCCGGCCTCCCAAGCCATGGCTTCCCTGGCCCTGTTCTCTGCCATCGGCGGAAACGATTGAGATGTTGAACCGCACCAGAGGACGCACGTCACTGTAAGTTTCGCCGTCTGCTCTCAGAATTTCGATCGACTGCCAGTCCGCTGCCATGGACACGGAGACCTGACGAACCCGTGGATCGAGTCCACGGGCGAATGCATCGATCTTCCGAAGCAGCGAGATCTTGTCCGAGAAGCCAATTGAATTGGAAGGGTTGATCTCGGAATAGAGCCGTCGGTTGGTACGTTCCGGCGAAACGGCGTGGACGGGCTGGTCACCCTTGGCGACAGTGCGGCAGACCTCGGCCGCACGCCTCAATGCGGCAAGTGACAGGTCGCTGGCGTGGGCATAGGCAGCTGTTTCACCGCGCACGGCGCGCAGGCCGAATCCTTGGGTCTCGTCAAAGCTGGCCGATTTCAGCTTGCCATCGTCCCAGACCAGCGACTCGGTCTGGCGTTTCTCGACATACAACTCACCATCATCGGCCGCCTTGAGCGTGTCAGCGACGATGGCCTCTGCCTGGTTACGGGAGAACTCTGCCGACTCGAGGGGCGACGTAGGGGTTGAAGGGGGCACGGCACACGACCTTTCGGCTCTGATACGGATCAGAGCTAAGATAGGTCACCCCACGGGCATCCGCCAGCGCCATCGAATAATAAGGACGTCCCGCCCTGCCTTTATCCGAGTGGAGGCAGTGGCGGGCGCGACGCGCGGTCAGTTCTGCTCAAGGGCAGACAGTGAGGCGGAGAAGCCGTCAAGCGAGAGCTTCATGGGCAGTCCGATGCCGGGTGCCTCATAGATGATGAAATTGGCCTCGTTGCCCTTCTTCATCTTGGTCAGGGTTTCCGGTGAGGCTTCCGCAAACGCCATGCAGACCTGAGGCATGCACCGGGTAAACGGCACGCGACCGACGGCATTGCCATCAATCTCAAGTGCCACGCCAGTTGGTAGGAAGACGCCGATGGGCGCAATGACCCGCATGTTGATGGTGGTCTTGTCGCCAGCCGTGGCCTTCACCAAGACCAGAGTGAGGGTGGCCTTCGGGTTCTTCTCATTTTGAGTTGACTGGACCATGCCGCACTGGCGCGTGGGCTGCTGGCCCTCGGGACCAACAATTGTCTCGCACTGTACTTTCCACTTTCCATTTTCGGCGATGACATCAACCTTCGGGGCCGGCGGCTGGCCGGGCTGAGCGGCCGGTGCCGCTGGCTGGCCCTGCTGCTTCTTGGCGCGCGGTCCAAACTGGTTTTGAGTTGGCTCCGGCTGGGTTGCCTCCTGTGCGGCAGCCATTCCGCTTAGGCCGACGGCAAGAACCCAAATTGCCAAGGCGACGCTTTGGATCGGTTTCATGTTGATTCGCACTGATTTCGACCTTTTGGTTCCCGATTCGGCCGGTTTAGCGCCGGCCTTTCCGTTAGACAACCCAGTTGGCGCATTCGGCCAACGGGATATCTGCTGTTTGTTGGTCAAATCAGGCTGAAATCCGACTGGTCCGTGCCGGCCTCAGAGCACGACGTTTTGCCGCGCCTGCCCACGTTGCGGTGGACCGCCGAATGTGGTTCACACAACATTTGGGAAGGTCTCTATCGTGAGGAGAGGCGTTTGCCACTTTGTGTTTCAGCGCAAGGGTTTGAAGGAGAAAGTGATGATGACATTCCGGACCATGCTGACAGCGTGCCTTGGTCTTGCAGCGGGCTTCGGGGCCGTTCCTGCGGCCCATGCCATCGAGGGCTACGCTAAGCCGTGGCAGATGGGGCTCCAGCCCGCCGCCTCGCCGTCCATGGAAGTCATCCATTGGTTCCACAACGGGCTTCTGCTGCCGATCATCACGGCCATCGCCCTGTTTGTCCTCGCGTTAATCGTTGTGGTTGTGGTGAAGTTCAATGCGAAGGCAAACCCGGTTCCTTCCCGCACTACCCACAACACATTCGTCGAAATCCTCTGGACTGTCGTTCCTATCATCATTCTGGTGGTGATCGCCATTCCGTCCTTCCGCCTCTTGTACCTCCAGCGCGATATTCCGGTCGCCGATATGACAATCAAGGCGATCGGCAACCCTGGATGGAACTGGACCTATGAATATCCAGATCTTGGGTTGAGCGATGACGGCTCGGCCAAGGTCTCCTTCACTGCATCACTCGACGATCGGGCAAGGGATATCGAGACGGCGCGGCAAGCCGATGTTCCCTATCTCCTCAAGACCGACAACCCGGTTGTTGTGCCAGTGGGCAAGGTGGTCAAGCTGATCGTCACCTCTGATCCTGACGGTATCATTCACGCCTGGACCATTCCTCAATTCGGCATGAAGATCGACGCCATTCCGGGCCGGCTGAATGAAGATTGGTTCAAGGCAGACAGGGAAGGCGTATTCTACGGCCAGTGTTCTGAGCTGTGCGGCAAGGACCACGCCTTCATGCCGATCGAAGTGCATGTCGTATCGCAGGACAAGTTCGACGCCTGGGCCAAGACCGCTCAGACGGCTGGTCTGGAAGAGGCCTACAGAGTTCTGGCCAACGCTGAAGCCGCAGACGGCCAGCTGGCGCAGCAGTAATTGGGAACGGGGCATACAGCAATGGCACACGCAACAACGGCGCATGATGATCACGGCCATCCCACAGGCTGGAGGCGCTACGTCTACTCCACCAACCACAAGGACATCGGCACGATGTACCTGTGGTTTGCGATCTTCTCGGGCGTGATCGGCGGTATTCTGTCCATCGTCATGCGCATGGAGTTGCAGGAGCCGGGCATCCAGTACTTTGCCGGCCTTGCATCCATGGTTTATGGCACTCCCGCTGACGCCGCTGTCGACGCGGGCAAGCACATGTACAACGTGTTTGTTACCGGCCACGGTCTGCTGATGATCTTTTTCATGGTCATGCCTGCAATGATCGGCGGCTTTGGCAACTGGTTCGTGCCACTCATGATCGGAGCGCCTGACATGGCCTTCCCGCGCATGAACAACATTTCCTTCTGGTTGCTGCCTCCGGCGCTTGCCCTGCTGTTGATCTCGATGTTTGTGGAAGGTCCAGCCGGGGCCTACGGCGTGGGTGGTGGCTGGACGATTTATCCGCCCCTGTCGACAACCGGTCAGCCTGGTCCGGCGATGGATTTCGCCATTCTTTCCCTTCACATCGCCGGTGCGTCTTCCATACTTGGCGCGATCAACTTCATCACGACCATCTTCAACATGCGTGCGCCGGGCATGACGCTCCACAAGATGCCCCTGTTCGTGTGGTCGGTTCTCGTCACGGTATTCTTGCTTCTGTTGTCGCTCCCCGTTCTTGCGGGCGCCATCACCATGCTTCTGACGGACCGTAACTTCGGAACTGCATTCTTCGTCCCGTCAGCGGGCGGCGACCCGGTGCTGTTCCAGCATCTTTTCTGGTTCTTCGGCCATCCGGAAGTCTACATCCTGATCCTTCCCGGTTTCGGCATCATCTCGCAGATCGTGGCGACTTTCTCCAAGAAGCCAGTCTTCGGTTATCTCGGAATGGCCTACGCTATGGTGGCGATCGGCGTGGTCGGCTTCATCGTCTGGGCTCACCATATGTACACGGTGGGGCTTGACGCTGACACGCAGGCCTATTTCGTTGCGGCGACCATGATCATCGCAGTTCCTACGGGTGTGAAGATCTTTTCCTGGATTGCGACGATGTGGGGCGGCTCGATTGATTTCCGGGCTCCCATGATCTGGGCCCTCGGCTTCATCTTTCTGTTCACCGTCGGTGGCGTCACCGGCGTCGTGCTTGCCAATGCAGGCGTTGATCGTTCCCTTCACGATACCTACTATGTCGTGGCACACTTCCACTATGTCTTGTCGCTTGGTGCGGTGTTCGCGATTTTCGCTGGCTGGTATTACTGGTTCCCGAAGATGTTCGGCTATACCTACTCCGAGGGGATCGCCAAATTGCATTTCTGGGTCACGTTCCTGGGTGTGAACATGGTGTTCTTCCCACAGCACTTCCTGGGCCTGGCCGGCATGCCGCGGCGCTACATCGATTATCCGGAGGTGTTTGCCGGCTGGAACTACATCTCCTCGATTGGATCCTACGTGTCTCTCGTTGGCATGATCATCTTCCTCTACGGAGTGGTCCATGCCTTCTCCCGCAAGCAGCAAGCCGCCGACAATCCTTGGGGTGCAGGAGCGACGACGTTGGAGTGGACCCTGTCGTCTCCGCCTCCGTTCCACCAGTTCAGCACTTTGCCGGTGATCCGCTGATCGGCTGGCCATGAGCGACGTCAACGCCCATATCGTGAATACCCAGGCCGCCCAGCAGGGTGGCATGGGTACGGTAGGGGATTTTTTTGCGCTGCTGAAGCCGCGCGTTATGTCGCTGGTGATCTTCACTGCGCTCGTCGGACTCATCGCTGCACCAGGCTCGATTCATCCTTGGCTGGCTTTCGTGGCCTTGCTGGCGATCGCGGTTGGCGCAGGCGCGGCCGGTGCGCTGAACATGTGGTATGATGCCGACATCGATGCGGTGATGCGCCGGACGTCGAAACGTCCTGTCCCGGCCGGCTCCGTCACGCCAGGTGAGGCGCTCGGGTTCGGCATGACCCTCGCAGTGGGGTCCGTGCTTGCTCTGGGGCTGCTCGTGAATGTGGTTGCGGCAGCGTTGCTGGCCTTCACCATTTTCTTCTACATCGCGATCTACACGATGTGGCTGAAACGGCTGACCCCGCAGAACATTGTGATTGGTGGTGCGGCTGGCGCGTTTCCACCCATGGTCGGCTGGGCTTCTGTCACCGGATCGGTGGATTTGGGAGCGATTGCGCTGTTCCTCGTCATATTTGTCTGGACGCCACCTCATTTCTGGGCCCTGGCCTTGTGGAAGAAGATCAACGCTGACTATGCAGAAGCTGGCGTGCCGATGTTGCCGGTCGTGGCTGGTGCAGACGAAACGCGACGCCAGATCCTGATTTATTCCCTGGTTCTGGTTCCGGTGACATTCCTTCCCGCGCTTACTGGAACGGTCGGGTTGCTCTATGTCATTGTCAATGCAGTACTTGGCGTCCTGTTTGTCTGGTATGCCTGGCGGGTCTACCGTTTGCGCGAGGGTCAGGCAGCAGAGGCAGCATGCAAGGCTCTCTTTGGCTACTCCACATCATGGCTGTTCATCGTATTTGCGCTGATCCTCGCTGAGCACGTGCTTGGTCTTTCGGCTTTCGCACCGGTAGTTGGATGAACGACATCATGACCCAAGCCCCGTTTGGACCGGAAGACATGGCGCGGCGACGCAGGCGTGCCATTGCAATGGCCTTGATCCTTGCCGGAATGGTTGCGTTGTTTTTTGTGACCACTCTGGTGCGCCTCGGCAGCGCAGTTGCAGAGCGCACGCTATGAGTGGGGCATCAACCACTCGAGGCAATCTGCGCGTTGCCATGTTGGCAGCCAGCGTTGTTGTTGGCATGGTCGGCCTCACCTATGCCTCCGTGCCGCTTTATCGTCTGTTTTGCCAGGTGACCGGATTCGGGGGCACGACGCAGCGGTCCGAGGCTGCGCCGGGGGTAGCCCTCGACCAAACCGTGCGTGTGCGTTTCGACGCCAATACGTCGAGTGGGCTTGATTGGTCGTTCCACCCCGTCGAGGAGGCGATGACCGTCAAACTTGGCGAGCAGATGCTGGGCTTCTACCGGGCGACCAACCGCTCTGACCGTCCGCTCAGTGGCACAGCAGTTTTCAATGTGACGCCCGTTCAGGCTGGAGCCTATTTCAACAAGATCCAGTGCTTCTGTTTTACGGAGCAACTGCTCGAGCCTGGCCAAACAATTGATATGCCAGTGTCGTTCTTCGTTGATCCAGCCATGCTGGATGACGCGGATGCGGCAGGCATTAGTGAAATCACCTTGTCCTACACCTTCTATCCGGTGGACAAGCCCAAGGCTGTTTCCGAGGCGCCAAAGGTGGCTCCCGACAGCATCACGAACTGAGGAGTAGGGGAAATGGCTGACGCCCACGCTAAGAACCATGACTACCATCTTGTAGATCCCAGCCCGTGGCCCTTCGTTGGATCAGTGGCAGCCTTTGTGCTGGCGGTGGGTGCGGTCATGTGGATGCATGGCAGCAATCCCGCGGTCATGATCATCGGGCTGGTTGGCGTGCTCTACACGATGTTCATGTGGTGGCGCGACGTCATTCGCGAGGGTCAGAAGGGCGATCACACAGAGGTCGTGGCGCTCCATCTGCGCTACGGCATGCTGATGTTCATTGCTTCGGAGGTGATGTTCTTCGTTGCATGGTTCTGGGCCTTCTTCGATGCCAGTTTGTTCACCGGAGAAGCCATACAGGCCTCGCGCGTGGCAGCAACCGGCGGCGTATGGCCACCAAAGGACGTGATCGTTTTCGATCCCTGGCACCTGCCGCTCATCAATACCCTGATCCTACTAACCTCTGGAACCACGGTAACTTGGGCTCACCATGCCCTTCTGAACAATGATCGCCAGGGCCTGAAGAACGGTCTGCTTGCCACCGTTCTGCTCGGGTTGCTGTTCACAGCCGTGCAGGCCTACGAGTATGCTCACGCTGCATTTGCCTTCAGCCGCGACCATGGTGGCAACATCTATGGCTCAACCTTTTTCATGGCAACTGGCTTCCATGGTTTCCACGTGATCATCGGCACGATCTTCCTGATCGTGTGCCTGATACGCGCCACAAAGGGACAGTTCACGCCGCAGAAGCACTTCGGTTTCGAGGCGGCGGCGTGGTACTGGCACTTCGTTGACGTTGTGTGGCTGTTCCTGTTTGCTGCGATCTATATCTGGGGCTCCCACGGCGCGGTCATCCCCCAGCACTGACCGGCACATGAGTGCCAGTCCAGGGGCCGCACCGGTCGACCGGCGCGGCCCTTTCTATCTGCGAGGGTGCCATGAGTGACGTGTATTACCCGGATATCTCGCCCCTCAGGACGGGCATCGCCGGGAAATGTCCGCGCTGCGGACGAGGCGATCTCTTTCAGGGCTATCTGGCTATGGCAAATTGCTGCCGCAGTTGCGGCTTGTCCTATGATTTCGCCGATGGTGGTGATGGGGCATCATGGTTCGTCATGCTGTTTGTCTGCGTTGCCGGCGTCGGCTCAATCCTTGGTGTCGAGGCAGCCTATTCCCCTTCCTATTGGGTGCATGGCCTGATTGCGGTTCCCACCCTTGTCTTTCTGCCCTTGCTACTGCTCCGCCCGGTCAAGGGCGTGCTCATCAATCAGCAATGGAAGACCGACGCGCGTGAAGGCCAGCGCCAATCATGACATCGCCCGGACCACCGCCACGCATCTGGCCCGTGATCATTGCCACCTTCGTGGGCACAGCAATTTTGCTCGGGCTGGGTGCATGGCAGGTGAAGCGTCTTGCCTGGAAGGAGGCGCTGATTGCACAACTGTCGGAAAGGGCGGCAAATCCGCCGGTGGACCTGACCAGCGCAGCAGCCCTCGTGGCACGGGGTCAAGACGCCGAGTTTCTGAGGATCAGGTTTTCCGGTCGCTATCTCCACCCCTCTGCGATGAAGATGATTGCGACCTATGAGGGTGGACAAGGCTGGACCATCATAACGCCGGTTGTAAGCGACGATGGCTGGGCGGTGCTGGTCGACAGAGGCCGGGTTCCGGCTGGCAGCCTGCCGGACATTACAACACCGGGCGGGGTGGTTGAGATCACTGGCGTTTTGAGAATTCATGATGGCGTTAAGGGCTATTTCGACCCGGATAACGACCCCGCGGGCAATCTCTGGCATTGGTGGGACGTTCAGGCAATGCTCAAAGCCGGGCAGTTTCCGCCTGGCCTGAAGCCATTTCCCGCAGTGGTGCAGGATTTGCCGCAACAGACCGCAGCCGACTATCCCCGACCCGACCAGCCGAAAGCCAAGCTCGCCAACAACCACTTGGGATACGCCATAACGTGGTTTGGCCTTGCGGCAACGCTTGTGTTCGTCTCCGGCTTTTATGTTCGTGACCTGAGGCGCAGGCGGAAACCGCAGCTTGATGGCGCTGACCACGGGGGCTAAAGGAGCCCCATAGGCGGAGAGGGCACGGCCGTGCGCTATGTTTCGACCCGGGGCGAGGCTCCGGAACTGGGCTTTGAGGAGGTTCTGCTCACCGGGCTTGCCCGCGATGGCGGCCTGTATGTGCCTCGCCAATGGCCTGAACTCGGCTCTCGTGACATCGTGAATTTGCGTGGCCGGAGCTATGAAGAGGTTGCCTTTCGGGTCATGCATCCGTTCATCGGTGATGCCATTCCCGAGCCGGATCTGCGGGAAATGATCACCGGCGCCTATGCCAGTTTCGGACATCCTGCCGTGGCGCCGCTGAAGCAGCTCGACGACAATCAGTGGCTGCTCGAACTCTTCCACGGGCCCACGCTGGCCTTCAAGGACGTGGCGATGCAACTGCTCGCCCGCCTGATGGACTGGGCGCTGGCGAAGCGATCCGCGCGTGCTACCATTGTAGGTGCGACCAGCGGTGATACGGGGGGCGCAGCCATTGAGGCATTCCGCAACTCCCGTCACGCCTGCGTATTCATGATGCATCCGCATGGCCGGGTGAGCGAGGTACAACGCCGCCAGATGACAACCGTCGATTCCGGCGCGATCCACAACATTGCCATTGAAGGCAATTTTGATGACTGCCAGGCGATCGTCAAAGCTCTCTTCAACGACCTTGCATTTCGCGACAGGGTTCGGCTTGCCGGGGTTAATTCCATCAACTGGGCGCGCATCATGGCGCAGACCGTCTATTACGTGACGTCCGCTCTGTCTTTGGGTGCGCCTGGCAGGTCGGCGAGCTTTTCAGTGCCCACCGGAAACTTTGGTGACATATTCGCAGGACTGGTTGCAAAGCGCCTTGGTCTTCCCATCGGGAGGCTGATCATCGCAACCAACGTCAATGACATTCTAGACCGGACGCTGAAAACCGGCCGCTATGAGATGCGCGGGGTCACGGCCTCGAGCAGCCCTTCAATGGACATTCAGGTTTCCAGCAATTTCGAACGCCTGTTGTTTGAAGTGTATGGCCGCGACCCCTATGCCGTTCGACACCTCATGGCCAGCCTGGCCCAGTCTGGATCATTCACCATTGGCGCCAGGGAGCTTGACCAGATTCGACACGAGTTTGCGTCTGGTGCGGCAGGCGAGCGCGAGACTGCCCAGACAATAAGGAACACGCTGGCTGAAACAGGCGAATTGCTCGATCCGCATACTGCCGTTGGATATTCCGTCGCCCGCCAGTTCGAGGCGCCTGAGACTGCCATGGTGACCCTTGCAACCGCGCACCCTGCCAAATTTCCAGACTCGGTCAAGGCGGCTTGCGGCTTACATCCCGCATTGCCTGCTCGGTTGAGTGGTCTCATGACGGCTCCAGAACGCTTCACGGTTCTGCCAAATGACGTGGTCAGCGTGCGCGACTTCATCCTTGCGCACAATCAAACCTGAGGGCGGGAGTTTCCATGAGCGTCGAGATCACTCGCCTGCCGAACGGCATTCATGTGGTAACCCACGCTATGTCACATCTGGAAACAACGGCGCTGGGGATCTGGGTGAAGGCCGGTGCGCGGGATGAGGAAGCCGGTGAAAACGGCATTGCCCACTTTCTCGAGCATATGGCCTTCAAGGGGACATCAAGGCGTTCTGCTCGTGCCATAGCCGAGGAAATCGAATCCGCCGGAGGTGAGATCAACGCGGCAACGGGCATGGAGACGACGACCTACTATGCGCGCGTGCTGAAAAATGACTGGGCAATGGCGCTCGATATTCTTGCTGACATTTTCACGGCGCCTATTCTTGATCCAGAAGAACTCGAACGTGAGCGTGATGTGATCTTGCAGGAAATTTCTGCCGCGCATGATCAGCCGGACGATCTGGTCTTCGACCTGGCGCAGTCTGCGAGTTTCGGAGACCATCCGCTTGGTCGCTCGATCCTCGGAACTCATGATCTGATTGGCGGAATTGCGCGAGAGCAGATTCTTGACTGGCGCAACCGGCATTACTGGGGGTCTCGTATCGTGGTGGCGGCTGCTGGCCATGTCGAGCATGATGCGTTCGTGGCGGAGGCGCAGCGCCTCCTGGGCGGGATCGCAGAAGGCAGTTCGCCACAGCGTGCAACGCCGGTCTTCCTGCCAACGGCCTGCACTTCAGAGAAACCGCTTGACCAGGCTCACATCGTTCTGAACTTCGAGGCGCCTGGCTACCGCCACCCTGACATCTATGTTCTGCAGGTGCTTTCGAACATTCTTGGGGGCGGCATGTCGTCCCGTCTGTTCCAGGAAGTCCGGGAAAAGCGCGGCTTGTGTTACAGCGTCTTCTCGTTTGGTTCTGCCTTCGAGGATACAGGGCAGCTCGGTGTCTATGCGGCTACCTCGCCCGAACATGCGAATGAACTGATCAGCCTGACCACCGAGGTCATGATGGCCGTTGGCGAGCATGTTTCTGAGGCTGAGGTGAACCGTGCCAAGGCCCAGCTCAAGGCCAGCCTTGTGATGAATCTGGAGAGTGCATCTTCGCGTGCGGACCAGATTGCCCGGCAGTTCCTTGCCTTTGGTGAAGTGCCGGACATCGCGTCCCTTATGGCGCGGATCGAGGCCGTCACGCCAGTCCAGGTCCGTGGACTTGCAGGTCATTTGTTCCGGCATCACAAGCCGGCCTTCAGTGCGGTAGGCCATATCGGCGGCATGGCCGGCTATGAAGCCATCGCCCGGCCGTTCAGGTGAGCATGTCATGGCCTTCTTGCGTTCACCCTTTGCGTCCGACCCCCCTCCCAGCCTGCGTGATGATCGTGTCCTAATTCGAACACCGGATATGGGGGATTACGAGCAGTGGGCGGCGCTGCGTGCAGAGAGCCGTGACTTCCTGGCGCCGTGGGAGCCGGTTTGGCCTGTCAATGACCTGACGCGCACGGCCTATCGCAGCCGTATCCGTCAGTACTGGCGGGACATCGATGATGATGCTGCCTACCCCTATTTCATTTTTGATCGACACAGCGAGGTGCTTGTTGGTGCCTTGACGCTTGCCAATGTACGCCGCGGGGTTGCTCAGGCCGGTACCCTCGGCTACTGGATCGGCTGTCCTTTCGCTCGCCAAGGTTACATGACTGCGGCTGTGAGGCTGCTTCTGCAATTGAGTTTCGGGCATCTTGGTCTGCACAGGGTGGAGGCAGCTTGCCTGCCCCACAACACAGCCTCCATTGCTCTGCTGGGCAACTGCGGCTTCCAGCGCGAAGGGCTGGCCCGCGGTTACCTGAAGATTGCTGGAACTTGGCAGGACCATCTCCTGTTCGCCCGTCTGGCGGGCTAGTGCCGTAGGGCAGACCAAGCGCATGTTCCTTGCAATCAGGACGAGAGCACGCTTATTTACGTCCATGAGAAGGGATGGAGGAAGACCTGTCGGTGGCCGAGTGCGCCGGATTTGGGCGGCAGTAGTGCTGCTGGCGGTGTCCTGCTGCCTCGCCGGGCCGGTCTGGGCAATTGACCAGGTGGATATTGCCGGGCCAGTGGACCAATTGGATCTCGGCAGTTTTCTTGCGGGCCTTCAGACAGACAAGCGCGACATCTCGATCGAACGTCCTGATGCCGCTGCGGGGGTTCGCCCCCAGATGCCTCTCACCGCGAAAGGCCCGGGCCCACTCTATAATTGGGTAGCAACAGGCTTCAGCAATGGTGCGTCCGAGCCGCGCAGCGTGATCCTGGCAATCCCGCAACAGGGGATCACCGCCTCCGGATTCTATCCCCTCCGTCTGGCAGGACAGCGGGTCTATGGCGTCACGCTGGCTGGTGACGGCGAGATTGAGCCACTCTCCACTCCGGGTGAGAATGCATTCGTTCTTACCATGCCGCCCGGTGGAACCGCATCGGTCGCTTTCGAGGTGACGCCTGGACCTCTGCCGGTCACGCTTTGGCAGCGTGATGCCTACGAGGCTCACAAGGACTATCTGTCGTTCCTGCGTGGCGCTCTGCTGGGCATTTCCGTGCTGATTGCAGTGGCAATGTTTCTGCTGCATGGCTTTCGTGCCCGCGCGCTATTTCCTGTCGCCGGTGGATTTGCCTTTGCTTGCGTCGGCTTTCTGTTGTTCGAGGCGGGGCACCTGTCGCCAGTTGTTTCACTCCTGTCCGTGCCGGTGTTCACCACGCAGGTCCTCAGATCTCTGATCGAAGGCACGATGGCAGCCTTTCTGATCCTGCTGATCGCCATGTTGTCAGACGTCCATCGAGTATCCCGGCTCGGAGGGAATCTGCTGTTGCTGGCCGGAGGGCTGGCCTTTGCCATTCCCATCTATGGATTTGCCGAGCCATTCCTCGCGACTGCCGCAGCTCGCGCGGTATTCTCTGCGGTTGCCCTGCTTGGTTTCGGGCTTTCATTGTTCGTGTGGTTGAAGGGTGAAGCCAAACTGGATACTGCCGTCGTTGGTTCCGGCGCCATCTTGCTGTGGACCTTGATGGCAGCTCTTGCTGCAATGTCGTCCGATCCCGCTTCAAGCATTGGTGCTGTGGTCACAATCGGCCTGTGTTTGGTCTTGGTGGTGCTGGGGTTTGGGCTTGCCCACCACGCCTTCAGCCAGGGCTATCTGTCTCGGCACTTCTTCCGTGAAACCGGTCGCCATACGCTGGCTCTCGCCGGTGCGCGGGCCTATGTCTGGGACTGGCAGCCCGAGGAGGGCGAACTTTATGTCAGCCCCGAGATCGGTCGTGCGCTCTCCCAGCCCTTGCATCTTCAGGAGGGTATCGCCGGGGAAACATTTCTCGAAATCATGCACCCGTCAGACCGCTCTGCCTATATGGCAGCCGTAGAACAGGGGGCTAGCCTCGGACGGGCTCCCATCGAACGCAAGTTCCGTCTGCGTCATGGTGACGGAAGCTATCGCTGGTTTGAACTCCGGGCTCGCGCAATCCCCGGGCAGGGCGGGCGTGCCGCTCGCTGCATCGGTACGCTCGCCGACGTGACCAGTGCCAAACTGATCGAGGACAGGCTTCTCGAGGACGCAGTCTATGACATGGTCACCGGGCTTCCCAACCGGGCGCTTTTTACCGACCGTCTGCAACGGGCAATCGAGGCCGGAGAAGGGGGGTCTTCCAGCCTGTTCGTCATGCTTCTCGACCTTGATCGTTTCAAGATGGTCAATGAAGCCATGGGTCATGATGCCGGTGACGCACTGCTCTCGGTCGTCGGCCGCAGGCTCAAGGCCCAAACCGATCAGGCAGATACCGTCGCACGCATGCCAGGTGACCAGTTTGCGATCCTGTTCCACCAGGTTCCTGGCCGCCAGGATGTCGAGGCCTATTCCGAAGTGCTTCTCAAGAGCGTGGGGTTGCCGATTGTCATTGATGACCAGGAATTCTTCCTGACGGCGTCCATTGGGATAGCGCAGGTAGGGCCCGAAACACGAGATGCAGCTCAATCGCTGCGGGAGGCGTCCGTCGCGCTCTACGAGGCGCGGCGGCGTGGAACGCAGGCCATCGAGTTGTTCAATCCGCAGATGGTTGATGACCGGGCTGAACTGGTCCTGCTTGAGGCAGAGCTGCGCCGTGCGATTGAGCGCAACGAAATCGAGATTCACTTCCAGCCAATTGCGCGCCTGTCCGACATGCAATTGGCAGGATTTGAAGCCCTGGTTCGCTGGCGTCATCCGAGCCTGGGCCTTCTGGCGCCTGAAAGTTTCCTTGGCCTGGCTGAAGAGACCGGCATGATCCGTGACATCGGCCGGGTAGTGCTGAATGAGGCCGGCCGCCAGCTTGGCATCTGGCAACGTGCTCACCGCAGCAGCGAAACAATCTTTGTCGCAGTCAATATTTCGTCTTCACAGCTCATTGAGCCTGGCCTTCTTGATGACATCAGACAGATCATCAATCGAGAAAGTCTTGTGCGTGGAAGCTTGAAGATCGAAGTCACCGAGTCGCTCGTCATGCAGTATCCGGAGCGTGCGTCCCAGCTTCTGGAGCGCTTCCGCGAGAGCGGCATTGGCTTGTCCTGCGATGACTTTGGCACCGGCTATTCCTCGCTCGCCAGCCTCTGCAGACTTGCGTTCGACACACTGAAGGTTGACCGCAGCTTTATCGTGCCGGACGCGGAGGATGAGCGTGCATCCGTCATTCTGCAGTCCATCATCGACATGGCTCATGCGCTGGGTCTCACCATTGTCGCCGAGGGAATTGAAAGTCAGGAACAGGTCGACCGCCTGGGACAGCTCGGTTGTGATTTTGGCCAAGGCTTTTTCATCGGGAAACCATTGTCTGCAAAGCAGATCAGTGATGCATTTGGAGCGTTACCCTACGCGCGGTCCTCCGGCCGCACCGCCATCACCTGGTTGTGGGAGCGAGCTCAGAAGGACCCAGCGCCTGAGCCTCGTCTTGTGAAGGTAACCTCCAGCGAACCTGAAAGCATAACTGACCCGGAGCAGGGGCCTGCCCAATCATCAGAGAAGCCCAGGCTGGTGCCAACGCTTGAAATCGTGTCTGCTCTTCATGAACAGCCGATCGATGTGTCTTCTGAAGAGGACATATCCCCGCCGCCACCGATGCGGCGGCAGCGCAAGCGAAAGCGCCAGGTGAGGCTTCTGCAACACGAGTGGGATACGTCAGGCGCGCCCTGACTCAGTCGACAACATGGCTGGATCAATTTTCAGCTTTCGAAGCGCGGCGACATAGCGCGCCGCAAAATCGAGCCGGAAAATGATCTCATCGTCTGCTTCGCAGGTCAGCCAGCCGTTGCGCTGAATTTCATCTTCGATCTGGCCGGGAGCCCAGCCGGAATAGCCGAGTGCCAGCAGGGCGCGCGTTGGGCCCTTACCGACGGCCAGGTCTCGCAAGATGTCAACCGTTGCCGTGATCGCTATCGAGTCTGAAACAGGCAGGCTTGCCTCTTCTGAAAGATAATCGCTGCTATGCAGTACGAAGCCTCGTTCCGGTTCAACCGGTCCTCCATACAGAACTGGCATCGCCAGGATGTCTGGCGCATGGTCAGGTGGTGTGTGGGGGAGAAGGTCCAGCTGTGCCAATAGATCCCCGAAACGCATGAGCGGGGCTGTCTTGTTGACGATAAGGCCCATCGCGCCCTGCTCGGAATGGGCACACATGTAGATCACACTTCTGTCAAAGCGTGGATCGCTCATGCCCGGCATGGCGATCAGAAGCTGTCCGCTGAGGAAGTGGGTGCCGGTCATGACCGTATTCCTGTCTGAGGTGCGAGATTAGAGCAAGTCCCGTCCTGGAGGAAACAATCCCTTTGGCGAATGGCTTGGCTGCCCCAACTTCCGTCCCCATTGAAACTGCGCATGTGGCCCCTGGCGATCACCCCTGTCCGAGATCGGCTGGCTGGTCCCCTCGTCATTGACCCTATGGCGTGACAGCCCGTGGAGGCCCGAAGTGGTCACAACCGGCTTTGCTTCGGATCAGGTGTTGGCGCGAGGCCTCTTTTCTTCCATATAGGCTTCATGACGTATCGATTTCTCATTGCTGCCGCGGGCCTCTGGCTGATGTCCGTTGCTGCGGCAGGTGATGCGAAGCCCTATAGGGTCTCTCTGGTGGGGGGTGGCCTCGCTGGTGGGGTCTGGCAGGCTGGTGTCCTCGTGGAGCTTGATCCCGGCTGGAAGACCTATTGGCGCATGCCCGGGGACTCTGGTGTGGCACCCCAGTTCACCTGGACCACCTCGGTTCCAGCTGAAGTCTCGGTAAGCTACCCGACACCGGCGCGCTATTCCGATGCTGGAGGCGAAACAGTGGGCTACAAGAGCCAGGTGTTGTTTCCGGTAACTGTCAAGGCAGCAGCGGCAGATGAATTGACACTCACGCTCGATCTGTTCTTCGGCGTCTGCAAGGATATCTGTATCCCGGTACAGGCTCAAGAATCCATTCGGCTGACGTCGCAGACTCAAGATCCGGCTGGCTCAGCCCGAATTGAGGCCGCTCAGCAGACAAGTCCCCGTCCGGGCGAGGCGATTTCAGTGGGCAAAGTTGTTGAAGAGTCGGGCGCGCTATGGCTTGAGTTGCACCTCTCTCAGCCAGTTGGCGATGTTTTCGTTGAATCCCTGACGTCAGCCTATTTCCGCGCACCGGAATTTTCACAAGACGGTCGTGTAGCGCGTCTATTGATCGACAATCTCAGTGATCCTGCAAAACTTCAGGGTCAGAGGCTCACCCTTACCTACACGATAGGTGGAAAGGGTTATGAACAGGTCTTGTCACTCAACTGAGGCAAGTCCATCATCGAAATCAGCAAGGAGATGAACAATGACGATCAAGCCTGGTGACAAGCTACCTGCCTGTGAGTTCACGGTTACGACCGCCGATGGCCCGCAGAAGGTGTCCTCAGATGTCATCTTTGGCGGACGCCGGGTGGTTCTTATCGGACTACCCGGGGCTTTCACCCCGACCTGCAGCATGAATCATCTGCCGGGCTTCATCACTGCGCATGATGCAATCAAGTCTCATGGCGTGGATACCATTGCCTGCACGGCGGTGAACGACATCCATGTCATGAAGGCATGGTCGAAGGCCACAGAGGCAGATGGCAAGATTCTCATGCTGGCGGATGGAAACGCCGAGTTTGCCAGGGCGGCCGGGCTGGAGCTTGACCTTGTGGCGGCTGGCATGGGCCTGCGTTGCAAGCGCTATTCCATGATTGTTGATGATGGCGTCGTAAGGGTGCTCAATATCGAGACAGAGCGTGGCGTCAATCTTTCCAGTGCAGAGACCCTGCTGAAGCAACTGGCCAGCGAAGGACGGGCCTGACTGAGTGCGCCTTGTCAGAGCGGAATGAGTCCTGGTGTACCCCATTGATTTCCTCTCCCCGCAATGGGGAGGGAAACCTACGTGTGATTCCAGACAATTTCATCGTGCTCTAGAGTCAGCGCTTGTAGGGGGCCATGCCTTGGCGGGCGAGCTCGTCGGCGCGCTCGTTATCGTCGTGGCCAGAATGCCCCTTTACCCAGTGCCATGAAACAAGGTGCCGAGACAGGGCCTGGTCCAGACGCTGCCAGAGCTCGACATTCTTGACGGGCTTCCGGTCGGCAGTCTTCCAGCCATTCTGTTTCCAGCCATGGATCCACCTGGTGATTCCATCTTTCACGTAGCTCGAATCGACGTGCATCATGACTGTGCATGGCCGTTTCAGTGTTTCAAGCGCCACGATGGCGGCCATGAGCTCCATCCGGTTGTTGGTGGTCTCCGGCTCGCCACCCGAGAGTTCCTTTCGGGTGCCATTGTATTCAAGGATTGCGCCCCAACCGCCCGGTCCCGGGTTGCCGGAGCATGCGCCATCCGTATGGATGATCACCCGATCGGCTGTCATGGAGCTGTCGATGTCTCGCGCAGCTCCCGGGGCAGCTTGAAGGCGACGTTTTCTTCCCGAAGGCTTACGGTCTCTACCGCGACATCGTAGTGATCCCGGAAGGCATCAATCATTTCATTCACGAGGCTCTCTGGCGCCGAAGCACCGGCGGTTATCCCGATGACTGACAGGCCCTCGAGAGTCGACCAGTCGAGGTCGCTGGCGCGCTGTACCAGCAGGCTGCGCGGCGTGCCATGACGCGCGCCCACTTCGACGAGGCGCTGCGAATTGGAGGAATTAGGAGCGCCCACTACCAGCAAAAGTTGTACCCGGGGTGCAATTGACTTCACGGCTTCCTGCCGATTGGTCGTTGCGTAACAGATGTCCTCCTTGTACGGACCGCGGATCGAGGGAAAGCGGCGCTGCAGTTCGGAAATGACATCCCGGGTATCGTCAACCGACAGCGTGGTCTGTGTGATATAAGCCAGCTTTTCAGGGTTGAGGACGGAGATCCGCCTGGCGTCTTCCACGGTTTCAATGAGCCGAACCGCTCCGTCAGGCAATTGGCCCATTGTGCCGATGACCTCCGGGTGCCCCTGATGGCCAATCAGGATGATTTCGAATCCTTCGGCATGGTGGCGCTGTGCCTCCATGTGCACCTTCGTCACCAGGGGGCAGGTGGCATCAAGCTGGAACATGTGCCGGGCCGCGGCCATGGCAGGGACTGATTTTGGTACCCCGTGAGCGGAGAACACAACGGGCCTGGTGGTATCCGTGACCTCGTCGAGCTCCTTGACGAAAATGGCTCCTTTGGCCTTGAGGCTGTCGACGACGAATTTGTTGTGAACGATCTCGTGGCGAACGAAGACGGGCGCACCATAAAGCGCGAGGGCCCGTTCGACGATGTCGATCGCCCGGACGACCCCAGCGCAGAAGCCCCTGGGGGCCGCCAGCAGGATGGTGAGCGGTGGTTTGATCATGGGCCAAGAGTTGCGGGCGGTCGCAGGCGTTGTCAACAGCCTCATCATCGGCCAGTTGTCAGCCCCGCTTGACTTGTATCCGGATCGGCCTAGTCTCTGGATAGTTCAGTCTAGCGTCCAGCGCGGAAGAGACTGGTTCGATCCAGCGCCGAAGGAGCAACCGCCCCGGAAACTCTCAGGCAAAAGGACCGCTTGGGCGCAAGTCGAACTCTGGAGAGTAGTGGGCTCAGCTTGAGCACACTCACCGAAGGAGCCAAGCGGAACCCTGCCAGTCGGGCAATGTCCGTGAAATCTCTCAGGTCTCGTACAGAGGGGGCAGATTCGGCTGTTGCCGGATCTGGCTTGACCTTGTCCGGAGACGCTGAATGAGTGAGACACCCACCAAGAAAACCTCGCTTTATGACGAGCACCTGAAACTTGGTGCCCGGCTCGTGCCTTTTGCCGGCTACGAGATGCCGGTTCAATATCCGACCGGCATCATTGCGGAGCATGGCTGGACGCGCAGCAACGCGGGATTGTTCGATGTGTCGCATATGGGGCAATGCCTGATTTCGGCAAGCGATTTCGAGACCGTTGCAACGGCCATGGAAAGGCTTGTTCCTGCAGATGTTATTGGCCTAACGCCTCGTCAGCAAAGGTATTCGCAACTCCTCTCGGAAGAGGGCGGCACCCTCGATGATCTGATGGTCACACGACATGACCGGGACGGCACGCTTTACGTTGTCGTAAACGCTGGCCGGAAAGAACATGATTACGGCTGGATCAGCGCCAGACTTCCATCAGGAGTTGAATTTCGTCGCCTCGACGGCCTATCGCTCTTGGCACTTCAGGGTCCGAGAGCCGAAGATGTGGTGGCCCAATTCGCCCCAGCCCTGCGGCAACTTCCGTTCATGAACTACGCTGATGCAGAGATCGCCGGCATCAGGGTCCAGGTATCCCGATCGGGTTACACGGGCGAGGACGGCTTTGAAATTTCGCTCGATAGCGCCGACGCTCCGCGGCTGTGGAGTGTTCTTCTCAGCGACCCCTTGGTGAAGCCGATCGGCCTTGGAGCGCGGGATTCGCTCCGTCTTGAGGCAGGCTTGTGCCTTTACGGTCATGAACTCGATGAAACAATTTCACCAGTGGAGGCCGATCTTCTCTGGTCAATTTCGAAGCGTCGCAGAGCTGAAGGTGGTTTTGTCGGTGCGGCCCGCATCCAGAAGGATATTGCCGGTGGCGTATCCCGCAAACGTGTGGGCATCCGGCCTGAGGGCCGCGCTCCGGCGCGCGATGGCACAGTCATCATCGATGCAGACGGCAAGGAGATCGGCCGGATCACATCTGGCGGGTTTGGGCCCACCGTGGGTGGCCCGATTGCCATGGGCTACGTTACTCCAACCTTTGCCAGCCCCGGAACCAAGGTCAACCTCATGGTTCGCGGAACGCCGCTGCCCGCCGAGATCGTCAAGCTACCTTTCATTCCCAACCGTTTCAAACGCTAGGAGACTGCCATGACCGTGAAATTCAGCAAGGACCACGAATGGGTAAAAGTCGAAAATGGCATCGCCACGATCGGCATCACCAATCACGCCCAGGAGCAACTCGGCGATGTTGTGTTCATCGAGCTGCCAGCCGTCGGCAAGACAGTCGCGCAACATGGGCAGGCTGCTGTGGTCGAAAGCGTCAAGGCTGCCAGTGAGGTCTACGCCCCAATTTCTGGCGAGGTTGTCGAAGTCAACAAGGACCTGGAGGGCGATCCGGCGTTGGTCAACCGGGCGGCCGAGAGCGAAGCCTGGTTCATGAAGGTCAAGATCTCCAATCCCGCCGAACTCGAAGGCCTGATGGACAAGACGGCCTATGACAAGTTGATTGCAGGTTGAATCATGCCCATGACAAATCGTCCCAGCTTCGCCGAACTTGAACCCGGTGCCAACTTCATCGCGCGTCACATTGGCCCGGACCCTGCCGATACTGCCGAGATGCTGAGAAGCCTCGGATCGTCCTCGCTTGAAGATTTCATCAATCATGTGGTGCCTGAACCCATCCGCACCAAACGGCCGCTCGAACTCAAGAAGCCCATGCCAGAGCGCACGGCGCTGTCCTATCTCCGCAAGATGGCTGATCGCAACGATGTTTTCGTGTCGATGATCGGCATGGGTTACTATGGTACTGTGACGCCAAAGGTCATTCTGCGGAATATTCTCGAAAACCCTGGCTGGTACACGGCCTATACGCCCTATCAGGCCGAGGTCAGTCAGGGCCGTCTTGAGGCATTGCTGAACTTTCAGCAGATGGTCGTCGATATGACTGGCCTTGATATCGCAAACGCTTCCTTGCTGGATGAAGGCACTGCCGCTGCAGAAGCCATGGCAATGGCTCGGCGCGTCGCAAAATCGAGTGCCCAAGCATTCTTCGTTGATCGAGACACTCACCCACAGACCATTGGCGTTATCACAACCCGTGCGAAAGCCTTCGGTTACGAGATTATTGTCGGCGACCCGGCAAAGGACTTGAAACCCGAATCGGTTTTTGCCGCGCTGCTTTCCTATCCAGGGTCATCTGGCGAGGTGCGTGACTGGCGGGCCGTCATTGCCAAGCTTCATGGTAGCGGTGCGCTGGCAATCATGGCAACCGACTTGCTGGCGCTTGCATTGCTCACCCCTCCGGGAGAACTAGGCGCCGACATCGCCATTGGCTCGGCACAGCGCTTCGGTGTTCCCATGGGTTACGGCGGGCCGCATGCAGCCTTCTTTGCCACCAAGGACGATTTCAAGCGTGCAATGCCGGGCCGGGTCATTGGTGTTTCGGTCGATTCCGAGGGCCATCGCGCGCTTCGCATGGCTCTGCAGACCCGTGAGCAGCACATCCGGCGCGAAAAGGCGACGAGCAATATCTGTACGGCGCAGGTGCTGCTTGCCGTGGTTGCCTCGATGTTTGCTGTCTATAACGGCCCTACGGGTATCCGCAAGATGGCAGAGCGCACGCACCGCATGGCGGAGATCTTTGCCGCCGCCGTTACGGCGTTTGGATATGAGGTGACGACGAAATCCTTCTTCGACACCCTGACACTGCACGTGCCTGGCCGCGCTCACGCCCTGTGGGCACGGGCCAAGGAGCAGCGAATCAACCTGCGCTTTGTTGATGCGGACCATCTCGGTCTTTCTTTTGACCAGTCAGTTCGTCGCCAGGAGCTTGAGCGACTGCTCACAGTTTTCAAGACAGATGCGATGGAGAGAGTCTCGATTGACGTCATCGATCGTGGTGTGAAGGATGTGATCCCGGAACCGCTGCGGCGCACTTCCAGCTTCCTGACGCATCCCGTGTTTTCCATGTATCACTCCGAAACGGAGATGCTGCGTTACCTGCGGCACCTTCAGGTCAAGGATATTGCTCTTGATCAGGCTATGATACCTCTGGGCTCCTGTACGATGAAGCTTAACGCCACGACGGAAATGATACCCGTCACCTGGCGGAGCTTTTCGATGCTGCATCCCTTTGCTCCGCTCGAGCAGGCGCAGGGCTATATGCAGCTGTTCGAGGAGCTCGAGGAGATGCTGGCGGAAATCACCGGTTTTGACGCTGTATCGCTTCAGCCAAATGCTGGCAGCCAGGGTGAGTATGCCGGGCTTCTTGCCATTCGAGGTTACCATCAGTCACGTGGGGAGGCGCATCGTGATGTTTGTCTCATTCCTGTGTCGGCACATGGCACCAACCCGGCTTCGGCCGTCATGGCTGGCATGAAAGTTGTGGTTGTTGCCTGCGATGCGCACGGAAATGTGGATGTTGATGATCTGCGCGCGCGAGCATCTGAGCATGCAGCTAATCTGGCGGCCCTGATGATAACCTATCCTTCGACGCACGGCGTGTTCGAAGTAGCAGTCAAGGATATTTGCGCCATCGTGCATGCGCATGGTGGCCAGGTCTATCTCGATGGCGCAAATCTCAATGCTCAGGTTGGACTTGTGCGCCCGGCCGAACTGGGCGCCGACGTTTGTCACATGAACCTGCACAAGACTTTTTGCATCCCGCATGGCGGCGGTGGACCGGGGATGGGACCGATTGGCGTAAAGGCGCATCTGGCCCCTTTCCTGCCAGGGCACAGTGTTGTGACTGGCGTCAATCCGGCCGCTGGCCGCGACCAGTCGCAGGGCGCCGTTTCAGCCGCACCCTGGGGTTCGGCATCGGTCCTGCCGATCTCCTGGACCTACATTGCCATGATGGGTGGTGAAGGTCTGCGCAAGGCGACGATCATGGCGATACTCAACGCCAATTACATGGCAAGGCGCCTCGATCCGCATTTCCCCGTGCTCTACAAGGGGCCGGGTGGCTTTGTTGCGCATGAATGCATCATCGATCTGCGTTGGCTCAAGGAGCGCACGGGGCTGAGTGTCGAGGATGTGGCCAAGCGCCTGGTTGACTATGGTTTTCATGCACCGACCATGTCGTTTCCTGTGGCTGATACACTGATGATCGAGCCCACCGAATCAGAGTCCAAGCGTGAACTTGATCGTTTCTGTGATGCGATGATCGAGATCCGGCGCGAGATCGCCGAGGTTGAGGAGGGAAGGGCAGACCGCCTCGACAATGTGCTGAAGAATGCTCCTCACACCCATCGCCTGTTGCTGGGCGACTGGAAACATCCCTACACCAAGGAAAAAGCGTATTTTCCATTGAAGGGCTATTCCAACGACAAGTATTGGCCTCCGGTAGGCCGCGTGGACAATGTGTTTGGGGATCGTAACCTGGTGTGCACCTGCCCCCCAATGGCGAATTACATGGAGGCGGCAGAGTAAATTCAGCCTAACGGCCATCATGCCCGGGCCAAGTGTCTTGCCCGGGCATGCTCTTCGCCCAAAAAGCAAATGGCCGGTTCTGGACCGGCCATGATGCGAAAAGCAACTGCGTTGGGTGGTAAACTAGTTCAGCCGGTTCTTCACCGCAGTAATTGACGACTCGATGAGGGCAGCCGCCCTTTCGCCCTTTGTGGTTTCAGCCATCAGCTTTTGTGATGCTGCCACTGCAAGCTCGGTTGCCAGGCTGCGGACTTCCTTAATGGCTGCGGCTTCCGCTTGGGCGATCTTCTGCTCGGCCTGCTTGGAGCGGCGCTCAAGCGTTTCAGACAGTTTGCGACGCGCTTCCCCAGCATATTCCTCAGCATCGGCCTTAGCGGCTGCCACGATTGCCGCAGCCTCTTTTTCGGCATCCAGCCGCTTTTGCTTATACTCGGCCAGCAATGCCTCGGCCTCCTTGCGCAATGCCGCGGCGTGCTCCAGTTCCTTTCGGATGCGCACAGCCCGTGCATCAAGACCTGCCCCCATCGCCTTGAAGCCGCCAGCATATGCAACGACACCAAGGAAGATCACCAGGGCTACCAGAGCGAAGAATGTGGCATCGAAATGCATGAACGACTCCCTCAGCCCTTCAGCCCGCTGATGGCTTTTGCTACATCTGCCTTGCTCACCTGAGTACCAGTGAGTTCAGCCACGATTTCGGCTGCTGTTTCCGCAGCCACGTCGCCCACATCCTTCATGGCCAGAGTTTTTGAGGCAGCGATTCGCGCTTCGGCATCGGCAATCCTCGCAGCCAGTGTCTTGTCGAGGGCGGCACGCTCTGATTCCACCTCGCCACCAATACGTGCCCTCGTTTCGGAGGCAATGGCCTGAGCACCGGCACGCGCATCGGCAAGGGCTTTCTCGTAAGACTGGATGGCCAATTCCGTTTCGTTTTTCAGGGCCGATGCTTTTGCGAGATCGCCTGCAATTGCGCTGTGTCTGCGTTCCAGAACCTGCGCCATTCGCGGCAATGCCAGCCTGCTCATCAGGACATAAAGCAGACCAAAGAACACCACGAGCCAAAAGATCTGCGAAGGATAGGTGGTCGCATCCATTGGCGGAAAGGCGCCGGCATGGCCCCCATCATGTCCGGTGCTCTCTGTCGTCTGACCCGTTTCGCCAGTCACGGCAGGGACCTCGGCTGACGGGGTCTCCGTGGTGGCTTCAGCGACGACGAAGGTCGATTGCGACATGTCTTGAGCCTCTATTTCCAGAACCAAGGCGGGCCTGAGGCCCGCTTGGCGCTGGGGAAGTTGCCGGAAGGCGGACTTGGATCAGGTGAACAACAGAAGAAGGGCGACGACGAGCGAGAAGATGCCAAGACCCTCTGCCAGCGCCGCGCCAATCAGCGCGTTGGTGAACTGGGCAGGCGCGGCGGCAGGGTTGCGCAGCGCGCCGGCAAGATAGTTGCCGAAGATATGGCCCACGCCGATGCCGGCGCCGCCCATGCCGATACAGGCGATACCGGCGCCGATCATCTTTGCTGCTTCTGTTTCCATGTCAGTCTCCTCGCGTTTTGGGAAGTGTTGGGTTGAAGGCTGTGTGTCAGTGATGGGTGTGCAGCGCGTCGTTCAAGTAGACGCAGGTGAGAATGGCAAAGACGAAGGCCTGCAGGAACGCCACCAGGAATTCGAGCGCGGTCAGCGCCACGGCCATCCCCAGCGGGGCCACGGACCCAATGATGCCGCCGAGGCCCAGCGCGCCGAGGCTCACCACGAAACCCGAGAAAACCTTGAGCACGATGTGGCCGGCCAGCATGTTGCCGAACAACCGCAGCCCCAGGCTCACCGGGCGCGACAGGAAGGAGATGACCTCGATCAGCGAGATGAACGGCAGGATCACCATCGGCACGCCGCTCGGCACGAACAGCTTGAACCAGCCCAGCCCGTGCTTGGCGATGCCGACCACGACGACCAGCGCGACAACGAAGACGGCGAGCGATGCTGTGACGATCACATGACTGGTGACCGTGAAGAAATACGGGAACATGCCCAGCATATTGGCGGCGAGCACAAAGGAGAACAGCGAGAACACCAGCGGGAAAAACGGTTTCCCCTCCGGCCCCAGCACGTTTTTCACCATATTGTGCACGAATTCGTACCAGACCTCGCCAAGCGTCTGCAGGCGGCCCGGCACGAGAGCGCCCCTGCCTGCAGCGGCCAGCAGAATGGTGGTCACGGTCGCGACCGCAATGCCCATGAACAGAGCGGAGTTCGTGAATGAAATCTCGAACCCGCCGAGGTGAAACGGACCGGCAAGATCCTTGATCTGAAACTGGTGGATCGGATCGTTGGCCACGATCAGTCCTCTTCTTCATCGTCTTGAGCCGCTTTTGGCGGCGGGTTTGGGTCGAGCCGTTCCTTGGCCGGTGGCGCCCTGTTGGCCGAACGGGCCATGTTCAGGATGCCGGCTCCGAATCCAAGGAGCAGGAAGATAATCAGGCCGAAAGGCGAGGTGCCAAGCAGCCAGTCGATGCCATATCCGATGAGGCCACCGACCAGTGTTCCGGCAACAAACTCGCTCGCAAGCCGGTAACCCTTGGCATAGCCAGCGGCGCCCACCAAGCCTGCATGCGGTCTAGCGTTTTCCGCCTGTTCGGACCGTTCGGCCGCGATCCGACCGGACAAGTCCTTGAGACGGGCGGAAAGCTCGCCCAGCTCGGGTCGGGAAACTCGCTCCGGCGACCGATCGTCGCCTTGATTGGTCATATGCCAGACCTCCAGGCAAACGGCGGGCGGATTTTGAGAGGATCCCCTTCCAAAGCGCGCGCACCATAGTTGTGGGTCAGCAGGCTGTCAAGCGGCGGATACCTATTCCAACCTATTGAAAACAATACTGATAATTCCCGCTCATCACGCTGCGTCGATTCGCGCGCCGTTGGCTGTCACTTAAGCACGCCAAGGCTGTCAAGATAGCTTCGAAGTAGCTCTGGCGTGATGAATTGATGGGCCTGCATGCCGATCGCCTTGGCCCCTGCCACATTGTGCGGGTTGTCATCGATGAAGAGGCAACTGGCCGCGTCCAGGCCGTTGCGGTCCAGCAGGAGCCGATAGATCGCAGGGTCGGGCTTGACCAGACCTTCCTCTCCAGACACGACGATGTCGCGGAACTGCTTCAGGAAATCGAACTTATCCCGTGTTTCCCGGAACTTGTCCTGGTGCCAGTTGGTGATTGCGTAGAGGGGTGTGTGCTGGCTGGCGAGCGTTTGGAGAATTTCCACGCTTCCGGAGATTGGACCGAGAATGGTTTCCGACCAACGCGTATCATAGGCCGTGATCGCAGTTGCGTGCTGAGGATGACGCGCCGTGGCCTCGGCGATGGCTTCCGCAAAGCTCCGGCCGCGATCCTGCTCAAGGTTCCACTCCGGTGTGCAGACGTGAGTGATGAACCAGTCGACCTCCTCTTCATTGGCGAAAATCTTGCGGTAAAGCGCCCGCGGATCCCAAGCGATCAGCACATTGCCGATGTCAAAGACAACGTTGAGCCCGCCTGTCATGCAGACTTGGCGACTGCCATGGTTTCAGCTTCGGCAAGGTTGACGGAAACTAGCTGTGATACGCCCCGTTCAGCCATGGTGACGCCAAACAGACGATGCATCCTTGCCATCGACAGCGCGTGATGGGTGATGATCAGGAAGCGCGTTTCGGTACGCTCCAGCATCGCGTCCAGAAGGTTGCAGAAACGCTCAACATTGTGGTCATCCAGTGGCGCATCGACCTCGTCGAGCACGCAGATCGGGGACGGATTGGTGAGAAACACAGCGAAGATCAGCGACATCGCCGTCAGGGTCTGCTCGCCCCCGGACAGCAGCGACAAGGTGGTGGGCTTCTTGCCTGGCGGATTCGCAATGATTTCGAGGCCTGCTTCAAGCGGATCATCAGACTCGATCAGATGAAGCTCGGCCTTGCCGCCACCAAACAGCGTGGTGAACAACTCACTGAATTTCTGGTTCACGCTTTCAAAGGCATCAAGCAGCCTCTGGCGGCCTTCGCGATTCAGGCTTGCAATGCCGCCGCGCAGCTTGTTGATCGCCTGGATCAGATCATCGCGTTCCTTGACGATCCCCTCAAGTTGCGCGGCAACCTCGGCTGCTTCTTCGTCTGCACGCAGATTGACGCCCCCAAGCCTTTCGCGGTCCTCGCGCAGGGAGTGCAGCTTGCGCTCAATGTCCTGGGCGGCCGGGATCTCCTCGCTCTCAAGACCGGCGGTGGCCAAGGCCTCTTCGGGATTGCAGTGCAGCGCTTCTGCGATGCGCTGCACGGCGGCATCAACGCGCGCCGTGCTCGCCTCCAGCCGGGCGCCCATGCGGGCGTGATCTTCGCGCGCGGCAGCAAGCAGTTCCTGCACGGCACGCAAGTCCTGATCGGCCTCGCGCACGTTGTTTTCGGCCGCTTGCAGGGTATCTGAGGCGTCTCGCTTGCCCTGCTCGGCCTCAGCCAGCGTGTTCATCAGCTTGACCCGGCGCTCCGCCAGTTGTTGTGGAAGCGCGGAAAGTTCTGCGATCGTTGTGCGGGCCTCGTCGCCACGTTGTTTGAGTTGATTGATTTGGTCATGGGCACGCGTGGCCCGCGCAGTCCACTGTGCCACTTCGCGCTCAATGGTCTCCAGTCGTGAGGCGCGGGCACTTGCCTCGCGCTCCAGTCCGTCGTGCGTGGCGCGCGCTTCTGCATATGCAGCCCGCTGCTGATTTACGATGTCACGCAGACTGCTGAGAGCTGCCTGCTGCGCATCGAGAGCGGGAAGCCCGGCCGCTTCCGCGCTTGCCTCGGCCAGACGTGCCCGGCTTTCTTCCAGCGCATCCGAAATCCGGCGTTGCGCCTCGTCGAGTGCGCTCGTCTGGGCCAGGCGTTCCGCCACCTGTCGTTCGTGAGTGGCAAGCGCACGGCGGGCAAAATCAACCGCGGAGAGTGCTGCCCGATGACCTTCGCGCTTCTCACGTTCGAGCCGGACGGCAGCCTCTACGGCAGCGCGGGCGTCGTCAAACAGCGTTCGCGCCACATCGGCCGCAGCGGTAGCCTCGGCCATTTCGGTCTCAAGCAGGGCAAGCCGGTTGCGTTCGGCGAGGCGTTTGGCTGCGGCGGAAGGGGCGTCTGCGGCCGCAGTGAAGCCATCCCATCGCCAGCAATCCCCCTCGCGGGAGACGAGCCGTTGTCCAGGCTTCAGTTGTGGCTGCAGGGCCTGTCCCAGTTCGCGCGACACAACGCCAATGTGACCAAGGCGGCGCTGCAGGGCAGGCGGGCCTGAGACGAAATTGCTGAGGGCCTCGGCTCCGGCAGGCAGCGGTGCGGTTTCAGCAAGAGGCGGCAGACCGCGCCAATGCACTGGCGCGCCTTCATCGGCAGATGCATCCATGTCGTCGCCGAGCGCGGCGCCGAGTGCCACTTCATAGCCCTGGGCGACATTGATCTGATCGACAAGCGGTGGCCAGAGATCGCCACCTCCTGCCTTGAGTAATTTTGTCAGCGTGCGTACTTCCGTCTGAAGCCGGTCAGCCTTTCGCCTTGCGTCGTCATGAGCCGCCCGGCTTTCGGCCTCGGTGCTCCGAGCCAACCTGACGGTTGCTTCTGCAGAGCCCGCAGCCTGTTCGAAGTCCGCGGCCTCTGCGATCGCGTGGTCAACGGCGGAAGCAAGGTTCTGGGCATCACCATCCACGCTGAAGCGCGCCAGCAGAGCCTCGCGCTTGCCTTGGGTCTCCGACAGCTCGTTCTCCAGCTTGCCGACGCGCGCGGCATGCTCATCAATGGACCGCAGAATAGTGTTGCGGCGAGCCGTCAGCTCGGAGAGCAGGGCGCCGGCCTCGTCCGCTGCCTCCTGCGCGCGTGACAAGGCCTCGGCAGCCTCCTGCAGTGAAACTGCAGCCGAGGCACGCACCTCGGCGCCCAAATCCTGCTGAGTCCTCAAGGCAACTTCTTCGGCACCCAGTTCTTCCAGAACGCGGCTGGTATCGCCCAGGAGGTCCTGTTCCCTCACCAGATCGGCGTCGATCTGGGCCACCCTGCGTTCCAGCTCTTCACGGCGTTCGGCGGCACGGCGCTCTTCTTCGTCGAGCACGTTGCGTTCGTGAACCACCCTCTGCAGTACGGCGGCGCGTACGGCCTCCTGCTCGCGAAGGGCGGGCAGTTTTTCACCCAGATCGTCGCGCAGCCGCAGCTTTTCCGATGCGGCCCGCGTGTGCTCGGCAAGAATGCGTGTGGCCTCATCAAGAGCAGCCGAATCCTGAGAACACGATTCTGCGGCTTCCTTCCAATTCACGTAATGGCCCATCGCCTCAAGCTTGCGGATTTCGGCGGACAGGCCTTTGTATCTTTGCGCCTGGCGCGCCTGGCGCTTGAGGCTGTTCAGCTGGGTCTCAAGCTGAGCGGTTACATCATCGAGCCGCGTGAGGTTCTGTTCTGCGGCACGGAGCTTCAGCTCGGCCTCATGCCGGCGCGTGTGGAGGCCCGTGATGCCTGCTGCCTCCTCGAGGATCAGTCGGCGCGCCTGAGGCTTTGCGCTGATGATCTCGGCAATCTGGCCCTGCCGCACCAAAGCGGGCGAGCGAGCGCCGGTGGACACATCAGCAAATAAAAGCTGCACGTCGCGGGCGCGCACGTCGCGGCCATTGATTCGATAGGCCGAACCCGAGTCGCGCTCGATGCGGCGAGATATCTCGAGAGTTTCCTGGTCGTTATAAGGCTGGGGGGCGCTGCCATCGTCATTGACCAGCGTGACCAGCACCTCCGCCATGTTGCGGGCAGGCCGCTGCGTTGTGCCGGAGAAAATCACATCGTCCATGCCCGTGGCGCGCATTGACTTGTATGAGCTTTCGCCCATCACCCAGCGCAGGGCTTCAAGAAGGTTCGATTTGCCGCAACCATTGGGCCCGACGATGCCGGTAAGGCCTGGCTCAATCAGCAGGTCTGTGGGCTCCACAAAGGATTTGAATCCTGTAAGCCTCAACCGCGAAAACTTCATTCTGGACCCCAGCCTTCAACTTGCCGCTTCGGCGGCACAACTACAGCAGCTTGTCGATTTCGGACTTCAGAGAGTCATAAGTCTGTTCCCCGACAAGCTTCTTGCCGTTGAGGAAAAACGTCGGCGTTCCCTGAACCCCAAATTTCGCGCCGCCATCCCGGATTTCCATGATGCCCTTGGCGAGTTTCTCATCCCTCAAGGTGTCATTGAACTTTTGCTCGCTGAAACCAGCCTGCTTGGCGATGTTCAGAAGACCCTCCGCCGGATTCTGCACCCAAGTGTCGAGTGTGTCGAAAAACACGCCGATCAATGGAAAATAAGACTCTTTCGGTGCGGAGCGTGCAATCATGAAAGCGGCGAGTGCGGCATCATTCAGCGGAAATTCGCGGAAAATGAAACGGATCTTGCCGGTATCCACATAGTCTGCCTTGATCTTGGGCCAGACGTCCTTGTGGAAAGCCGCACAATGCGGGCAAGTTGCCGAAGCATACTCAACCAGCGTCACCGTGGCGTTCTCGCCTCCCCCAAGGGACATGTCCCCCAGCGACGGCGGTTTAAGGAGTTCGGCAGGGTCGACGTCTGCCAAGGCAGGGGCAACTGCTGCAAGTGCCGCAATTGCGGCGCCCAGTTCAAGTACGCGACGGCGGGAAATCATGTTCATGGTGACTACCTACTAGATGTTGGGGGTCCGAACCATACGTTATTTGCCTTGTGGAGAACTCCGCCGGGTGGTGGCAACCCCCCGCCCCAGACGCTCAAGGGCAGTTCGAAGCGGATCATCCTCTACGCTTTCAACTTGTTGTTTAAAAACATATTTTTCTGGAAGAGGCGGTTTGGTGCGGACGCGTCCTATGGGCTGCGACCCCTGCACCACCTTGATCGCGGCGATGGCGCCATAGCCGAAGTAACTGTTGATTCTCGCAATGATGCGGGATGCTTCATATTGTAGGCCAAGGGCCTGACCGGGTGCTGCCCGGATCACCAGCGTGCCACCCTGTTTGCGTTGCTGATCGGAGGCGCCTCTTGGCCACTTGATTCGTTCGGGTGCTGATACCCCAGCCAGTTCGCTGCCCACGATGGCCTCCCAGTTGGCCACCGCGTCGGCGGCGGCAAAGCCGTAGCGCGCGAAGGCTACCCGCGTGATCTCCTTAAAATGCTTGGACAGGGTTTCCATTGCCGGTGCCGAAAGCTGTTCTATATCGGAAGGCTATAACAGGAGTTTCAGACTTGCGCAGCAGCATGGCCAGAAAAGGGCCGGGGTTTCAGGCCGCTCGCCGCTTGTTGGCCTGGTATGACGCGAACGCCCGTGTCCTGCCCTGGCGAGCGGCAAACGGTGTTAAGCCAGATCCCTACCGTGTGTGGCTGTCTGAAATCATGCTGCAGCAGACAACGGTGCCCGCGGTGAGGTCCTATTTCGAGAAGTTCACGGCACTGTGGCCATCCGTCGAAGCGCTTGCCGCTGCGCCCCTTGACGATGTGCTGCGAGCCTGGGCGGGCCTTGGTTATTATGCGCGGGCACGAAACCTCCACGCCTGTGCCCGGCAAGTCATGCTGCGCCATGGCGGCCGCTTTCCCCAAACCGCAGATGACTTGCGCGCCCTGCCAGGTGTCGGGCCCTACACGGCTGCGGCCATTGCTGCAATTGCCTTCGGACAGCGCCATGCCGCGGTTGATGGAAACGTTGAGAGAGTCATCAGTCGTCTCCACGCGATTGAAACACCGTTGCCAGCTGCAAAGCCTCTCATCCGGGAGTTTGCCCAGGCGCTTGTGCCGAAGGCGCGAGCTGGCGATTTTGCGCAAGCCATGATGGATCTGGGTGCCACGATCTGTACGCCGCGTGCGCCCGCCTGCGGCCAATGTCCATTCAACAAGGTATGTGAGGGTCGACGCAAAGGCTTGGCCTCATCCTTGCCGCGCAAGCTCGACAAGAAGAAACGCCCCGTGCGGCATGGTACGGCGTTCTGGATTCAGCGTGATGATGGCGCAGTCCTGTTGCGGCGCCGGCCGGAAAAGGGACTTCTCGGGGGCATGATGGAAATTCCGTCAACTGCGTGGGGGCCCCGGTCCGCTGATCCGGAGGGCCAAGCGCCTCTGCAAGCTGCCTGGCGAGCCATTTCTGGCGAAGTGACCCACACCTTCACTCATTTTGACCTGGTGCTGGTGGTCTGGCTGGCGACCCGCATCACGACCGGCGAATTGCTCGATGATGGTGATTATCGCTGGGTGGCTCCCGCCAGCCTTTCCGAAGAAGCCTTGCCCACCGTTATGCGCAAGGTAGTGGCGCATGTCCTCGGCCCCGTGGCAAGATCGCAGACGGCGCAGCAATGACCTTCAATATTTTGAAACTGAGCTAGAGCAAGCACCGACCTTATCGAAGCGCGCCACCGGAGGTAGCCTCGGGTTTCGGTGGCGGCGGGCGTCCAGTTTGCAGCACTTCTCACGAGGACCCCCAGTCCTCGTTTCGGACCTCTCCTGCCCGCTCACGCCGCCGCGACCGAACGGCGCTGTTTCAATCAGGTCGGTTCTTGCTCTAGGCGGCCGTGGCCATTTCGGCGCGCAGTTGCTGGCGAAGCATGTCGATGGGAACGAGATTGGCACCCTTCTTCACGTGCCAGAAGGTCCAGCCATTGCAGGCCTCAGAGCCCTGAACATGCGCGCCGATCTTGTGGATGGAGCCCGATGCATCCTTGCAGGCAATGGAGCCGTCTGCGCGTACACGCGCTGCAATACGACTCGACGGGTCGAACAGCATCTCTCCTGCCTTCACGAGGCCGCGCTCGATCAGCGAACCGAATGGTACCCGAGGTTCGGCTCGTTTTCCGGTTGTGACCTTCAGCGCTTCAACCGGGAGAGCCTGTGTTGCATCAATGCGTGACAGGGCTGCCTCTGCATAGGCATCCTCCCGCTCGATCCCGATGAAGTTCCGGCCCAGCTGCTTCGCGGCAACCCCGGTTGTTCCGGTGCCGAAGAATGGATCCAGCACCACGTCACCCGGATTGCTGCTCGAGAGGAGAACACGGTGGAGGAGTGCCTCAGGCTTTTGTGTCGGGTGAAGTTTTTCGCCTGACCTGGTCTTCAGCCGCTCCGACCCCGTGCAAAGAGGCAAGGTCCAGTCTGAGCGCATCTGTACCTCGTCGTTGAAGATCTTCATCGCCTCGTAGTGGAAGGTGTACTTGGTATTGGCGTCGCGCGCCGCCCAGATCAGGGTTTCGTGGGCGTTTGTGAAACGTCGCCCGCGGAAGTTCGGCATCGGATTGGTCTTGCGCCAAATGACGTCATTGAGAATCCAGAACCCCAGGTCCTGCAAGATCGAGCCAACCCGGAAAATATTGTGATACGACCCGATGACCCAGAGCGCGCCAGTTGGCTTCAGGATGCGGCGGCATTCGGCCAGCCAGCCGCGCGAGAAGCGGTCATAGGCCTCGAAGCTTTCGAACTGGTCCCAGTGGTCGTCCACAGCATCGACCTTGCTCTGGTCGGGCCTCGTCAGACTTCCCGTGAGTTGCAGGTTGTAAGGCGGGTCTGCAAATACCAGATCCACCGAGGCTGCGGGAATCTTCTTCAGTTCCGTCAGGCAATCGCCGACCAGAATCCGATTATGCAGGGGCCGGATATCCGGCCGAGTCTCGAATCCCATCCCACTTCCCCTCTGCGCAAACGCAACACACTCAAGACCGCGCATGATGAATCCTGCCGAGTCAGGCGTGAATCGGTTTCGGTCGGGATGGTTAACGCGGGAGCAGGGCGGCGACCGGAGCAAAACTCCTGCGGTGAAGGGGCGAGGGGCCATGACGCATCAGTGCGG
>NZ_JBIIDX010000205.1:0-4536 GCF_044238155.1 Aestuariivirga sp. | reverse complement strand
CAGCCCCGGCCCTGCGGGAGATCGAGGCACTGCTCGAGCGTGGCCGGCACGGCGAGGCGGAGATCCTTGCGCGGCGGCTGGTGGCCGCGCATCCGCTTCTTGCGCCCGCGCACTATACGCTCGGGATTGTGCTGCAGGGATCTGGCCGTTTCGAGCTTGCCGAGCCTAGCCTGGCGCGGGCGGTGACGCTTGATGAGCGCAACCTTGACTACCTTCTCAACTATGGGCTCTGCCTGCTGTCGATGGGCCGGGTGGCCGAGGCAGCGCCGCTGTACGAACGTGCGAGAGCGTTCGAGCCGCGGAACTTTGTCACGCTTTGGCGCATGGGCTCGTTCCGGGCCCGCATCGGCCACATGGACGAGGCGCTTGCGCTCTATGACAAGGCGCTTCACAAGGCGCCGGAAGCCGCCCGGTGCCAGATCAGGCTCGAGAAGGCGGAATGCCTGTTGTCTCTGGGTCGCATCGAGGACGCGCGAGCGCTCATGCTGCGTGATCTGGCGACAACTCCGCACCGCGCACGTTACCTCTGCCTTCTTTCGGGGTCCGGCCGCGACGATGCCGGCTCGGCGCTCTATGGTGATATCTGCGCGGAGATCGAGCGGCCCGGGCTTGCGCCACAGGACCGCTGTGACCTGATGATCCGCAAGGGCGTGATGCTGCAGGCGAGCGGGCGCTTTGACGAGGCCTTCGCCACCTTGCGCGATGCGAGGAAACTGCTCAGGACGCCGTCGGTCACGGCCGCCTTCGGCCGTGAAGTGGACGAGCGTATCACGGCCTTCACGCGCGAGCGTATCGAGGCTCTCTCAGCGCGCTACGGGCGCAGCCGCTTTCGGCCGATCTTCGTGGTCGGGCTGCCGCGATCCGGCACCACGCTGGCCGCGCAGATCCTTTCGGCGCACAGCACCGCAGGCAATGCGGGCGAACTCGAGACATTCACCTATGTGGCGGCCAGGCTGGCCGGCGGAAGGGCCTTGCGCGAGATCGACGCCACGCTCGATGCTCTTGGTTCGGCGAAGATCGAGGCTCTCGCCCAACTCTATCAGCAGTCGATGGACTATGTGGTGAACGGGCACGCCCGCCCGGTTGACAAGATGCCGCTCAACTTCCGCTTTCTGGCCGAGATTGCCGTGCTGTTCCCGGACGCCCGGATCGTGCATTGCACACGCCACCCGGCCGATACATTCATATCCGCTTTCCAGACGGAGATGAACCTCGCCCATGCCTATAGCTATGATCCAGCCTCCTACGCCGACTATTTCCGCGACTATCAGCGGCTGATGGCGCATTGGGACAAGGTCTTGCCAGGCCGTGTGGTCAGGCTGTCCTACGAGGATCTGGTAGCCTCACCGGAGACGGCGATCCGTGCGCTCCTGGCCTCAGTCGATCTTCCGTTCGAAGCTGCCTGCCTTAATCCGGAGCGCAACATGGCGCCGGTGTCGACGTTCAGCCGCCTGCAGGTGCGGGCTGGCATCAATGCCAACTCGGTCGGCCGCTGGAAACCCTATGCCGCGTATCTGGAGCCGATTCTGCAGCTTCAGCCTGGCTGACGCGCACGCCCCTGTTGTTTGGTTCACTGCTCCCCCGGCCTGCGCACGTCTCCACGGAGAGTCCCGTTGCTTGCACTGCGTGTGATGTTGCGCGTTCGCCGACTTATCGGTCCGCACGTCACAAGAAGGACCTTACCAACCGTCTTTCCAGCCGCTATAGGCTTCTGCCGGCCCCTGTCTGAAACGGCGTGTTCATGGGGCTTGTTGAAAGTCACGAGCAACTGTTTGGGGGCGCCAGTGCACGGAAGGGGAGTTATTGGGTTGGTATCTGACGGCCAGCGACATGTTGAGTACGAAGGGACCAGGACACGAATGTCCGCCATCCCCTTGCATTCCTCTCAGCCCACACATGAACCGGTCCTGAGCTGCGGTGCAGGTCGGGCGGCGGTCGTGGCTCGATCATGAACAGGGGCGATGCGCCGCCTGCGCAGGAGGGACTGGCAAAATTGCGCGAGATTGCCTTTCTGCACATAGGAAAGAATGCGGGTACGCAGATCATGCATCTCGCCCAGCAGTTGAAGCCGCATGGCGTTATGGTGCACCAGCTTCCACACATGAGAAAATTGTACGAGGTCCCTGCGGGTGTTGAGTATTTCTTTTCCATCAGGGACCCCATCTCCCGCTTCAAGTCGGGTTTTTATTCGCGCAAACGCAAGGGCCAGCCGCGCATCTATGTCGAATGGACAAGACCCGAGGCAGCCGCTTTCGGCCAGTTTGAACATGCAAATCAACTCGCTGAAGCACTGTTCCGGACCGACAGGGCAGGCGACATGGCGTTGCAGGCCATTCAATCGATCCGGCACACGGCAATGCAGCAGATCGACTGGTTCGAGAGGATGTGCTTTCTCGACCTTCGCCCGCCACTCTGGATCATCCGGCAGGAGAATTTTGCCTCTGACTTCGGAATGCTTCTCAAGAAGCTCGGCCTTTCGCTGGCATATGCCGATCTGCAGCCGGCGCAGGATGCAGCCACTGCCCACCGCAACGACTATTCACAGACCCCCGAGCTCAGTGATCTGGCGAAGGAGAACCTGCGGCGCTGGTATGCGCGGGATTTTGTCTTCTACGACCTCTGTCAAAGGTGGATGAGAAGCCATGGTGCTCTAGCCTGATGGTCGGCCTTCTGCGCCGCTGGTGAGCGTGGTCTGCCATGGAGCAAGATAGGTTGCTGCAAGCTCGCCCAGCTCCTGCCTCAGGAAGGTCTGCAGGACCCGTCTTTCCCGCTCCGTCAGGGCTGCCTGGTGCGTCTTGAGCAGGCTTGGGTCACCGCGCGTCTGCGACCCGGATGGCTGGTTCCTGTCATACCATTCCACGGCGTCCTTTCGTATCCCGGCGAGCCGCGATGCATCGAAATGGTTCTCGATGGACAGGAACGAAAAAATTCTCTGCAAGGCGCTGTTGCCGCTGACCAGTTCATCATAGCTTACGACCAGCTTGTCACCCTGAAACCTGTCGAAAAGCTGGATGTTTTCGATATAGCGCTTCATGAAGTTGATGTTGCTGTCATAGGCACGAACATATGTCTCCGCCGGGTCGCGTAACAGGAGCAGTGCCTTGGCATAGTTGCTCGCTCCACCTGGTTCGAACAGCGGTGCAAACGGGCCCACGGGCGCGCCGGCATGCCCGGCATAATGGGTTCTGTGGAAGAGAAGTGGTCCATCCTTCACCAGGTGAGCCTTTCCAGGCGTTCTCATCCCGCTCATGACCTCGACCGCATGGCGTACGAGATTGAGCCCGGATCGCTCTGATGAAATCACCAGCGTCTGGGGAAATGGCGCGTGGCCATTCCGGTAGTCTGTCACGGCACGGCTCTCCTTCGAAGTTTGCTCTTTTTCGATCTATTAGCTTATTCTGTGACCGAGTGGACCCGTAATGGGTGATGCCTTGTGCTTGGGGCGGTTTCATGCCCGATCGCACGGCACCAACTGAAATGGCAACCAGAGAATGCATCTCCACGACAAAGCGCAAGGCACATGATTCTCTCCCATACCCACAGGTTCATTGCCTTCAAGACAAGGAAGACTGCAGGAACCAGTTTTGAAATAGCCCTGTCGAAGCACATGCTGGCGCAGGATATCGTGACCCCGATCGCCCCCGCTGACGAGAACATCCGAAAGACGCTGGGATATACAGGGCCCCAGAATTATGGACCCGCCGAAGCGCCAGGCGTTTCACAGGCCCGCTTCTACAATCACATCAGTGCAGAGGACTTGCGCTCCCGGGTCGATGCGGATCTCTTTGAGGCCTACAAGAAGGTTGCGATCGTGCGCAATCCCTTCGACTATGTCGTGAGTTGGTATTTCTGGGAATGCCGCGCGGTGAAGGAGCCCACGCCAGAGCATTTTCGGCAGTGGTTGAGGTTTCAGTTCGCGCACCGCACCGGCATCGAGGCTGACTACAGGAATGGGCGTCGGCCCAATCCTGGGGTGTTCTCATCAAACAGGCTGATTACCCACATCAATGGTCGCTGCGCCATGGATATGCTGCTGCGCTACGAGGACCTTGAAGGTGACATTGTCCGCTTTGCCGGGCAAGCCGGATTGCCGCCTTCTCTTGCCAGTGATTTCAGCACCATACGTGCCAAGGGCCAGTACCGGCCGAAATCAGCCTCGGCCATGGTGATGTTTGATGGCTTCGCGGAGGGGCATGATTTGATTGCTCGCTCATTTTCCGAAGATATGGAACGCTTCGATTACAGATTGACCTGATCGGAGATTCTTGCATCTTGGGCAAGGTAGCTCGGACAATTGAACCACGGGCGTCAGAAGATGCTTATCCGTTTCGTGGCGGACGGCGTGGCTGCTTGTGTGGCAAGCGGAGTTCGTGAGGGAATTTTCGCATAAAAGAGGTAAGAGTCAGCATGCCGCTATATCAGTTCCGGCAGGGCCAGATGGAGAAGACGTTTCTTTTCATCCATGTGCCCAAGACCGGTGGCACGGCGATCGAGAACTATTTCCGTGGACTTGGATTGACCGGGTTTTTTGACCCG